>CAXQRU010000098.1:0-30082 GCA_964226685.1 Polaribacter sp. | reverse complement strand
CAATGTGCTGGCATGGAGAGGTCAATAATAATAAACTGTCAGCTCGAATTAACATTAACCAACCTGCCTCTATTGGTGCCGATACGTCATGCCCAGTTCAGGATCATTTTGGGATTAGAAAATACTTATCAGTGATTTTTGATGGGGGTAATACGGTGGTGACAATGCTATTTGCAGGTTTGTTGGGTTTGCTATTGATGGCCTTAAGTGCCAGGGTGATTCGCTTGCGATGGCGATATCGGGTGGCACTTGGCGATGGGCAACAAGAGGCTATTGCTCGAGCTATGCGGGTGCATGCGAACTTTTGTGAGTATGTGCCTTTGACTTTGATCTTGTTGTTCTTCTATGAGTCGCAGGTGCAGAGTTCCTTGGGGGTGGCGATTGTTGGGGGCTGGTTCTGCCTTGCTCGCCTTGCTCATGCTTGGGGTATGAGCCATGCCAACGAAAATTTGCGTTGGCGCATGTTTGGAATGATCTCTACTTTTTCAATTATCAGTTTTCTGAGTCTGCGTGTTGTGATTCATTATTGTTTTGGCGTGTGAACTAAATGGTCAAATGAGAGACTAAAAAATAACAACGAATGAATTGGGTAGCTAGATGATTTTTAAAAAGCGTATTGCCAACGAACACGAAAGCCGAGTGACTCCTGAAGCCTTGTTTAATAAGCGGCGCCACTTTTTAAAAGCCTCTGGGGGCTTATCGATTTTGGGTTTATTGCCGTCTTGGGCTTTGGCGGAGCTGAATAAAGATCGATTTAGTTCACTTGAAACGACGATCAAAGCGGAAGAAAAATTAACGGCGTATAAGGATATTATCACTTACAATAATTTCTACGAATTGGGTTATGGCAAAACAGATCCTGCTGAAAATGCGGATGCGCTGTCAACCGCTAACTGGAAAGTTACGATTGATGGTGAGTGCGATAAGCCGGGCACCTACGATTTAGAAGATTTGCTCAAGCCTCATGCGTTTGAGGAGCGTATTTATCGCTTTCGTTGCGTCGAGGCCTGGTCGATGGTGGTGCCTTGGGTGGGATTCTCGCTAGGCGACTTGCTCAAGCGATTTGAGCCCAATAGTCGCGCTAAGTACATTGCTTTTGAGTCGATATATGACCCCAATAACCCCTTGCCTGGGCAGCGTCGAGACCTGGTCGACTGGCCTTATCGAGAGGGGTTGAGGATGGATGAGGCGATGCACCCATTAACCATGTTGGTGACTGGTATTTACGGCAAGCCGCTGCTCAATCAAAACGGTGCGCCATTGAGATTGGTGGTGCCTTGGAAGTATGGTTTTAAAAGCATTAAATCGATTGTTAAGATTTCCTTTGTTGAAAAGCAACCTCCAACGAGCTGGAATCAAATAGCGCCTAATGAATACGGCTTTTATTCCAATGTAAACCCGAGCGTCAATCACCCTCGCTGGAGTCAGCGGCGCGAGCGTGTTTTGGGTGAGCTATTTAAGCAAAACACGCGACTCTTTAATGGTTATGAAGAAGAGGTGGCCAGCCTGTATGCGGGTATGGATTTGAAGCGTTATTACTGATGTCTTTCGGTCAGTGGATGAAGCGCCATCGTGGGTGGTTTGCTTTAGGGTTATTTATCGTCAGTGCTATCCCCGCCTTACTGTTGATTTATGACTTTTATCAGCAAAATTTAGGGGCTAATCCAGTCGAGACGATGACGCATATCACTGGCGGCTGGGGGCTTCGCTTTTTGCTGCTGAGTTTGTTAGTTACGCCTTTGCGTCGTTGGTTTTCATGGAATTGGTTGCAAAATTACCGTCGCCAGCTGGGGCTCTGGGCTTTATTCTATGTCGTGGCGCACTTCGGAATTTATTGGGTGTTTGATCAGGGGCTGGATCTTTCCTATGTTTGGGAGGATGTACTCGAAAGGCCTTACATTGCTGCCGGTATGCTGGCTTTGTTACTATTGATTCCCTTGGGGGTGACTTCTCTCAAGTGGTGGCAGAAGCGCTTGGGTAAGCGTTGGTTTTATTTGCATCGTTTAGCGTATGTGGCTGCAATCGCCGCCGTGGTTCATTTTTGGTGGTTGGTGAAAGTCGATGTGCTGGAGCCGCTCATTTATGCTGCTATTTTAGCGGTGTTGTTACTTACACGGTTATTTTATTATTTTAAAAAACGATATGATCAACGATGAGGCGTTCGAGCGATTTTGTGCGGTATTAGCGGCGATTCCTAAAGGGAATGTTTGTAGCTATGGGCAACTGGCTAAGCTTGCTGAGTTGAGTGGCCCCAGACATACTTGTCGTTTGTTAAGATGCATTCCAAAGGGGAGTCGCTTGCCTTGGTATCGGGTAGTGAATGCTCAAGGGAAACTAGCGGATTTTAGCAATGCTTCCAAGCAGCGCCAGCTTTTGCAAGCTGAAGGGGTGATGTTTTCTAAGTCAGGTCGAATCCCCTCCAATTTATTTTGGCCTCTATGATTGAGCCAATAGCGAGTGACGAGCGAGCTTGCGTGGTTTCTGAAACCGAGCGCTATATTCGATTGGCTGCTCAGCATTATCAGCTAGTTCCATCGCCTGTTGATATTACCTTTGATCTCAAGGGGCGTTCGGCCGGAATGTATCGCATGCGCCAGCGTCAAGGGCGTTGGCAGCGAAGCATTCGCTATAACCCCTGGATTTTTTCAAAGTATTATCAAGACAATTTTGACAATACCATTCCTCATGAGGTAGCTCATTTTATTGTGGAGCAGCGCTTTGGTCTTTCGGTTAAGCCGCATGGGGGAGAGTGGCGTGAGGTGATGAACTTTTTTGGCGCCGAACCCTCTGTTCGTTGCCAATACGATCTCTCAGATATCCCCGTCCGGCGTCAAGGGCGCTTTAATTATGCCTGTCTTTGTCGGGAGGTGGAGTTGTCTGCGTTTAGGCACAACCAAATTCAGCGAGGTTTGCGGCAATATGGGTGTCGCTCATGTCGCCAGGTTTTAGAGTTGATTCGCTAATTTTTCGATGGTTTTGCTGCCAATTTGCTAAATTATTTCATTTTTTGACGATTCGTCACTTTTTGACGTATTGTTAAATTATGACGTATCGTTTATATTCGTCCTCATGACACAGTTAACTCGTAAACAACGTGATTTTCAGGCTCGCGAATCGCTCATCTTAGATGTTAGTGCCGAACTCTTCGAGCAGTTCGGTTACTTTGGTCTTAGTATGGATCGTATTGCTCAGGCGGTGGAATACTCCAAAGGGACTATTTACCAGCATTTTCAGTCGAAGGAAGAGGTCTTGTGCGCGTTATGTGCCAGGAGCATGAGAGTGCAGCAGCAAATGTTTCAGAAAGCGACTCAGTTTGTGGGCCATCCCCGAGAAAAAATGTGTGCCATTTTGGTCGCCCATCAACTGTATACCCACCTGTACGCTCGCGAGTTCAACCATGTCCAAATGATTAAAACGGCCTCTATTCGCCAAAAAATCCCTGAAAGTAGTCAGCAAGCTTTGGCCGAGATTGAAGATCAATGTTTGCAGCGGATTGTGAATATTGTGGCGGAAGCTATCGAGTGCCAAGATTTGGTGCTAGAGGATATGACCCCTCAAGAGTTGATTTTTGGCCTATGGTCGATTGCTCAAGGCAGTTCGGTGATTATGCTCTCTGACACGCCTTTAGAAGAAATGGGGATAGAACAACCGGATCTAGTGATTCGCGCGCATTGTATGCGCTTGCTCGACGTTTACGGTTGGCAACCACTAAGTCACCAGTGGGATTACGAGCAAACCTATCATCGAATTGAAACCGAACTTTTTATTGAAGAGCTGTCGCGCTTTACTTCTGGAGATCAACATGACTAGTCAGCAATGGGCAAAGTGGGTAATTGAAAAGCGAGTTGCTATAGTGGCAACTTGCTTGCTTGTGATCTTGGCGTTGGGTTTTGGCGGTTCAAAATTAAAATTTGATAATGATTACCGGATGTTTTTTGGTGAGGATAATCCAGAGTTAATTGAGTTTGAGAAAATGCAATCTCGTTATACCAAGGCGGATAATGTTCTCATTATGTTGGAACCAAAATCTGGTGATGTGTTTACCCCAGATGTGTTGTCTGCGGTGTATCAGTTAACCGATCAAATTGAAAAAAATGTCTCTTTTTCTCTACGAATTGATTCGCTCAGTAGTTATCATCATACCTTTGCAGCTGATGATGAAATTACGATTGAGCCGCTAATTCGTGATCCATCTGAACTGACGCAGGAGCGTGTACAAGAAATAAAATCGATCGTACTTAATGAGCCTTTACTTGTTAATCGCTTAGTCTCGCCCTCTGCGGATGTTACCGGAATTAATGTGACTATCGGTTTGCCTGGCGAAAACACTATGACGGAAGCTCCGCAGGTTATGTCAGATGTGAATGAAGTGGTGCGCCAGTTTGAGCAAAAAAATCCAGACATAAAGGTTTATGTGACGGGGTTGGTTGCCATGAATAATGCTTTCCCTGAGGCCAGCCAAAATGATTTTAATGTACTGATTCCACTTGCATTTTTCATGATTATAATCAGTTTGCTAATCTACATGAGGAGTCTCTCTGCGACGGTAATTACAGTATTAGTGATTTTATTATCGATTGCGGGAGCTATGGGTTTGGCTGGTTGGTTAGGGATTAAATTATCTCCTGCATCCGTTTCGGCTCCAACCATGATTTTGACCATAGCGGTTGCTGATTGTGTCCATTTCCTTGTGACTTATTTACAGCAAATTAGGCGCGGATTTTCAAAGGAAAAGTCTATTGAAGAAAGTATGCGTTTAAACCTCCAGCCTATGTTCTTAACTTCTGCGACCACGGCCTTAGGTTTTTTAAGTTTAAATTTCAGTGATTCTCCCCCGTTTCATGATCTTGGGAATATCACTGCGGTCGGAGTATTGATCGCGTTTTTGCTTTCCATCTCGTTTTTGCCAGCGCTGGCCGCTATATTGCCAGTCAGTGCTGCTCGTTCAGAAGAGGCGGCTAATAATAAGATGAAGTTGATTGGGCACTGGATAACAACTCACTATAATAAAATTTTTTATAGTGTAACGGTTGTCGTTATTATTCTGATCGCATTCGTGCCCAGAAACGAGTTAAACGATCAATTTGTTAACTATTTTGATGAAGGAGTGAAATTTCGAGATGATACTGACTATGTGACTGAAAAGCTCACTGGTATGTATTTTATTGATTATTCCTTGTCTTCTGGAAAAGCCGGTGGCGTGAGCGATCCAGCTTTTCTATTGCAGTTAGATGCTTTTTCTAGTTGGTTAGAAGAACAGGATGAAGTCATTCATGTTAATAGCTATGATACGGTGATTAAACGCATCAACAGAGTGATGCATAACGACGATCCCGCTCATTATAAAATTCCAGATACTTTGTTTCAGGCCTCTCAATTATTTGAATTGTATAGCTCTGGTTTGGCACCAAAGCAGAGTTTGACTAATCAAATCAATACTGATAAGTCGCAGACACGTGTCTCGATTACATTAAAGACACTATCTAGTAATGATTTGATTGCTTTCGAAAAAAAGGTTACTAACTGGTTGGCAACTAATACAGTTGGTATCACTTTTGAAAATGCCAGTCCAGTTATGATGTTCGCTCATATTGGCCAGAGAAATATATACAGCATGTTGATAGGTACTACAGTCGCGTTGTTGTTGATTTCTTTACTTCTTATTGTTGCATTGAAATCATGGAAATATGGCTTACTAAGCCTAATTCCAAATTTATTGCCGGCATTCGTGAGCTTTGGTTTATGGGGGTTATTAGTTGGGCAGGTTGGTTTGGGTTTGTCCGTAGTAATGGGTATGACCCTAGGTATTGTTGTTGATGATACGGTACATTTTTTAAGTAAATATTTACGAGCGAAGCGTGAACAACAATTGACTCCCGTGCAAGCGGTTCACTATGCCTTTGAAAATGTTGGATCAGCATTAATCATCACTAGTTTGGCGTTAATGGCTGGATTCTTAGTCTTATTTTTCTCATCCTTCCAACTCAATTCGGGTATGGGCTTAATGACAGCGATTACCATCGGGGTGGCGCTATTGCTTGATTTTTTCTATCTGCCCAGTGTCCTATTAAAAACGGAGAAATAGTATTATGTTTAAAAAATTAGTGATATATGGTGTTTTGAGCCTTCCTCTTTTGGCCAGTGCTATTGATTTTTCAGGGATGACACCCGAAGAAAAAGGCCTTGCGATTGCCAAAGAAGCTGATAGTCGAGATAAAGGCTTTGGTGATCACGAAGCCAATATGCTGATGGTTTTGAAAAATGAAGCGGGAGATGAAAGTACGCGAGAGGTGAGGGTCAGAACCATGGAAGTTGAAGGAGATGGTGATAAGTCATTAACCATTTTCGATAAACCAGCCGATTTAAAAGGTACCGCCATGTTAACTCATAGTCACGGTGTGGAGCCTGATGATCAATGGCTATACTTGCCATCCTTTGCAAGAGTTAAGCGCATTAACTCAAGTAATAAGTCTGGTCCATTCATGGGGAGTGAATTTGCCTTTGAAGATTTAAGTTCGCAAGAGCTAGAAAAATATACCTATCGCTACTTGCAAGATGGTGAAGTCAATGGTGTGCCTGTTTTTGAGGTGGAGCAAATTCCTGCTTACAAATATTCTGGGTATGCTCGTCAGGTGATATCGATCGATAAAGAACGATTTATTCCTTTAAAAGTTGTGTTTTATGATCGCAAAGACGCCCTGTATAAAACCTTGGTGTTCGAGGAATATAAGCAGTATCTTGATAAATATTGGCGGGCTCAGCGCATGATTATGACTAATCATCAAACCAAAAAGAGCACCTTGTTGACCTGGTCAGACTATCAGTTCAATAATGGTTTTACCGATAGTGACTTTACCAAAAACACCTTAAAACGAATCAGATAAAATGCGATTAGCTGCTCTACTTTTGATAGTTTGTTCTTCCGCAGTTTATGCAAACTGGGATATTTCGGGCAATATTGATGTTCAAGCTCGATACTTTTTTGATGATGCTTTAGATCCTCAGCAAAAAAATCAATTTTTATCCATTTCTTCAGAGGTTGAGTTTTATAAGGCGTTAGAAGGAGAGGCTGCTATTACTTTGACCCCCTTTTTTCGCATCGATCAACATGACCCAGAGCGCAACCAAATCGATTTTAGAGAGCTAAAGTTGTTTTGGCTGAAAGATAACTGGGAATTGACTTTTGGGTTGGCTAAGGTTTTTTGGGGGCGCGCGGAGTCTTTACATCTTGTAGATATCATTAACCAAACGGATTTGGCCGGAAGTTTTGATGGTGAGGAAAAGCTAGGGCAGCCTATGCTGCATATAGCCAATGTGTCAGATTATGGGGTATTTGATTTTTTTGTTTTACCCGGTTTTCGAGAGCGCCAGTTTCCAGGTGCTCATGGACGCTTAAGAGTGGGCTTGGTGGATCACTCCGAACCCGTCTACGAGTCGTCAAGGGAGAGTCGGCGAGTCGATGCGGCTATTCGCTGGTCTCACACGGTTGATCAATGGGATTGGGGGCTTTCACATTTCTCAGGTACCAGTCGCGAGCCTCGATTTATTCCAGGTAGTCGAGGTTTATTACCCGTTTATGATGTGATTGATCAAACCAGTATCGATGTTCAATTAACGACAGAGCGTTGGCTTTGGAAGCTTGAAGCCTTAACTCGCTCCGGGCAGGGTTCCAGATTTAGTGCCGCGGTTACCGGTTTGGAATACACGGTGGTGGGCTTTGCTGGATCTTCAGGTGATCTCGGTATTGTTGCTGAATATCTATACGATGATAGGGGCCAAGAAACAGCATTCGGCAATGATGTTTTTCTGGGGCTTCGATGGACGGCTAATGACATAAAATCAACTGAGGCTTTGTTTGGCGTCATTATCGATAGCGATACTGGAACGCACGTTTTGGCTTTGGAGGCCAGTCGTCGTCTGGGGGATAACTATTTACTTGAAGTTGAAGCGAGAACTTTTGGTCATTTGTCAGAGCAAGATATGCTTTACAGTTTGCGTCAGGACGACTATCTTGAGGTAAGGTTGGCTTACTACTTTTAGCGCATATTTAGGTTGTTTCATGATCAAAAACACACTCATTCTTGCCTGCGGTTGTTTAATTGGTGCGCTATTAGTTCAATATAAGCAAGTAATTTTTAAAGAGGTTCCGGCACCGATAGCTCAGCTTCCAGATGGTGGACAGTACGAAGGTGAGCTGCGACAAGATCTTTTCTATGGTCATGGGCGGGTTAGTTGGCCCAATGGCACCTATTATGAGGGTGAATTTCGAGGCGGACTATATCACGGTCAGGGGGTGTATGAAGCGCCGCATATGACCTATGAGGGTGAGTTCATTAATGGGCAAGCCACAGGTTTTGGCAAAATTACCTACCCCAATGGTGATGTCTATAAAGGGGATGTCAAGAATTGGATGCCTGACGGCAAAGGAATTTACTCATCTGATCGATATCGATATAACGGGCATTTTAAACTAGGGCAGTTCGAAGGCTTTGGCTCGATCATTTACAGCGATGAAAGTCGCTATCAGGGTCACTTTGAGGCGGGTGTTTACAATGGCCAAGGTAGCTTTATTACCACCCGTGGTGAAAAGTACTCTGGCACCTTCAAGGATGGTGAGCTTGAAGGGAAAGGTGAGTATTATTTCGAATCAGCACGATATCACGGCTATTTTAAGGATTGGCAGTTTGATGGTGAAGGCACTTATACCGATGCAGATGGTGATATCTCCATGTCAGGTGTTTTTGAAAAAGGGGTATTGACTGGCCTTGGCGAATCTAGAACCTTCCTAGGTTTATATCAAGGTGAATTTAAATCGGGCCAGCCACATGGTAAAGGCGTGCTAACGTCACCTAATGGCGATGTTTATACTGGTGAGTTTTTATATGGCCTATATCATGGTAATGGCGAAATGGTGTACGCAACACCTTTGGATGGTGTTGAAAGAGTACTTGGTCGATGGGAGACAGGACTTCTCGTTGAAGTTGTAGAAGGCGATATCAACGTCAGCCAACCCAAAGATGTCGTAGAGCAAGCGCTTTATCGTCAAAGAGAACTCTTAGATGAGCAAATCAAACAGCTATTACCCAATGATCCCAATAAAAAAGACATGTATTTTTTGGGAGTGGCGGGTGATGGAACTCAAGGTGTGTTTCGGCGAGAGGTGGAATTTGCCAAAGCCTACTTTGACGAACATTTTCAGACTAAAGGTCGTTCATTATTATTAGTTAATAGCCGTAAAATTTTTGATGATTATCCTTTGGCAACTCTGTTTAGTATCGAGCAGACCTTGAAGGCAATATCTCAGAAAATGGATGTTGAAAATGATATTTTGTTTCTCTACTTAACCAGTCACGGTTCCCCCGATCATGAATTTTCATTAAGTCAGCACGCCATTTCTCTAAATAATTTACCGGCTAAGAAACTGGGAGAAATTTTGAATGCATTGCCTGTAAAGTGGAAAGTCGTTGTCGTATCCGCTTGCTACTCTGGAGGATTTATTCCAGAAATTAAAGATAAAAATACCTTAGTGATTGCCTCTTCAGCCAAGGATAGAACCTCTTTTGGTTGTAACGATAGAGCCAAAATGACTTATTTTGGGCAAGCTTTTTTCAAGGAGGCCTTGCCGCAGGCGGAATCGTTTGAAGAAGCGTTTGCCATAGCTCAGAAAGCGATAGAAGAGAGAGAAGAGTTGGAGGGGTATAAACAATCGAATCCCAAAATTCACAAGCCCAAAGCGATTTTGGAACAGCTTTCCTTGTGGCGCAAAGGACTTAAGCAGTAATTTTTGGTTAAAACGAAAAAACCGGCCTAAACATGGGCCGGTTTTGGTGTGAATCCCTATGACCTTGAAGGTTGATTTATTCCATGAAACAGCCGCTCAACCATTTCCTTTATTCCCATCCTACTACCAATTAAGGCTTGGCTTACCATAAATAGGATCGTCCTTTGACAATAATACTTCCTTTAAGTGAGAGAGCTTTCTCCGAGTTGCCACTTCCTTTAGCAGTTCCTTGCTCTGTATGTCTTTGTTATCCTAACTGTAATATGAACTGCTCATGCTTTGACAATTCATATTGATCATCCTAACCGACAACTCTCACTAGCTTCCTTTGTTTTCCTTCACACCCTAAACTCGCTATCCGCCGAGTATCCTTTCGTTGCGTCCTTTCGATGATTTGCATTTTACAGGAGGCCTATTGAATGTCTATTACAAACCATTACAGGGGTGAGTGTTTTTTATCCTTACCCGATTTTTCCATGCCCCATAAAAAAATGGGCTGATAATAATCAGCCCAAGGGGATATTTTAATTGGATTTTACTCCTGGTAATTGAGTGCAATCTTTGCCTTCCATTCCTTTTTGCTCCAAGTTATGAAGCCATCCTATAATCCCATCACTTAGGTTCAATTACCTCAAGTAAAAATCCATGTACTCACAAACCCTATGGATCATCCTGATTAGCCCTAAAATAGGTGAACATTGTGTTCTGCGATCCCTTACACCTTAACTTGTACTCCAACAAGTGATCCAATCCTTCAATTGTGTTCCTCATGTTGCCTATTGTACTGAAGCCATCCATTTAATCTATTACAAACCATTACACAGTCGGAACCGGTCGAGTTTTTTGGGGAGACAAACGAAAATCGGGCTGTTAAACAGCCCGATTAGAGGTATTTCATGGTGCATCCTGCAAAGGTTTTTGCCTTTACTCCGTTCCTTTTGAAGAAAGTTGCGCCAACAACGTAGTTATTCCACTTTCTCTCAGCAGGGTTGCCTTTCAATTTCAATCATCCCAGACTGCAGTTCCTTATTGAATCGGCTCTCATCCTGAACTTAATAGCGTATTATCACTATCAGACATCCCATTCCCCCCGCTTATCCATTAAGTTATCCTTAACACCCTAACTTACATCCCGAAAGTGATCCTGTCCCTATTACCTCCCTTGATGGTTGATATTTTACGATTTGGGGCAGTTAAGTCCATTACAAACCATTACATTGTGTGCAAATTGTGCTGTTTGGTGGCTTTTTGAGGTGTTAATAGTGATTTTCTAAAATTTATTCGGATTCTTGTCTCGTTTTTATCCTTTCGCTAGTATTCGTTGATAAGATCAATATAATGTAAGTCAGTAGGGCTTTTTAATCTCGCTGTTTTAAGGTCTGAGCATGCCTTTTAGCATCCACTGTATTGGCAAACGATTATGGGTATATTGAAAGCATTAAACACATCAGAATTGTTGTACCTCAAGCCTGTTCACATTTTTGGGCGGGACCCGGCTGTAGCTGATGTGGTTTTGCAGGGGCAGTCCTGTTCTCGTATGCATTGTGTGATCCGTTGGCAATCGGGCCTATGGCAATTGGTGGATGAGAGTAAAAATGGCTGTTTTATCAATGAACAGCGTGTAGAAAAAGGCCGTAGCACAACCCTTAATCAAGGTGATATCTTCTCAGCCGGTAGCGAGCCCAGTGCTCGGTGGGTGGTTGAAAGCGATGGTCCGCCACAGCCGCTGCTAATCTCTCTCGATGGTCAAGAAGTCATCCCTCTTCAAACATTAAACATCTTACCTAATGAAGAGAGCCCTGAGTGTCAAATCGTACAACAAGGCCATGATTGGTTTTTTGAGCAGGGACACGATTATCATCCAATTTCAGAGGGTTTTCAGTTGATGATTGGTGATCGAGAGTGGGTCTTTCGCTCCAATCAAATACTGGATGAAACTGAGCTAGGTGCCAGGGTGGGTCAGGGTACGCCAGGCCTCATCTTTGATGTCAGTCGCAATGAAGAGCATATTAATCTTATTTTTGAGTCAAATAATGTGCAATTTGACTTGGATCACAAATCATATCATTACTTGCTGCTTGAAATGGCGCGTTATTTTGCTGCCGATACTTCAGATGATCTCAAACAAAGGGGTTGGATGAGCAATGATTTGCTATTGCATAATCTGCAAATAGATATTAATCACCTCAATATCCAAATCTATCGTGCCCGGCAAGCGCTCAGAGTTTGCTCCAGTTATTGGGGGCAAAATTTGATTGAGCGGCGCCGTGGTGAAATTCGTTTGCATCCTTGTCATATATTGATTCGCAAAGAAAGCGATACGATTCGTTACGAGCCTTAAGGTGGAGATTGGCTGATGGCTAAACCCACTCGCCTATCTATTAAAGACGCCGATTTATTACCGTATTTTTGTGAGCCTCAAGGCATTTTTGGCTTGATTATCGCCAGTGAATTATTGGCTTTGGGCATTGTTTTGGTCAGCAGCCCCATCCAGCCTTTTCCATGGACTAATCTTGGTATTACCTCACTGATTGTTTTGTGGATCAGCCTCAGTTCAGCCACCATACTGTGTAATATTCGCTCTCTTTTGCGTCGATTGCCTAGGGTTGTTAGCGGCATGCTGGCATATACAGTTGTGCTTTTGGTTGCGGGTTTGGTGTTATTTGTGGGGAGAAAATGGTTGCTCTCCGATTTTGATGTCTTGTTGTGGCTTAGAGATATTGTGGTGGCGGCTATTTTTTCGGGTATTTGGTTACGGTTTTTCTATTTACAGCAGGAGTTGAGGATTCAACAGCAGGCCGAGCTTCAGGCGCGAATTCAGTCTTTACAGGCACGTATCCGCCCCCATTTTTTGTTTAATAGTATGAATACCATCGCCAGTCTGATTTCTATTGATCCAGATTCAGCGGAAAAAGTCGTTGAAGATTTGAGTGAGTTATTTCGAGCCAGTTTACAAGAGGCGAGTTTAGTGCCGCTTTCTGAGGAGCTGTCTCTTTGTAAAAGCTATGTTGCTATCGAGCAGGTGCGTCTTGGTAAACGCTTATCGGTGAGTTGGGAGTGTGATGATATTCCAGCGTCAGTTGAAATTCCCAGGTTGTCCTTGCAGCCTCTTATTGAGAATGCTATTTATCACGGCATCACTGGTTTGCCAGAAGGTGGTGTGGTGGAAGTCGTTCTGCGTCGGGTCGAGTCGAGTGTATTTATTCAAGTTCGAAACCCGTTTCCATCGAAGTTGACTGCTGCTGCGAAAACCCAAAAGGGCAACCAGGTCGCGATGGAGAATATTTCTCATCGTTTGCATGCCTATTTTGGTAATAAAGCTTCTTTACTTGTACAAATTCACCCAGGTGATACTATTCAAGACTACTTTTTGGTAACCATTTCCTTGCCCCTGTTGCAGGTTAATCCACGAAAATAGAGGTATTATGGATATTATTATTGTTGATGACGAGCCATTAGCCAGGCTTCGTTTGGTTCGAATCGCTGAAGATTTGGGGCATGAGGTCGTTGCTGAGGCGGAAAATGGCATTGAAGCTCTTGAGGCCGTTAAAGAGCACGATCCGACACTGGTATTGATTGATATTGAAATGCCTGGTGAAAATGGTCTTGAAGCGGCCAAAAAAATATCCGCATTGGATCACCCTCCGGCGATTATTTTCTGCACGGCTTACGATCAATATGCCTTGGATGCCTTCGAGACCGTTGCTGTGGGGTATTTGTTAAAGCCTGTTAAAAAAGAGCAGCTGGAGGCGGCCTTAACCAAAGCGCAGACAATTACGAAGGCGCAGCTTCATTCGGTCAAGCAGCCTGCAGGTCAGCTAAAGCGTAAACATATTACCGCCAAAAGCCATAAGGGCATTGAGCTGATACCCATAGAAAGCATTCGCTATTTTATGGCGGATCAGAAATATGTCACAGTTATTCATACGGAAGGTCGCGTATTGATCGATGAAACACTCAAAGAGCTAGAGACAGAATTAGCCGATCGATTTTTGCGTATTCACCGTAATGCATTGGTTTCGCTTGAGCATATTTTAGGGCTTGAGCGAGATAGCAATGGCCATTACGCCGTTGTGCTTCAAGATATCGATGACAAACCTATGGTGAGTCGTCGTTATGCCGGAAAGGTAAGAGAGTTGCTCAAACAGCTTTGAGCACTTCATCAAAATTTAAGTAGATTTTATGCGAACACTAACGATAGCAACTCGTCAAAGTGCCTTGGCGCTTTGGCAAGCAAACCATATTAAAGCGACTTTAGAGCAGTTACATGAGGGGCTTCAGGTTAGCCTGTTACCGATGATAAGCCGTGGCGATCATATTCTTGATGTGCCCTTGGCTAAGGTCGGTGGGAAAGGCTTGTTTGTGAAGGAGCTTGAACATGCCTTGTTAGAGGGACGAGCGGATATTGCTGTTCACTCTATGAAGGATGTACCCATGGAATTCCCCGTTGGACTGCATTTGCCTGTGATTGGCGAGCGTGAGGATCCCAGTGATGCCTTTGTTTCTAATCATTACCAAACACTTGCTGAATTGCCCCAAGGGGCCGTTGTGGGTACCTCAAGTTTGCGCCGCCAATGCCAATTACAATCCTATCGGCCTGACCTCAAGATTCAATTTTTGAGGGGTAATGTCAATACTCGTTTAGCGAAGTTGGACGCAGGCGAATACGATGCGATTATATTGGCATCCTCTGGTTTGTTGCGTTTGGGTTTTGACGATCGTATTCGCGAGAGGCTTTCAATCGATGTAAGTTTGCCAGCAGGTGGCCAAGGAGCATTGGGCATCGAGTGCCGAGTAGGTGATAAAGAGATCGAGCAATGGATTGAACCCTTGCATCATAAGCCAACGGCGCTTTGTGTATTGGCAGAGAGAGCCATGAATCGTCGTTTAGAAGGCGGATGTCAAGTGCCCATTGGTGCCTACGCGACACTCTCTGGAAATCGAATTACCTTGAAAGGACTGGTGGGTGAGCCTGATGGTAGCAAAATCCTAATGTATTCTGCCGAGGGTGAGGAACCTGACGCTTTGGGTGTAAAGGTTGCCGAAGAATTATTGGCACAGGGTGCGGATCAAATTTTGCGTAATGTCTATGACCAATGATGCCCTCAAAGGCTGTCATATACTGATTACCCGCCCAAAAGATCAGGCCGATATTTGGGCTTTGGAACTCAAAGCAAAAGGCGCGTTATGCACTGTTAGCCCCGTCATGGAGATTGCTCCTCTTGTTGGTGAAAGAGCGGGGAGCTTGAAATCACTGATTGAGAACTTAGATCATTATCAGTGGGTTATTTTTGTGAGCCAAAATGCGGTTCGCTTTGGGTGTGATCGGATTGATGCAATTTGGCCTCAAATACCTCTTGGAGTCAATTTTATCGGGATAGGCAAGGCAACAGAGGCGGCGCTTGTTCGCGAAGGCTTAGCCCCGTATAGTATTGATCAGACGTTAATGAACAGCGAATCATTATTAGAGCTACCCTGTTTGCAGTCCGTTCGTGGTCAGAAAATTTTGATTTTAAGGGGCGTGGGTGGAAGAGGAGTGCTTGGAGATACTTTGGTTGAGCGTGGTGCTAAGGTCGATTATGGTGAGCTATATCACCGTCTTCAAGTGGATAGTTTTGACATTCCTGCGCCATTTATCAGCGATCATTTGCATAAACGTATCGTGGCGGTTCACAGTGGTGAAAGTCTTCAGTTTTTAATAAAGTTAACACCTAAGTCAATGCTCCCCTGGTTGTATCAAATGCCTATATTGGTGCCGGGAGAGAGAGTCGCCAAACTCGCAAAATCGTTTGGCTTTAAAGAAATAGTGCGTGCGATAAACGCAACCAGTGACAGTATGATTGAGGCATTGTATGAGTGGCAAAAAAGTAGATGACCCTTCAGTGGAAAGCGAGGATGCTAAGGTGAGTAGTTCTGATCAAAAGACCAATGAATCTCAAGATGTGATCAATGAAGAGGAAGTGGCTGCGGTTGCGGTTGAAAATGAGGCTGTTGCAGAAGTGGTAGACAGTAATGTGGATTCACTTGAACTCAATAAAGAGCCAGATTCTGCGCCGATTACTCAGAAGCGAAAGTCTCGTTGCGGTGGCAGTAAGCTGTTATTCGTCTCGGTGTTATTACCGTTATTGGCGGTAGCAGGAGCCGTGTACTGGCTTTGGCAGACTCAGCAGCAGGAAAAGGTCGCATTGGAAAAGCAGTTAGCTTCGATGAATGAGGCTTTGAATGCGAAAATTTTGGGCCAACAAGAAAGTTTAGATATGTTGGCAAGAGATAATCGTAGTGGAGATGATAGTCTTGCTCAATTGCGCTCGCAAATGAATCAGGTTTCCGGTCAACAAGATTGGGTGAAGCAACGTTTAGAAAATCATACTAATCGCATTCGAGCCTTAACGGGAACCAGTCGGGAGGATTGGTTGTTATCTGAGGCGAAGTATTTATTAAGGCTTGCCAATCAGCGTTTGTTGACTGAGCGAGGCACTGAATCTGCCCAAGCACTTTTACAGTCGGTGGATAAGCTCTTGGCTGAATTTGAAGATGTGGATTTATTTGTAGTTCGTGAAGCCATCCAAGATGATATTGCCTCTTTAAAGCTCGCAAAGATGGTTGATCGAGAAGGAATTTATTTGCGCATTGGAGCCTTGGCGAAGAAAGTCAGAGATATTCCAAGCATCTTGTCAGTGAGTCAATCAGAGCCTGAGGTCGAAGCGCAAGAGCAAAAAATAGTTGAGCAATCCTGGGGTGATCGATTTTTGGGAAGCGCAGGCAATGCCTGGGAAGCGGTAGCCGGTAGCATTGAAGTGCGACATTATGATGAGCCGCCCAGTCTGTTTTTAACCGAGCATCAAGAAGCGACGCTTCGTTATAATTTGCAATTATTATTGACGCAAGCTCAGCTAGCGCTGTTGCGAGAGGAAGAAGAAATTTATCGCAATAGCTTGCAAGAGTCGATTGATTGGATCAATCAATACTTTTCTTACTATGAAAGTAAGTCGGTATTAATTGAGGAACTTAATGCATTAAAGAATGAATCGATTAATCAGTCATTGCCCGATATTTCAAATTCTTTGAAGATCTTAACGGATTATATCGAGCAATTTCATCGCTTAAATCCCGAAAAGCCAAAGTCGACGACAACTGAGGGTGGGGCATGATTCGAATATTAGTTTTGCTCTCTATCGCCCTTATAGTAGGGGCCGGTATTTATCATTTAACGCAAATGGAAAATGCATACATGGTTATGGTGCTCAATAAAACCAGTATCAAAATTCCCTTTGCTACGATGTTGCTATTTTGTTTTCTTGGGTTGTTGTGTATTTATATTGTCTGGAAAGTTATCAATGTCGTGCGTAAAGCATCACGCTATAGAAACCAACGGGCTCAAGATAAAACCTATTTGGGTTTGATTGCTTTTATCGAAGGCAATTGGCTACAAGCCAAACGTTTTTTAGTGAGCGGTAGTGCTAAGTCCAGTGTGCCTGCGGTGAATTATTTGGCGGCGGCTCGTTGTGCTCACGAGTTAGGCGAAGAGCAAACTACCATGGATTTTTTAAAGAAGGCTCAAGATTTATCGAGTCATGGGCAACTCGCGGTGTTGTTAACTCAGGCGAAGTTACAGTTTGAGCGCCGTCAATTTGAGAGTGTTTTGCAAACTTTGACCAGAGCCAAGGGGTTGGCTCCCGAACACCCCATGGTACTTTATTATTTAGCCAAAACTTACCAGGCTCTGAGCGATTGGAAAAGTTTGGCCGCATTAGTGCCTGCTTTAAACCGAAATCAGGTGGGCTCTGCTAGCTATCGGAATGATTTGGAATTATCGTTACACCGGCATTGGCTAAGCGCGTTGATCACTCAATCAAAGGCTTTGACTAACGAATCTATGATTGCCAACTTGCTTAAACATTGGCGAGAAATCCCCAAGCAATTTCAGTGGGATGAAGTGATTGTTTCTCGTTTAGTGAGCCAGCTTATGCATCATGGTGACCATGCACAGGCAGAATCAATGTTAATCAAGGGGTTAAAAAAGCATTGGTATGACTCTTGGGTTAGCTGCTTTGGATTATTACAGGGTGATGGTGCTCAAAAGCGTTTGAGCTTAGCTGAATCTTGGCTCAAAACCCATCAAAATAATGCAGCCCTTTTGCAAGCTTTGGGGCGTCTGTGTTTGCAAAATCAGCAGTGGGGACGCGCTGCTGATTATTTCAAACAAAGCATTGAGGTTGAGCCAATGGCTGAAACCTTTCGCGAGTTGGCGCGCTTGGAAAAAGGTTTGGGCAATATGGAACAAAGCCATTTTTATACGGAGCAAGGTTTGGCTGTGTTGTCTCGTCAGTTGCCTGACTTGCCAATGCCGAGTTAAAGGAGTCAGCAATGTTATATCGTATTTTTTTGATTTTTGGGGTTTTGGTTTTTGCATCCAATATCAGTGCAAAAAATACGATTATTGATTGTCAGTTGGAGTCTCATTCTGTTTGCCAAGCGAGGAGCATTAAAATTATTGGTGAGCAATGGAATGATACAACACTAAAACACTGTCATATATCAGGTGGCAGTACTGGCGTTACGATAGAGGGTGTTGCCAACTTCCGTTTGGATTCTTGCACCATTGAAAATATTAAGAAAGGCAGTGGTATTTATATCAGCTCTGATAAACCTTCTAGCAATATCGTTTTAGTAAATAATACCTTACGTAACATTGCTAAAAATGGTATCGCAGCCCCAGAGAACAGTGTTTCAGGATTAATCATAGAACAAAATACTCTTGAAAACATTGCCACTCATAAAAGGCAAGGCTTACATCATGGATTGTATGTACAAGTCCCGGGTGCGCTCATTCAAGATAACACTATTAAACAAGTGCAAGATGGTAATGGCATCGCTATACGAAGTTCCAGTACCATTAAAAATAATAGTATTGTCGGTACGGGAAAGTCAGGAATTGGTTACTACAATGATCACCCCGCTCCACTAGAGTCTACCTTGTTCATCATGGGTAATGTTATTTCTGATTATGGGCAACAATTTTCAAACCGATCAGGCATTGAGTTATTGTTGACATCTAAAAAATACACACCGATTTTCAAAGTGATCATCTCGAATAATAGAGTATCGGGGGTAAACCCGATCACCTGTGGTGGTCATGCTAATTGTCTGGTTGATTAATTTATTTGTTACATGTGTTCTCGAGCCTGCTAGCAATCACAGGCCCAGCTCATCCCATAATTGATCGACTTTATTTTTTACCTGCTCATCCATCTCAATTGCTTGGCCCCACTCTCGATTGGTTTCTCCTGGCCATTTATTGGTGGCATCAAGCCCCATTTTCGAGCCTAGGCCAGAGACGGGTGAGGCGAAGTCTAAGTAGTCAATCGGGGTATTGTCGACCAGTGTGATATCGCGTGCGGGATCTGTGCGTGTGGTAATGGCCCAAATCACATCTTCCCAATTTCTTGCGTTGATGTCATCGTCAGTGACGATGACAAACTTGGTGTACATAAATTGCCGCAGGAACGACCAGACTCCAAACATGACCCGCTTAGCATGCCCTGGATATTGTTTTTTCATGGTCACAATGGCCATACGATAGGAGCAACCCTCGGGTGGTAAATAAAAATCGACAATTTCCGGGAATTGTTTTTGAAGTAAGGGAATAAAAACCTCGTTCAGTGCTAAACCTAAAATAGCGGGTTCATCCGGTGGTCTGCCTGTGTATGTGCTGTGATAGATTGGATCCTTGCGTGTGGTGATGCGCTCAATGGTGAATACAGGGAACTGATCGACCTCGTTGTAGTAGCCAGTGTGATCACCAAAGGGACCTTCTGGTGCGGTGTCGTTCGGGTGAATCACTCCCTCTAAGATAATCTCGGCTTCAGCGGGTACCCGTAAACCATTAGTCATACAATTGGCAAGCTCGGTTTTACTGCCTCTTAATAAACCGGCAAATGCGTATTCACTCAGTGAATCGGGCACGGGGGTTACTGCTCCCAAAATGGTCGCGGGGTCCGCGCCAAGCGCTACGCTGACTGGAAAAGGTTGGCCGGGGTTGGCTTCACACCATTCTTTAAAATCCAGAGCGCCGCCTCTATGACTTAACCAACGCATGATGACTCGATTCTTGCCAATGACTTGAAGCCGGTAAATGCCTAAATTATAACGATCCTTATGTGGACCTTGTGTGATCACTAGCGGCCAGGTTATGAGTGGGCCTGCATCCCCTGGCCAACAGGTTTGAATGGGAAATGTGCTTAGGTCAATATCATCGCCTTCAATAATCACGCTTTGACACGCGGGACGTTTGACGACTTTGGGAGCCATATTAAGGACTTGTCGGTACACGGGGAGTTTTTCCCAGGCGTCCTTTAGGCCTTTTGGAGGCTCGGGTTCTTTTAAAAAAGCCAGTAATTTGCCAATTTCTCTTAGTGAGCTAACGTCGGTCTCGCCCATGCCCATTGCAACGCGCTTTGGCGTGCCAAACAAATTGGCGAGCACCGGAATCGAGGAACCTTTGGGGTTTTCAAATAAAATCGCTGGGCCACCAGCTCTGAGCGTGCGATCGCAAATTTCTGTCATCTCAAGAGCAGGGTCAATTTCATGCTGGATGCGTTTTAGTTCACCCATCGATTCTAGCTGTTCAATAAAGTCGCGCAAATTTTTATATTTCATAACAGGCTGATACGTTGCGTAGTGGAAAAGCGATTATAGAATACAATAGAAAAGGAAGCTGGGCTAATTTGAATGGAGTTTGCTAGAGGAAGTACCACCCCAAAGAATTGGGGTGGTTAATGGTATTACTTACGCTTCATCGACAAGAAGAATTCGTCGTTGGTTTTAAAGTCTTTGAGCTTGTTGACAAGAAACTCAGTTGCGTTGACATCTTCCATATCATTGAGAAGCTTTCGTAAAATCCAGACTCTTTGTAGCTCGTCAGGTTTCATGAGTAAGTCCTCGCGACGAGTTCCGGACTGGCGCACATTAATTGCGGGATAAATACGTTTCTCAGCAATCTTTCTATCAAGTTGCAATTCAAGGTTACCTGTGCCCTTAAATTCTTCATAAATGACGGCATCCATTTTTGAGCCAGTATCAATCAAAGCGGTTGCAATAATGGATAAGCTGCCGCCTTCTTCAATATTACGGGCAGCACCAAAGAAACGCTTCGGGCGCTCCAATGCGTGCGCATCAACACCACCGGTCAGTACCTTGCCCGATGAAGGGATTACGGTGTTGTAGGCTCTGGCGAGACGCGTAATAGAGTCGAGCAGAATGATCACATCTTTTTTGTGCTCAACCAAGCGCTTCGCTTTTTCAATGACCATCTCGGCAACTTGTACGTGGCGCGATGGCGGTTCATCAAATGTTGATGCAACCACTTCGCCGCGAACAGAGCGCTGCATTTCTGTTACTTCTTCCGGTCTTTCATCGATCAGTAGCACAATCAAATGACACTCGGGGTTATTGCGGGTAATCGCCTGGGCGATGTGCTGCATCATGATGGTTTTACCGGCTTTTGGCGGTGCTACGATTAGCCCACGCTGCCCCTTACCGATGGGTGAAATCAGATCGATAATGCGGCCAGTTAAATCTTCCGTGGAACCGTTACCCGTTTCAAGGAGTAGACGGCTGTCTGGGAAGAGAGGGGTTAGGTTTTCAAATAAGATTTTATTGCGAGAATTTTCTGGTATATCGAAGTTAATTTCGTTGACTTTCAACAGCGCAAAGTAACGCTCATCTCCTTTTGGTGGCCTAATTTTGCCAGCTATGTTATCGCCCGTTCTTAAGTTGAAGCGCTTAATTTGGCTGGGTGATACATAGATATCATCTGGGCCAGCCAAATACGAGCTGTCCGCTGAGCGCAAAAAACCGAAGCCATCTTGTAAAATTTCCAGTACGCCGCTGCCGTAAATATCTTCACCGCTTTTAGCGTGGTGTTTTAAAACTTTAAAAATGATGTCTTGTTTACGTGATCTGGCCACGCTGTCTAAGCCCATTTCTTTGGCAAGGTTGATGAGCTCTTCGATGGGTTTGGTTTTTAGGTCAGTTAGATTCATAGTGTAGAAAGGTCATTAGAGGTTAATAAAAAGGATGTGGAAATTGTTAGTTGTTACATCAACAAGACTATCAGGATTAAAAAAACAACGCGTATGTAAGCGATCGTGCTTCATTAACTATGGATTTTACCTTATTGATGGTGTTTCGATACCTTATTGGTTTTTTGCATCAAAACTTGGTGTGGTTGCGTTAGTATAACGCAACTTTCACAAGGTGCAAATGCTTTATGAACAATTTATAGGTTATTGTCAATAAATGCTTCTAAATCAGGCTTCGAAAGAGCGCCTACGGCTTCTTCTTCTTTATTGCCGCCTTTAAACATAATCAGCGTTGGAATGCTTCGGATGCCAAATTTTGCAGGAGTTTCTTTGTTTTCATCAATGTTGATTTTGCAAATAGTGACTTTTCCTTCGTATTGATCCGCTAACTGGCTCAGTACAGGTGCGATCATTTTACAAGGGCCGCACCAGGGTGCCCAGAAGTCGACCAGTACTGGCCCTTCAGCATTGAGTACGGTTTGTTCAAAAGTATCGTCAGTGACATTGATCACTTGTTCGCTCATTGAGGTGTCTCCGAAATTAAATTCTGTTAAATATCAGGTGGTTATGAATTTTCTCGGGCTTTTTTTGCAGATTTTGTCAATCCCGAGACGCTCTTTTTGAGCAATTATGCTTGTATTGGGGGCGCTTATGCAACAATTCAAGTCCAAATAGGGAACTTAGTGATTATTCAATAATCAGAAGGCTAAGTCTATCACTTAAGGTTGTCATAATGAATCAGCGTAAAGCGCTATTGTTTTTGCTTATTGTACTGGGAGTTGCTGCTTTATATTTTTCTGGTGCATTGGATGCGGCCAGTCCTGAAGCATTAAGAGCGCGTTATGCCGAGTCTCCTGTAGAGACGGCGATTGTTTATTTTGTTTTGTACGTCGTCATGGCCGGCTTTTCTTTGCCTGGTGCGGCGATTCTGACTTTGGTGGGCGGGGCAATTTTTGGTGTGGTTACCGGCGTCCTTTTGGTGTCATTCGCCAGTACACTCGGGGCCACTATCGCATTTTTGATGTCACGCCAGTTTTTGTCTAAATGGGTGCAGAAAAAATTTGGTGCCTACACCGAAAAAATTAATCGGGGCGTTGAGAGGGAGGGTGCCTTTTATCTTTTCACCCTAAGAATGATTCCGCCGATTCCCTTTTTTGTGATCAACTTAGTCTTTGGTTTGACGACCATACGTGTATGGACTTTTTATTGGGTTAGTCAAGTGGGCATGTTTGCAGGAACCATTGCTTATGTTTACGCGGGTGCCACTGTCTCCAATATAGAATCCATTAGTTTTAAAGAGGTCTTTACTCCAGGGGTGATCACTGCGTTTGCGTTATTAATACTATTACCCCATGTGGCGAAGTGGGTTGTGAATGTCATCAAGCGTAAAAAAGTTCTTTCAAACTATAAAAAACCAGAAACGTTTGATACTAATTTAGTGGTCATTGGTGGTGGCAGTGCCGGTTTAGTCACGGCTTATATTGCGGCCGCCGTAAAGGCGAAAGTGACGTTGATTGAAAAGCATAAAATGGGCGGCGATTGTTTGAATACAGGTTGTGTTCCAAGCAAAGCACTGATTCGTTCGGCCAAAGTAAAACACACGATAGACCAAGCGGAGAAATATGGCATTCGCTCAGCTAAAGCCGAAGTGGATTTTGATCAAGTTTTTGGCCGTGTACAAAATGTCATTAAGGCTATTGAGCCTCATGATTCCGTTGAACGCTACACTGAGCTGGGGGTAGATTGTATTGAAGGGCATGCTGAAATTATTTCTCCCTTTGAGGTAAAAGTCGGCGAGCGCGTGATTACCACCAAAAATATTGTCATCGCCACCGGTGCTCGCCCATTTGTGCCGCCTATTGAGGGGCTTGATCAAGTACCGTATCTGACCTCAGATACCTTATGGAATATTACTAAGCAGCCAAAGCGCTTATTGGTGATGGGAGCGGGGCCAATCGGTTGTGAGCTAGCTCAGGCCTTTGGGCGTTTAGGGTCCAAGGTGACCGTAGTGGATATGGCCGAGCGAATGATGCCTAGAGAAGATGCGGATGTGTCAGAGTTGATGCAAGCGGTATTTGAGCGTGAGGGCATTAAGGTTTTATTAAAGCGTAAGTTGGTTCGTTTTGAAACTCAAGATTCGGATTACGTGGCCGTCATGGAAAGCGAGTCGGGTGTTGAGATGGTTAGTTTTGATCAAGTATTAGTAGCGGTGGGCCGTAAACCCAATACCGAAGGTTTAGGTTTAGAAAATATAGGTATTGAAACCACGGCTCAAGGAACGGTGGATGTGGATGCTTATTTGCGGACTAAGTTCCCCAATATTTTAGCCTGTGGTGATGTGGCGGGCCCTTATCAATTTACTCACACTGCGGCGCATCAAGCTTGGTATGCGGCGGTGAATGGCCTAGTGGGCCAGTTTAAATTATTTGAAGTTGATTATCGGGTGATTCCTTGGGCGACGTTTACTGATCCAGAAGTCGCTCGTGTTGGCTTGAGTGAGCAGGAAGCTCGTGACAAAGGCGTGGATTTTGAAGTGACCTCTTATGGTATTGATGATTTGGATCGCGCGATTGCCGATGGTCAAGATCAGGGTTTTGTGAAAGTGATCACCGCTAAAGGCAGTGACCGGATATTAGGTGCGACCATTGTCGGTTATCACGCAAGCGATTTAATTACCGAGTTTGTGTCAGCAATGAAGCACAAAGTGGGTTTAAACAAAATACTCGGTACGATTCATATTTATCCTACCGTGAGCGAGGCCAACAAATATGTGGCCGGCCAGTGGAAGCGCGCCCATGCTCCTGAGCGAGTACTGAAATGGGCCCAGCGATTTTTTCGCTGGCAGCGAAGTTAGCCTTATTGAGCTAATTTACCGCCATCGGAAATTTTCCACAGGTACTGTTCGATGAGGGTGTTGCGAGCGGCTTCGGCTTTTTCTGAGTATTGGCTCTCATTAGCATCAAAGATGATGTCTTTTTGTAATGTTTTCTTAGCGGCTAAAGATATAAGAATTTGGTCATAGGTCTCTGTTGGGAGAGTGTCAAACATAGAATCCACAGTAAATGATAGCTTGACTTCTTTGGCTCCAAACGGAAGCTCAATTGAGTTGGCGTGTGTCATGTTGAAAAGAGCCAACAATAGAATCAGTATTCGTGAAATCATGAGATAGCATTTAGTTAAAGTTTGACTATATATTTTTCATTGCAGTTGATAAATAGGATTTTTGTGAAGTTTTTATGAAGTGCGATAGGGTTTTCTATGGTTAAACCCTATCATCTTTTTGAAGCCTACTGATTCTGGACTTCGGTTCCTGAAAAGCTGATTTTCGTGTTGTTTACATCCAGTAGTGGGCCAAGCTCGTAGACCTCTGTATAACCATAGCTAACTAGCGAGGCTTGCGTGGATAGGTTGAGCGAGGCTGGAGGCATCTTGGTGGCAAATGAAGCGGGGCTGTTAAGGAAGTTATTATTGCAATAAATCAAGATCGGCGTCGATTGGTTGGGTATAACCTCCGCCAAGGTGGCTTCTGTAAATTCCGTGAAGGGTAGATTAACGGCGCCTTTGATGTGTCGCATTTTATAAAAACGCTCACTTCGAGCATCGAGTAGTACATAATTGCCAGATTCTATCGCGGCAATAAACTCAGCTTCTGTTAACCGTTTTTGTTCGCGTGTCTCTTTCATAGTGCGTACATCTTCTTCGAAAGCGGCATAATCGATATAGGGGTTTTTCATGTTATCAGCCCAGGTGGAAGAGGAAATAATAAGTATTAATACTGAAATCATGTGTTTCATGGCATAGTCTCCTGTAAATTTAGGATCATCTTATGGCTCATTGCTCTGGGAGATAAGGCCTATTTATGTAAATTTGGCGTGCTAACATTTTACATAAAGTTTACATTGCGACAGACGAGAATCTCCTATAATAAAGGAGCCTAGAATAATAGGAGCGACCATTGAGTCAAAAACATCGAATTTTAGTTGTGGGACGTTCTGCTTTTTCATGGCTATGAGGTAGAAGGTGCGGATCGAGGTGATCATGGTCTTGAGAAAGCGCTCAGTGGCCAGTTTCACCTTGTGATTCTCGATATTATGTTGCCAGTGATGGATGGCTTAACCATTTGTCAGAAGATTCGAGAGCAAGATTCTACGGTAGCCATTATTATGCTTACGGCTAAAAGTACCGATGAGGATGCGATTGCGGGCTTTAGTTTAGGGGCAGATGATTATGTGACCAAGCCCTTTTCGATTTCTCAATTGTTGCTGCGTATTCAGGCTATTTTAAGGCGCAGTTTTCAATCGGTTCGGCACTTGATTGATTTTCCAAACGGTCGTCAATTAGATTCTCATAACTTAGCGGTTTTACATAATGAACAATCGATTCTATTGACCCGAAAAGAGGTGGAGTTGTTGCTGTATCTGGCGCAGCACAGTGAGCGGGCGATATCCCGAGAAGAGTTACTCAATAAGGTATGGGGTTATGATCGCGATTGTGATATTGAGACTCGAACGGTGGATATCCATATTGCCAAGCTTCGAAGAAAATTGGAGGATAATCATAAAGTACCGGAAGTATTATTGACCATTCGGGGAGCAGGGTATCGTTTGATGGTGGGCAAGGATGGTTAAGCCTATTTTTCGCTCCTATATCATTCTTTTTCTATTCATAGTGCTGGTGGCCGTTGCGGTATTGAGTTACGTTACGGTATCAAAATTACGTTGGGAAAGTTTTCATCGGCACTATGTATTATCTGAATCCTTAACCGCTAGAATTAATAATAACTTTGAGCGATTTTTGTTAGAAGAGGAGCGCAGAGGAGTCGGCGATTATGATTTTTTGGTAGTAGAGAATGGTCGTATTACTCGCTCTATTTTATCCAGTTCGTTAAAGCCGGGTGTGAAAAATTATTTTCAAATTGATCTTGATAACAATCAAGTGACAACGCCATTTTTGCCAGCCGATCTTGATACCGCATTGAGTTTTGGTTTAACACAGCCTGAATATAATGATCGTCTAAAGGTGTTGCGAAGTATTAGAGGGCTGCTTTCTCAGACGGAATTGATGCCGATCGTGGAGCAGTCGGTTGTTGGTATTCAAAATATTATCCTAAATGAGCCATTTCAAAGGCCCATTAACTCCAGCAAAAAGGTGATTAAAAGTGATCAAGAGGTCAAGGATCAATTAACAGCGCTACAAAAAACACGTCTACAATTGACTGATTTGGTTGTAGATGGTCAGCTTGTACAGAATGTTGAGGCTCGAATTGAACCATTTGTTTTAAATTCTCAAGACAATGATTTTTTATTGTACCGGAAAGTATTTCTCAATGACTCTGAGAAAATTCAAGGGGTTATTTTAAATAAGATGGATTTTTTACAAGCAATGGCCCGTGATGAGTTTGAACGAAGCCCTTTAAGTGAGCTGTCGCAACTGGTTATTACTTATGAAGATGAGGTGCTTTTTGCCTTGGGGGCGAAGAAAACCATCGGTTCTTCTCTATCATTATACAACACTGCTTTGCAGACCTTGGTGTTGCCTGTGCCCTTTGAGCAATTAACTCTTGCCATTACTGTACATGATTTGCCTTTAGATTCTAGTGTGGTGGTGGTCGTTATAGCTATTGTCGTTTTAGTGGTGACTTTATTACTGTCCGCATGGTTGTTGTATCGTTATCTGCTTTCACAGCAACAGTTGGTATTGCGTCAAAATAATTTTGTGTCATCAGTGAGTCATGAGCTGAAAACACCGTTAACTTCGATCCGTATGTATGGAGAGGTTCTACAGAAAGGCTGGGCAGACGATGCAAAAAAACAGCAATATTATGGGTTTATTTTAGAAGAGGGTGAGCGTTTAACGCGTTTGATTGATAATATTTTGCATTTTACTCAAATCCAAAAATCGACTTTAAAAGCCAATATCGAGTCTCACTCAATAGCTTCACTTAAAACTTTGTTTAATAAGAACTTGAGTTTTATAGAGCAAAAAAACTTTGTTTTGGAGATGGGCTATAAGAATTTGGATGCGGTTAGTGTGCTCGTAGATAGTGATTTATTGTTACAAATTATGATTAACTTGGTTGACAACAGTTTGAAATACGCTGGTCAGTCAGATAAAAAAGTGGTGAGAGTAGATTTTCTCAAAGAAGATGCTCACATTACTGTTGCAGTGCGCGATTATGGCCCTGGAATTAATGATGCTGATATTAGCAACGTTTTTGAAATGTTTTACCGTGCCGGTGATGAGCTGACTCGTGAGCACCCAGGAGTAGGGATAGGTTTGACGCTTGTACACCATTATGCCCAGTTAACTGGAGCAGAGTTGTCTTTGAAAAACCAAAATCCCGGCTTGGAAGTTCGAATACTATTGCCTATTGCTAATGATCAACTAAGCTAAGACCGCCATCATTACTCTTGGGCTGGTTTTTTTGTTGTTCTTGCTGTTTTTTTAGCTGAGCTGCTAGCGCTAGGGCTTTTTGTGCTTTGGCGGCCATATTTAGATCTTTTAAAGCTTCGGCCATGACTTCGTAGGCTTCGCTGAGTTTTTCATACTTAGGATGATCTTTGTGGATACCATTGATCAGCTTAACAGCGAGTTTGTGGTCGCCTCGGTGTTGGCAGATTGTTGCTAGCATTAAACGATCACTAGCTAATTTTGGCATGTAGTTGGGGAAGGCAGCCAGAATTTTCTTATAGCTAATAATGGCCTCTAACTCTTGGTTTTGGCTATTAAGAAAATTGAAATAGACTGGAGAAAACTCTTTAAGGTAAAATTCATTTTTGATGGCGAGTAAAAAGTCAAAACACTGACGATAGATTTGGCTGTTATTTTTATAGGTTTTGACTAGCTGGGCATATTGATGAGCTGCGTCATCAAAGTCGCCTTCCTTGATGCTGATCTTAATGGCTGCCAGTTCTTTTTCAATATCAGTCCTTGAAAAACGGGAATCCTCTGTTGCCAAGCGAGCGCTAAACCCGAGTCGGCCTTGATATTGGAAAATCATATAGCCCATGATTTGAAAAATTACAATCAGATAATAATTGGTGACGGCAAACAGACCCATAAATGATAAGGTTGAAATTCCTCCAATTTTGAAAATGATTTCATAAATCACAAAAGCCGAACCATTCATCACGGCAATGAGCGCTAATAGTAGTCCATAAGGTAAACCGATACGGAGTATTAAAGTAATGCTATTTAATGGGTTTATTGCTTGTAAGAAGCTGCCGGTTAATGACAAATTAATTAATATTGCAGGCAAAAGTACTGTGAGTACAGTTATTGCGAAAAGGGCCAATCCTGGGCTATGAATATATTTATGTATTCCCCACACACTACCAATGATGATCGCGCCGACCTGAAAGCCAACTAATATACTATTTTCATAAATGACGGTAACATCTGGAGGAGTAGTACTACCTTCGGCAGTACTTTCCAAACAGCTAAAGCAGTACTGTAAAAAAAGAGAATAGGTTAAAAATAAAAACAATAGTGGTAATGGTAGGTAGTTTAAGGTGAAAATGGTTAACCCAGCGATCATGAAAATAATACTCAGTGCATAACGATGTACTGGGTATCGAAAGCTCTCTTGTAGGCGTCGCCAAAAGGGCGTCGCATTAAAACGATCCCCTAGGCTATTGACCGATTTTTTGCAGTGAAAACAGCCGTGACCAAACTGACTGCCTTCATCGACACAGTTATCACAGCAATAAAGATGACATTGTTGGCAATGATAGCTGGCGGGAGTAATCGGGTGATAACGGCAATATTCCATTAGTAAGTCCCTGCAAGTAGTTGTTCGGCTAGGGTGTTAAATTGTTTGGCTTTTGCGGGCTCTTGATTATTCTCATAAGCCTGCGAAAGTCGCCGTGCTAATACCGCTAATGATGGGTCTCTATAATGTGTTTCTAATAATTGCTCACAGATGACCTGAGCGTCTCTTGGATCAGGTAGTTTGGCTAAATTGAGCGCTAGCTGAGTTTTTAAATCGGGCGATAATTGTTCGTGAAAGTTGGGGTTGTCTCGCCAAACTTTATGCTGCCTTATAATTTGAGCATCGGTTAATTTGTGGAAGGTAAATAAGTTTTTCAAAATCTTGGGTGTGTCAAGATCTGGGTGGATAGATGAAAGCTGGTAGTGAAGCAAACTTAGGTCAAAGTTAGTACCATATTTTTTAATAAATATTTCTAAACACTCTTTAGATCGGAAGAGCACACGTCTG
>CAXQRU010000097.1:0-16263 GCA_964226685.1 Polaribacter sp. | reverse complement strand
TCAATTAAAAATGGCCAAACGAACGTATAAAGGAAGAGTATAGGGAGCCTCTGATTAAGCTCCGATTATAATCATATACTGGTCGAATATGTAAGGTTATTTTGCGCCCTCATTTTTCCTTCGGCTCCATTTTTCTAATTCAACCACTAGCATAATGAATATCGCGACAGTTAATAAAATTAGCCATTCTGTTAAGCTGACAGGACTGGTTTCTAAAGCATCCCTTAGAAAGCCAACATACAGTGCCGCTATGTGCAGGAGTTGGGCGAATAAGGTGCCATAAATCAGTAGTGGGTTTCTAAGAAAAGGCTGACTAAACAGCGAGGCATGCTCAGATTGGCTGTTCAGAGCAATCACATTTTCAAATAAAACAAATTGCAGTAATAATAAATTTCTGGCTTCCTCCACCGGATAGGCAAACACCTCTATCATCAAATAAAACTCAAGTAAACTGATCACTCCCATAAAGCTTGAAGCAATAAAAATTCGTCGTATCATCAGGCGATCAAACAAGGCTTCTGATGGGGGACGAGGCGGTCGTTTCAGTATGTTTTTTTCCGGTGGATCAAATGCATGAGCTACATCTTGAATGATGCTGGTGACAAAGTTAAGCCATAGCAGTTGCGTTGCAAACAGCGGAATAGGTAAACCCAATAGAATGGTTCCTAAAAACATGAAGACTTCGGCCGTGCTGGTGGCAATTAAAAAGAAAATAATTTTTCGAATATTATTGTAAGCCGTACGACCTTCTTCTATGCCGGAAACAATAGAGGAAAAGTTATCATCGGTCACAATGATGTCGGCACTTTCTCTGGCGATATCCGTACCTTTTTGTCCCATGGCAACGCCGACATGAGCATGTTTCAATGCCGGCGCATCATTGACACCATCGCCGGTGACGGCGACGCACTCCCCTTGCTGGATGAGCGCATTCACTATGTCGAGCTTTTGACCGGGTTCAACTCTAGCGTAAACTTTAATGTGCTCTATATGCTCGAAAGCGCTTGAGCTTGCGTTTCGAATGTCCGCGCCACTCAGTACTTGTTGCTCGGTATTTGCAATGCCGAGTTCTCTGGCAATTGAGAGTGCGGTATTGGGTTGATCACCCGTCACCATGACCACCCCAACTCCAGCTTCATGACAAGCTTGAATTGATGACTTGGCATCCTCTCGCAATGGGTCGCGCATACCGACCATTCCCAGGAAGGTCAACTGATGCAAGTCCTCTAATTGATAATGCTCTTGTTGCAAAGCCTGCCCCCGAGCAAAGGCAAGCACCCGATATTGCTGATCACTTAAATGACGCTCTTGTTGTAAAATCTCATCGCGGTGCAGTGTTCGAAGTTCTGAGTCGACCAGTTCGGTATCACATAAGTCGAGCAGGGCCTCAACCGCTCCTTTTACATAGACGATTGTCTGATCTTGGCCGTTATGAATACTGGCGCAACATTTTAGTTGAGGCTCGTAGGGGATATTGCAGCGTTGTGGCTGTTCCTTTAAATACTCACTTTGTTCGATGCCGGCCTTAGCTGCCGCCACCAGTAGGGCACAATCGACGGCGTCTCCGCTTGCAGCGAGCTGATCGCGATCGGCCCAGTGGGCTTCATTGGCCAATATGGCCGCTTCAAGTAATGGTTTGACCTTTTCGTCTTGCAATTCGAGCAGCCCGTTGTGAGCGGGTAGAGCAATGGCCTCCACAGCGAGTTCGTTTTTGGTGAGAGTGCCCGTTTTATCCGAGGCGATAAGAGTGCAGGAGCCGAGCGACTCGACAGCGACTAACTTTCTTACAATGACATTGCGTTTGGCCATCCGCCGGAGCCCAACAGCCAAAGTGATGGTCAGTGTGACCGGTAAACCTTCAGGTATGGCCGATACGGCAATGCCGATGGCCAATAAAAAAATATGTTGCCAGTCATAACCTTGCCAAAAAAGAACGGCCGATATGATAACGATTAAGCCTCCAATGGCCAGTGAAATCTGCAGAGTAAATTGCTTCATGCGCCGAATCAGCGGAGAGCTGACTTGTTTTTTTTGGCTGGTGAGTTTTGCCACCTCGCCCATCTTGGTTTGATGGCCGGTACTGACGACAACGCCAATCGCTCTACCTTGAGACACTAACGTGCCGGCAAAGAGCATATTCACTTGATCATTGATGCTGGTGTTGTCATCGAGAATCGGCAGGGCGTCTTTGTCTACACTGATTGACTCTCCTGTTAGCAGCGATTCATCGACTTTGAGTGATTGTGAGCTTAGTAGGCGAATATCGGCAGGGACTTTGTTGCCGCTCTCAATAATGACGATATCACCCGGTACCAATTCGGCGGCATCGATTTCTAATATTTGCTGATCCCTTATGACGTTAGCAAATTGCGTTACCATTTTTTGAAGGGCTTCGGCTGAGCGATTGGCTGAGTATTCTTGTAGTGTGCCAATGATGGCGTTAACCAAGACCACACAAAAGATGAAAACTCCGCCAGAGTATTGCTCCATCGCCAAAGTAATTAAACCGGCAATGAGCAAAATATAAATTAATGGGCTTGCAAATTGATGAAAAAAAATCGAGATGATTGTGTCGGCATCACGATGCTCAAACTCATTGCGGCCAAATTGCTGTTGCCGTTGATGCACTTCATTGACAGAAAGTCCCTTAGCGTTGCTCGACAAGACTTGCAAGGTTTGCTCGTGAGAAAGTGTATGCGCCTTAATGCTAGTCTCTGTCATTGCCGCCTCAAATTGTTTCTAGGGTTACAGAATAAATTATTGGTACAATAAAAAATTGATCGCCATCAAAGATCTGTTTGGGAGTTGAGAATGAAGCCTATCGATGTTTCAGGTAAAAAAGGCCTAATCGTTGGTATTGCTAACGATCATAGCATCGCCTGGGGTTGTGCAAAACGTTTATTTGAAGGGGGTGCGCAACTGGCGATTACTTACGCCAGTGACAAAGCCAAGCCCTATGTGGAGCCGTTAGCCCAGTCGGTCGAGGCGTCGATTTTTGCGCCGCTTGATGTGACTGAGCCGCTGCAGCTCGATCAATTATTTGCGGTGTTGGCCGAGCGCTGGGGCGAGTTGGATTTTATTATCCACTCCATTGCCTTTGCGCCCAAGCAAGATTTATCGGGTCGGGTCGTGGATTGTTCCAGAGAAGGCTTTTTGATGGCTATGGATATTTCCTGTCACTCCTTTATGGAGTTAGCCCGGCGCGCCGAACCGCTACTCAACAAAAATGCCAGTTTGCTAACCATGAGTTATTTTGGTGCTCAAAAAGTGGTGCCCAATTACAGCATTATGGGGCCGGTGAAAGCGGCTCTGGAATGCGCGGTGCAATACATGGCGATGGAGTTGGGGCCAAAAGGCATTCGCGTCAATGCTATTTCTCCGGGAACCATTGCCACGCGAGCCGCAGGCGGTATTCCGCATTTTGATCAGCTGCTCAAGCAAAATGTAGACTCTAACCCTTTGCATTATCAAATCACCATTGAAGATATTGGCGACATGGCGGCCTTTTTGGTCAGCGATGGCGCCAAAGCCGTGACCGGCGGTATTCACTATGTGGACGCGGGTTACCAAATTATTGACTAAGGAGCCATTATGCCAGCCCCCATTTTTTTACCATCACTGATTAAGCGCACGCAAAAGTGTGAACGCTGTGGTTTACTGTTTCCCAAAAAGGCAATTGAGTGTCCTCATTGCACGGATCTTAATGATCGTGAGCTGAGTGAACTCAAACAGGAAATACAGGAGCGGCATGTGGCCAATAAAAATTTGGGCATGGTTTTTATGGCCGCGGCTATAGCGATGGGGGTGATTTTTGTGTTGATATTGGCCCTGTAAGGTATAGGGCAAGTTTTGTGAACGGTTTTTCAAATTAACCATTTTATTAGCTATAAAAATCCGCTATTATTGGCGCCATTTTTTGGTCGGCTGTCAACACAGAGGAGGAAGTGTATGAAATGGCTTGGAGTTATTCTTTGTTTGGGATTTTCTCTCTATTGTCGCGCAGATGATTTGGTTTCTCGTGCGAAGATTACCGTGTTAGGTAATACTCCAGATGGATCTCAAAGTTTTTTTGTGAGAACCTCAGGAGGATTTGGGCCTTGTGTTGACGGCGTGGTTATTGTCTTTCCGTTGAGTCTCTCACCAGATGAAGGTGCTCACAATAGAGCCTTTTCTTTGGCGTTAACAGCTTATACAGCTGGTAAAAGTGTCAAAATTGCAACACTTTCCAATGGTGACACTAACTGTAGACGAGCTGCTTATATAGATCTTTCTGAGTAGCTAATTTTAACTTCTATTGTGCAATCAGTTACAGGTTGTAAAACCAAGGAATATTCCATGAAAAAAATCCTATCGGCCTTAATGCTCTCAACGCTATCAACGTTGACTCTAGCGGGCGAGCAAACCGGCAAAGTCATTGAAATTAGAGTCACCAGTAAGACCTTGGGTGGTCATCATACCCATGTTCGTATCGAGGGTGACTACCTGAATCAACCCGTATGCGTCGATGACGTTTGGAAAATGTGGGCCATCGATACCGATACACCTGCTGGTCAAGCCATGCTCAGCACCATCCTGGCTGCACAAATGTCAGGTAAGCCGGTGACCTTCTGGGGCAGCGGCAGTTGCCACCCCGACGAGCCTGGCCCTCAAGGCATGGAGCAGTTAATTCAGGTGGGGCTTCGCTCGTAATTTCATTCTTACAATTGCAAACGGCACCGAACGTTAGGTGCTTAAGTCATATTCTTTTGGGTAATGTATTGTGAATCAATGGTTTAAAGCTCTTTTATTGTCTTCTCTGGCTTCATCTTTGGCACAGGCCGCTACGCTTAATACCAGTCAGTACGATGTTTACTATGGTGACATCAACCAAGATGGTTTTGAGGATATTTATTTAAAAGGTAAACCATTGCCGCTCATTATCGCGGGTCAAATTGATGTGCCGATTATTGTCCCTGCCCCAGAGAGTATGGTCTTGTATCGCGATACGACACCCTGTCAAGAGAGGCTATGCACCGGTTTGGTGGGTCTTGATCAGTACCTTCCTCCAGAGGCGCTCACGCTCAGTGATGCCCAATTCAATGCCTTGGTCATGGCAGAGCCTGGAGTCGATTTCATTGTTGGAGACATTAATGGCGATGGTCGCGAAGACTGGTTAATTCGTGGCATCAATGGCTCTCCAGCCCTATCTTTATTATCCAATATTGATGCCGATTTGCCGACTTTGGGGCAATCCTTCTCTGAAGGCTACTTTGAATACGATATCAATGATCGAGGTATCCAAATTGCCTTGCTCGATACTAACGGTGACGGTCGTGATGATCTTGTGTTTCCAAGTGAAGATGAAGTGGTGGCTGATATTGTTTATGAAGCCTCAGTTGATGGTCAGATTAACAATATTTACGAGCCAACACTGACCACCCAACCGCAAACGGCGACGATGGTTGGTTTGATGACAGGCAACTTTTCCGTTGGGGAAACGGGAGATGCAAAATATACCATTGCGCTCAAGTTGCCCAAGGGAACTGCTGGCGTAACCCCAGAGTTGGGTCTTAGTTTCTCGTCAAGAGTTGGCAATGGCCTATTGGGTGAAGGTTGGGGTTTAACGGGTTTGTCGAGCATTACGCGTTGCCGACAAACTTTGCTGACAGACGGCCAAGCCAAGCCCATTAATTTTGATGCGAACGACCGTTTCTGTATGGATGGTCAGCGCTTGATTGTGACCCAGGGGCAGTACGGTGCCGTGGGTGCACAGTATCGAACTGAGCTGGATCGTTACACCATCATTCGCTCGATCGGTGGTACCTATGGTCACCCACTGGGTTTTGAAGTGCTCTCCAAAGATGGTGTGGTTACGGTCTATGGTAATGGCCCCGGCGCCAATCAACTGGGTTTAGAGGGGGATTCTGCTCCGATTAGGCCGATCACTGCGCGCCAAAAAATAACTTGGATTCCTACGCCAAAAACCATGACCTGGGCGCTCAGCGAAAAGCGTGATAGCGTGGGTAATAAAGTTCAATACCGCTACCATAATGACCCAGTAGATGGTTATCGTTTGCAGCAAATTGATTATGCCTTCGGCTACTTTAAAGCGCCTCAAGCTCGGGCTCGCGTAGTATTAAGCTACGAACAACGGCCCGATATTATTACCGCCTATAGTGCTGGTTATCAGTTTGCGACTCGCACTCGTTTGAGTCACATTTCGGTCAACAATTACATCAATGATCAGTGGTCTGAGCTTAGACGTTACGATTTACACTACCTTCCCTACGACCCAATAGTGGGCCATACCACGAGCTATCTTGGTAGCGTACAAGAATGTGCGGGTGATCATTGTCTGCCAGCTACCCACTTTGACTGGCAGCGCTTACCGCAGTTGAGCTTTCAATCAGGGCAAACCTTTAATCTTAGAACGCTAGGAGTGAGTGGTTCTTGGAGTGATCGCCATGTGGCGGGTCAAACGATTAATGCCGATATCAACGGCGACGGTTTAATGGATTTAATCTGGCTCTATAGTCATTACAAAAATACCAACCATCGCTTGTATTACGCCCTGTCGGATGGCCAGCGTTTGAATCATACGCCATTTGCGGGTGGTGAAAATCTCCTGTACTGGGAGCAGGGCTATGGCTCTGCCAAAATCGTGCCCATCGACTATAACAGTGATGGTTTTCAGGATATTGCCATCTTCCCTCAAAATGATGGCAGCCCTTGGAGAGTGTATTTGTCCGTCGAGTCGGACGGTCAGCGGCGTTTATCCTCCACGCCGATTAGTCTCAGCCAGTTAACCGATCGCGATATCGTCTTTGCCGATCTCAATGCGGATGGTTTAGTGGATGCATTAGTTGGCAACCAGCAATATATTATGCAAAAAGCGGCCACGCCCACGGTGGATCAGCCCTATACCTTCGGCTCACCTCAAACAATCGTCTGGCAAGGCAACGATCAGACGCAATCATTCTGTGAGTCGCCCACCACCAAGCACTACGAGTCGATAGGGGATGTGGATGGCGATGGCATTGTCGATGTGGTGGGCATTGAGCGTCAGTTATGCACCGTGCCAGACTATGATGACCATACCATTACCACTCAATATGAGCACCTTTATATTTTAGCTAATCGAGGCGATCATTTAGAGGCTATTCACTATCTTGGGTATCGAGAAGGGAGAGCGGGAGGTGTGGGTAGTCGTTATTTGGAGCCGTTAAGTCACCTATTATCCACCCAACTAATCGACATCAATAACGATGGCCTTGTCGACTTGATGCGGATAAAAAGCCATGGCAATGATTGGAATGATTACTACTTTGCCATCAATACTGGCAAAGGCTTTGCCCAAGAGACCTACGTAGGCCGTTACCATCGCCAAGCCAGTGTTTCCTTTCAGGATATTAACCAAGATGGCGCTCAAGATCTGGTATACCACGAGCCTAGCCAAAGCGCGCTGCGCTACCGCCCCTTTACTCAAGGTGAATTTAAAGGCGCTCAGACCATCCGCTCGGCCAGTAGTGAGCGAAAAATCGGTTATCAGTGGGCAGACCTCAACGGCGACGGTTTTGTCGATTTAATTGGTGTTGAGAAAGACTACATTCACTACTGGCCTTCCCAGGGAACGGATCAGCCGGTCAATCACTTGGTGGGTATTACCAATGGTTTAGGTGCGAAAACCGAGATTCAATATCAATCGTTAGCAAACAGTGATCGTTACCAAGCCCTTGTGGGCGACAACAGCCTGTCGGCGCGCAGTGTAGTGAGTTTCAACTTGCAGCAAGGTAAGTGGCCTGGCCGCCAACAGGGCTTAGACAGCCAGCTACTGACAAGGCTCAGTATCAATAACCCCATTCTGCCCATTAATGGTGGTATGAATGTGGTGACAACGGTGACCAGCGATAAGCCCGAAGCCGGCAATGAGCCGGGTAATGTCAATGAGCAGGCGACGATCTCAGTGGATTACTACTATGCAGGCGCTCGTGTTCAAGGCGGTGGCCGAGGCTTTTTGGGTTTCGAACAATTGACCAGCATCGATGGAACCACGGGCATTGCCACCACCACGCGCTACCGTCAGGACTACCCCTTTGTGGGCGCCCCCGATAGTACTGAAGTGCGTGGCCCCAATGGTGAACTGATCAAGCAATCCTTTACCGATTGGCACTACCGCCAATTTACGGGTACTGATAATACCCATTACTACCAAACGCTGATGGCCATCACTCGCGATGATCAGTACCGCGTCACTACGGATCATGAAACCCCGCTGGCAGTCGGCAGTAGCATCGAAAAACGCTTAGAAAGCACCTATCAATACGATGATTATGGCAATGTATTGAGCACAGAAGAGGCTATTTACCAAGGTGCCTCCCTGCAGCAAAGCAAGCGCACGGAGCACGACTACGGCCAGGGTACTTTAACGCTTTACGGCTGGGGCAGCGTCAGCTATCCAGAGATGGGTCGCTTAGTGGCAAGCTCGGTGACTGTTGAGCAAAATGGCAAAAGCACCACTCGCGAAACCGCCTTTAGCTATTATGAGGCGGGCTATCACGCGGGCTTGCTGCATACCGAAACCATCGAGCCGAATAGTACCGACCCAGCACTCACGCTCACTCAAGAGCACTTCTATGACAGCTTTGGTAACAAGGTGCGCACAGTCTCTACAGGTTGGGATGGTTCGACCATCAGCACTCGCAGCGCTTGGCAAGTCTATGATGACAGCGGCCGTTATATTGACGAGCAATACAATTCCTATGATCAACGCCTGAGTAAAGTATTGGCGCGCGATGCCTACGCTAACCCCATCAGCACCTTAGATGTTAATGGAGTCACCACCACGCATCGCTACGATGCCCTGGGCCGAGAAATCGAACGCAGCGACAGCACCGGCGCCTGGGCGCGCACCGCCTACCAAACCTGCCAACAGGCTGGGGGTTGCCCCAGTGGTACCGCTTACGCGGTCACAAGCCGAGTCTCGGGTGGTGGCCAAAGCAAAAATTATTTCGACAAGCTTGGGCGCTCTATCCGCCAGTCTAAACAAGCCTTTGATGGCCGCTGGCAACACATTGATAGTGAGTACCACCGCAACGGCCAAATAGCCTTCCAATCAACGCCGTATTTTGCCGGCCAAGCACATGATTGGACTCGCCATTACTTCGATCTACTCGCCAGAGAAGTCAGAGTACAAGCGCCCGATGGCTCTATGGCCTATCTGCGCTACGATGGCCCTCGCACCACCTCGACCAACCACTTTGGTCACGTCCAGGTGGAAGAGCGCAACGGCTTAGGCCAATTGGCGCAAGTGATTGACAACCTTGGTGGCCAAATTCGCTACACCTATAATATCGACGGCGAGCTGGAAACCATGACCAGCTTCCACGCCGACAGCCGCATTGGCTCAGTCACAACCCTCGAATACGATCGCCTCGGCCGCAAAATGGCTATGCATGATCGGGATAAAGGTCACTGGCAATATCAATACAACGCCTTTGGCGAACTCATTAGCCAGACCGATGCCAAAGGCCAGCGCAGCGATAACACCTATGATGCCTTAGGGCGAGTGACTACCCGTGCGGACTACACGGCGGGCAACCAGCTTGAACAAATCACTCGTTGGCAATATAACAATGAGCCAGGGCAAGGCGCGGGTCAGCTCACCGAAGTGCTCATGAGCACCTCGATCAATGGTGCCTGCGATTCCAGCGCCACCTTAGAGTGTATTCGCTACAGCTATGATCAGTACGGACGAGTGACCAGCCAACAAACCACCCTCAGAGACCCAGATAACGGCCAACTCTTGGGCGAGTTTGTTAATGCCACCGAGTACGATAGCATCGGCCGCGTCCTGCACAACTTTGATGCGCTTAATGGCTACGTCAGTGATGAGCAAGGCTTGATCAACAGTGGCGTCACCCATCACTACAACGCCTATGGCTATCAAGAAAAAGTCACGGATATTCACAGTGGCAAAATCATCGAGCAAACCCTCGAGCAAAACGCTCGTGGCCAAACCACTCAGCAGCGGTTGCTCAACGGTGCCACTACCTACCTAGACTACGACCCAACTATGGGCCGCTTGATCGGCCAGCGCACGGGCGTACTGGGTCTGGCCTCGATTCAAGAGATCAGCTACCAGTGGGATGAGCTGGGCAACTTACGCTCGCGTCACAACCAAAGTGCTGGCAAGAATTTGCAAGAATCTTTCTGTTACGATGGCTTAAATCGCCTGATTAAGAGCCATCAAAACACCTTGCAAGGAGGCTGCAGTCTCAGCGAGGCCGATTACGACCAGCGCTACGACAGCCTGGGTAATATCACCTACAAGTACGACGTCGGTGAGTACAGCTACGGGCGCGAGCAAGATGGCATCACCCTAAGCCCACACGCGGTGACAGCCACTAGCGATGGCCATCGTTATGAGTATGACAACAATGGCAATATGATTGTTGATCTGGCCAATGGTGTGGTCGATCGAACCTTCACCTACAGTACTTTCGATAAACCCATTGCCATGACTCGAGGCGGTCATACCACGCGCTTTGCCTACAACAATGCGCGCAGCCGCTACTGGCGCCAAGACACCGATCAAGACGGCGTGATCACCACCACCGTTTACCTATCGGGCGTCGAGCGCATCAGTAAAAGCGATAGTCCAACGGTCGAGTGGAAGCGCTACCTCGGCCCCAGCATCATCACGCACCATACCGATGCGGATGGCAACATCACCAAAACCGACACCCGCGTGGTCTACAAAGATCACCTAGGCTCAACCGATGTGATCACCGATGAACTCGGCCAAGTCATCCAAGCCATGAGCTTTGATGCCTGGGGTCAACGGCGCGATGCGGCCAACTGGCAAGCCTTTAGCGCCACACAACTCGTGCAGTTTGACAGCAGTGAATCCACCAAAGGCTTTACTGGCCACGAACATGTGGATGAAATTGGCATTATTCATATGAATGGCCGCATCTACGACCCAAGGCTTGCGCGCTTTTTACAAGCAGACCCGCACGTACAAGCGCCCACCAACACCCAAAGCTTAAACCGCTATAGCTATGTGTGGAATAATCCGCTGAATAAGACCGATCCGAGTGGTTATTTTGCGTTTGGTTTGATGATGGGGTTGGCGATTGCGGGAGCGAGCACAGCGGTAGAGACCTGGCTTGTGTTTACCCTGATGGCGATGGCCGGTACGATGGATGCGTTGGTGATGGGCGCTACGTTAAAAGACGCCGTGAAGTCCGGTTTGATCTCTGGTGTTTCGGCGGCGGCCTTTACAGAAATTGGCAACCACTTTAAAGAGCTCAGTGGTAAAACGGCGGAATCGGTGATCTCCTTTGGAGGTAATGAACTGACCAAAACCCAAGTCATCCAGCAAATCACCGCTCACGCGATGGTTGGCGGTATTACCTCTGTGGCACAGGGCGGCAAGTTCGGGCATGGGTTTATCAGTGCCGGCTTGACGAAAGGCGTAATGGGCTTTTATGGTGACGGAGGTAGAACTTATCGCTTAGCGCTACACGCTGTGCTTGGTGGGACAGTTTCTGAAATCAGTGGTGGCAAATTCTCCAATGGGGCACAGACGGCGGCGTTTCAGTTTTTGTTTAATGAGCTGGGGCGATTACGTGGTGTTTCCGAGAGGGAGCGTGATGAGATGAAGAATAAATTGCAAGAAACGGAAGAGCAAAGAGAACTTCGCTTAGCAAATGATGTGGAAGGTTACTATGAGGCAAGGGCTGCTGCTGGTGATGCTTATGCAGCTAGAGCACTTATGGTCGTAAGAAATGAATGCACTTCTGTAGATGCTTGTATCATGGCTACAGCAAATTTCGGGTTACATGGCACAGCGTTTATAAATGGCGTGGACGTTGATACTCGCGACGTACAGATTCGATTAATGAATGCTCATGCGAATGCAGTTGCCCTTGACCAGGTTAATGTGCCAGGTTTATTAAGTCCTGAGCAAATAACGGTTTATCACCACCAAGTTTTCCTGGATCTTGGATTGCCGAAGGCCACATTTGGTGGAACGCCTGTGACGGGTCAGCTATGGGAGGTTCCTGTATGGACCGACATCTGGTGTAAAGGGTGTGATATTAAATGAAAAAATTTTTAGTAGTCTTTATGTTGGTGTTTATTTTTATGTTGGTAGTTTGGGTGCCGAGTGTGAGCTACATGACAAAAATAAACATTGGTTCATATACTTTGGAGGTTCCCAGTGCTTACAGGCCGAATACTTCTATTTTTTCCTGGTTTAAATCGGTTACAGGTATAGGTGAAAATGTTACTGGTTTTATTTTTGAGTTTAAGGCTGGGGTAGTTGGCGATAATGTTGCAGGGTATATTCGGGATGTTGATGGGGTAGAGCAAAAAATAGTTGGTCTGGTTACTTATATTACTAGTGAGGAGCGAGAAAGAGTGCTGAGAAATCTTTCTTATAAAGATGCTTGGGAGGGTAGTGGAGGCTATAAAAGCCGCCACATAGAAAAGGATAAGGCTACGGGGTATTATTTGGTTACGGAGAAAGAGGGTTACTGGGGAATTTTTAAAGTTTTCCATGAAAAACCAGTACAAAAAAACGTACCTAGATATGCTGAGACAATGCTAATGTCAAGTTGCTCTGGTAGTCCGCTTTATCCGTTTAAAAAAGTAAGGTGCACAGAAAAACTTTTGTCGTTAGAAAATATACTCATTGAATATTCATATAGCTATGAAAATATAGCCAGTCATCAAGAAATAAGAAATTTTATTAAAAGTAAAGTCGATAGTTGGCAGAAGAAAAGGCAAGAGAAGTGAAAAGAAAAAAGGGGTCAGTATCATATTAAAAGGTTGGCCTTAAATCGCTATACCTTTCTTCATACTTTTGGGTTGTAGTCTATGGAAGTGTATCGTCGATCGTTAGTAAGTTTAAGTAGCGTTGGCGGAAGATGTGGAGTTATCGGAAAATCTTAACCTTGCAATATGATACTTGACCCTTTTTATTTCAGGAGTTTAATAATTTGCAGTTTATGCCCAAGCTGGAGCTTTATGGCGAGGGGGATTCGATCATGACGGCCTATAAACCTTCTGCTAAAGTACTTAGCCTGTACGTACTGGAATTTACATTGCCAGGGTTTGTAGTGGGCGAGTCAGAATTATACTTGAGGGTGGAAAGTAGACAGTATACGGGTAGCTTTGTTCTTGATTTAGGTGTCCCTGCGGCACATAAAGCATTAAATGATGTGATCGATAAAATACACGCAACAACGCCCGTTGTGATGACAAAAAAGGGGGCAACGACCTTATCCTACTTCCTCTATATTACAGAGGAAGATAAAGCAACCCTAAAAAAAGTGAATATCGAAGAGGACTATAAATTTTACTGGGTCTATCAGCCACTCTACGGCACTATCGTGCCTCGACGCTACCGGGTAGTAGACGGTATGTATACCGCACAGTATATGGTTGGTATGATCAATAGTAAAACCAATGATCGCTACCAAGCAGAAGAGACCACCCGTTACAATGATAAGTACACTTGGCAAGGTATGCCCACGCTCACCATGAACGATAAGCCACTGCAAGCCATGGGCTTGCCCACTAAACTAAAACAGCAACAGCTAGGCGCTTAATATGGCAGAAAAACCATTACTATTTACGGTACCTACCCGAGGGCGGTTTGGCCAGCTAAAGCAAGCGCTACTCAAACAACCCGTAGCGGATACGTACTATCCCGCATTGCCCATTTGTGAAGTGAACCAGCGCCAACTCAAACTGCATAACTGGAGCTGGTACCATTCATTGCGCCCGTTTACCTTAGTGGGTTTGGCCATTTGGTGCCTACATTTTTATATTAGTTATAGTAATTTAGTAGATCAATGGAAAATAGAAGAACAAAGATCGATAGATGCCTACTATGCTACACTTGCAGTCTATGGGGATGATTACTTCAACCAACACCCTAGTAAAATTCCAGATTATAGATGGGATTTTTATCAACAGTTAAAGATCATAGCCGTTGACGAAATACCTTACTTGCCGTTTTCCCGCTATCTAAAAGATATGCACAAAGCCTCTCTAGGCGATATCATTTTTATCACCATCAACGCACTCTATTCGTCTCTGGTCTTTTTATATTTGCTCACACCCCGGCAACCCTTACCCATCATCTTCGACCGGCAACGTCAATTAGTCTACACCTACTTTCGAGGTAACCTCTGTGCTGCCCACTATGACCAAATGTACTATGCCATTGAGCGTAACGATAAAAAAGTGGGGGGCTGTGCTTTTGTATTGTACTACCAAGACCACCGGCTCAATGGCCAGTGGCGTCACTTACCCGTGGTGCCACAAGTCGGCCAGTTGATTGTCGATATCGGGGTGGAAAGCGAATACTGGTTACTGGCGATTGCCCACTATATGGAAAATGGCCGCGAGGCGATTCACCCCTGCGACTGGAAAGGCCGTCGCCCCTTAAGCTTTTTATTCAAGCGCCGCTTCCCGAAAAACCTGGAGGCAAAACTTGATGCGATCGAGCAAGAGCTACTCCACGCCGAACTCCCTGATCCCTATGTCAAGGAGGCTTGCTAATGGCCAGTTTTCAAAAAGGCCGCTGGACTCGCTGGTGGATCGTGGTCTATTACATCGTCTTCATTACCTTGTTTTTACACCTGAGTTTAACCGGCGAGTACCTAAAGCGGTTTTTAGTCAAACAGAAGAATGCCATCTGGCCCGATACGCCAGCCCTAGTGCCACTATCACAAACCGAGCGGGATTATCTCTATCAGCGCACTTATGACCAAATGATATTCATTGAAGGTGGCACCTTTGACATGGGGGATGTGGGTTACACCACTTATAGCGGCGAGTTTAGACGCTTTACTAACGATAAAGATACCCTACCAGTACATCAGGTGACGCTCGCCAATTATTCATTACAAAAGTATGAAGTGACCATTACTGAGGTGACACGATTTTTAAAAGCAACTAGTGGTAGGCGGTTGGAAGATGGCGTGAGTATAGGCAATGAAGCATTTGACTTACCGTTGATTGCTAACGCACCTGCCGCAGTGGAATGGCATATAGCCAATAATTATTGTATCTGGTTAGGGGAAAAACTGGGTCAACCTATTGCACTAGTCACCGAAGCCCAGTGGGAATACGCAGCCAGAAACCGTGGTAAGGTAGTCGCTCATGCGACGGATAACGGCGAACTCGACTGGGGAAAAAATATTGGAGGGACACAGCAACAGGTTGGCCGTTGGCCTCCCAATCCGTTAGGATTATATGATATGTCAGGTAATTTAGGTGAATGGGTATATGATGCTTATGCATTATATAAAAATACACCCAGAAACGATTCAAAGACAATTGATTTTCAAGGTAGCTCATCAAGTATAGACAATCGTGTTAGAATCGTTAGGGGCATAGTATTTGAGAAAAGAATATCAACGAATTTTAGGCGCTATCAACATAGCCCCTTAAACTTAACAGCGTTTCGCTGCGCCCTGCATTCCCCGTCACCCATGTCCGAACCAACAAAACGGCTAGATTCTGAAACCTACCAAGCCATCAGTCGCCAATGGTATGAAGCGGCCTATCACCATCATGATCGAGTAGAAGATATGGATAAAACACCATGAGCATATTGATTGTATTACTGCGAGGGCTATTGGTACTAACGCAATTGGCTTCAGCCGCCATGTATGGCTTAACTTCGGCTTATCTGATGGAGTGGGTCACCGAGCCTGCTTGGTTAACACCGACTCAAGAGTGGGTCGAGCTGTTTGAACTTAATCAAATTGAGGTGTGGCTAATTATATTTTTTCTGGCCATAGGGGCCGCCATTCATGGCTGGACTGCCTACTGTCTCGCCCTACGTAAACCCCACTTTATGGTCGCATGGTTAGTGTGTGCACTGGGCTTGGTCTATGGCTATATTGCCTGGATGAGCTCATACATGAACACCGAGCTCACCACACAACTTTGGAGTGCCGCTACCGCCAGTGCCTTACTCAGCATGTTTATCAATGCCCGTGACCGAGAGTACTACCCAAAACTGACCACATCAGAAGGATGGATACTAAAACTTGAGCGCCGTAATCAATAGAGGCAACCGTTCAGCTTCTCAAATGCCTGTGTGTAGAATGTGTTAGTAATGGGGCATTTACACAGTAAGCGCTCAGTAAACCCCATCTACCATAAAAATGATCTAGCGAGTAAGCTCTTCTTCAACGTTATCAATGAGAAGAGGTAGATATGAGCAAATTAGAACACTGGGGAAAAATCATCGAGCAATGG
>CAXQRU010000096.1:0-11531 GCA_964226685.1 Polaribacter sp. | reverse complement strand
GGGCAAAAACGATTTCATTTGAGCTAATCCATGCCTCAGAACATCCATCTAACCACTTTACCCAAGGGCTCATCATTGATAACAACGTACTTTATGAAAGCAGCGGCCTGTACGGCAAATCCTTCATTTATCAATATGATCTTGATACCCAACAAAAAAAATATGTACGCTTACCCAAAGAACTATTTGCTGAAGGGATAACCATCATAGGGGATACACTCTATGTGTTGACCTGGAAAGCCGGGGTTATGATTTTGCTCGACAAAAAAAGTTTGTCCTATAAGGGATCGATGCACTATCAAGGTGAAGGCTGGGGTCTCACAACGGACGGAGAAAATTTGATTATGAGTGACGGTTCAGAACAGCTAACCATTCGAGACCCCAAGGGGTTAGGTATCAAAAAAACCTTAACGGTCAAAGGCGTGAACTACTTAAACGAACTCGAATATCATAACGGAATTATATGGGCCAACCGCTGGTACGATGATCTCATTTACCTTATTTCAGCCGATGATGGCTGTGTTTTAGGAACCATTGATGTGAGCAAACTCAAACAAGCGGCTACAGCTGATAAAAACAATGTAACCAATGGCATTGCTTATCATAAAGAAACACAGGGTTTTTTAATCACTGGGAAGTTTTGGAGTCAGCAGTTTTTGATCAAACCACATGAGCTACCACACAATTGCGCCCCTGACTCTTAGCCTGATACATCGCTTCATCGGCCCGTGAAAGCAGTTCCTCGGCAGCGACTACATCAAAGACAGACTCCTCCTCAAATTCTAAACTCGCCACACCAATAGAAATCGTGGCCGAAATCCATTGTTGTTTGTGAGTTTCTATTTGATGAACAGCAACAGCTTCCCTCGCTCGCTCAGCAATCATCAAAGCTGAATCAAGAGGACAATTTGGCAATAAAATGACAAACTCCTCTCCGCCAAAGCGCGCCAAATAGTCCGCCTTACGCAATTGAGTATTAATCACGGCAGCAATACTTTTTAAACAGATATCGCCCGCTTGATGGCCATATTGATCATTAATTTTCTTAAAATGATCCACATCTATAAAAGCACAACTAAGCGGCTGCTGAGTCCTTTGAGCATGAGAAATCATCTTGGGTAATTGCTCATCAAAACTCAAGCGATTATGTACCTGTGTGAGCAAGTCACGATAACTTTGACGAATCAAATACTCTTTATTGATAGAATTTTCCAAACACAAAGCGACAACACGAGCAAAATGCTCCAAAACATCTGCACTTTTGCCTTCTTTAAAACGATTCACATCCGAACTCGCAAAGTGCAAACTCCCAACACATTGGTGATGCCTCATCAAGGGAATCAATGCCGTTGAGGCTGTCGTTTTTAATGTTGGGAAAAGTCGGTTTGCCGTCAAAGGCGGCACTTTACCCAAACGAACAGTGACAGACTCACCATAGAGGCCTGATAAAAATTCCTCATTGTGCCGAATTTGAAGCCTATTACGATAAGAAATAAGCTTTTCAGAATCCAACAGCTCACTCAAACTGTATTGCCGATCAACAACCCATAAACTGACAGAACTGAGATTAAAATACTCTTTTGATTGATTGATCAGCAAGTCGATAAGAGCGTTGAGTGAATCAGCGGCCATGATTTGAAGCTCAAATGATTGGTAATGCTTTCTTACCTGTTCCCGATCAGCTTCGAGTTTTAGTAACTGATGTACTAAGGAATTTTGTATTATAGTGTCAGCCATGAAGAAAACGATAGGAAGTGATGTCAAAATTTCCTAATGTTATAGTTCATGTAAAGGCAATAGTGTAGCTCTTTTATCATTTTAATTTTCTTTCGAGACATAGATCACAATGAATAGCACCATAACCCCAAAAAATGCGAAACACATCGTCGTGCTCACTGGCGCCGGAATCTCAGCCGAATCAGGGATCAAAACATTTAGGGCTTCTGATGGCCTATGGGAAGAGCACCGCGTCGAAGACGTAGCCACACCTGAGGCCTTTGTCAAAAACCCTGATCTAGTCCATCGCTTTTACAATGAACGGCGGCAACAACTACTGAGTGGCCCCATCCCAAACAAGGCCCATTTAGCTCTGGCACAATTTGCAAAAGAAACACCAAATGGATTTACTTTAATAACACAAAATATTGATAATCTTCACGAAAAAGCCGGATCAGAAACGATCCACATGCATGGTGAATTACTAAAAATGCGTTGCAAAAAATCGAATAAGCTTGTCGAGCAGTTTGAGCCATCCTCACAACAGGACATCTGTAACTGCTGCCAAATGAAAGGCAATTTACGCCCACACATTGTCTGGTTTGGGGAAATGCCCTTATTTATGAATACCATAGAGCGAGCCTTGAGTAGTTGTGATTTATTCGTTGCTATAGGCACTTCAGGTAATGTTTACCCAGCAGCTGGTTTTACGCAAATGGCAAGAGCACATGGTGCACACACCGTAGAATTAAACCTAGAAGCCGCTACAAACCACTCACAATTCGCTGAACAGCACTATGGTCTAGCAACACAAGTCGTACCGGAATACTTTGGGGTTACACTATGAACAAAGTGAGACAAGCATTTGAAAAAATTGATGAAATTAACAAGAAAGACCCAAACTTAGAGGCATTTAATGGGCAAAATTACCCAAAAGAATTTTTGTATTCTCAACGGATGCTGGCTACCCTTGCCCTTTTTAACCCAAACGCTTCTGAAGCATTACAAATTGCTTGTTATGCACAACATATTGGTCGCTGGAATATTGCCAGAACCGATTACCCTATGGACAAGGCTGGCTACAAAACATGGCGAAAAGACTTAGCGGTATATCACAGTGAACAAACGGGTCATATTTTAAAAGCGTTAGATTACGATGATAGCTTCATTACAACAGTCAGTAATATGCTCCAAAAAAAACGTCTCAAACTCGATGAAGATACCCAAACCCTGGAAGACGTTATCTGTCTTGTCTTTTTGCAGTACTACTTAGATGATTTTGCCAAAAGCCAAGACATGGAAAAAATGATAACAATACTACAGAAGACATGGCATAAAATGTCTGATAGAGGCCGCTTGAGCGCCGAGCTTATGCTACCCAGCTTGAGCGTGGATAGCAAAAAACTATTAACTATTGCACTAACAGGCTGAAATCAGGCCTCGTTAGTGGCTTTTTTGCGACTTTTTAGAGATAAAACCGGGCGTTCAGGACGATTAGCCGGAGGAACAAAAGCGGGTTTATTAACGATTCGGCACTTTTTCTCTGGTTTTTGAGGCATATCATCATAATCGTATGAGTGTCCTTGTCTTGGCTGCGAATCCTCAGATAATTCAACCATAACCTGCAAGCCTTCTCTCAAAAGCGCAGCTTGCTTGATGACATTAAAATCGCTGGGTACATTGGTCGGGGAGACGCTAAAAGGCAAGCGTAAATTACCATCGACATGTACAGTAAAACCAGATTCATGAACGGCAGTTTGCCTCTCTAAATCGATCTGCCATTGGTCTGTACTCATTACTTAAACTACCTCTATAGAGCCTTTAAAAAATCAAGGATAATCCCGTCAACAGGACTATTCTCTGCTATCATATGCCCCCTATCAAGCTCTAATTTAACACACATGCGTCAAATTGATCCATAAAAAGGCAATCTGGCCATTTTAACACAAAATTTGCATTTGTTAGGTGCAAATATTAGGTATATTTACATGCTATTTAATGAATTGTCCCAAATTAAGGAAGCCATTCGATCAAACACCGACTACATGGAGGGAACCGTTCGTTCAACATCTGGACGCTTTGGTTTTGCCATTCTAGACGACGGACGAGAAGCCTTTATCAACCCCGATCAAATGAGCCGCGTTTTTCATGGTGACCGTATCGAGGTGATTGTCACCCTCAATGAGAGAGAGCAGCATGAGGCTCAACTCAACAAATTGCTCCACTCTTCCTTAAAAGAAGTGGTGGGCCGCTATATGGTAAAAGGCAAAGGACACTTCATTGTTTGCGAGGGAGAACTGAACCCTATCTGGCTATTTGTTCCGCCTAAAGCTCGCAAAGGAGCACAAGATGGTGACTTTGTCTGTGGCGTGGTAACCCAACACCCTTTCAAAACCGGAAAATCTCAAGCAAAGGTCACCGATATTCTAGGAAACCCTCAAACGCCGTTTATCGAGAGAGCTTATACCTTGGCAAAATTTCAGCTTTCTGAACAATATCCAGAAAAAGTGATTGCCCAAGTTAATGAGCTGATTTCCAAGAGCGACTACCCAAATACCGACCACGATCACAGCCACCTGCCGTTTGTGACCATCGATTCGCAAGCCACTCGCGATATGGATGATGCACTCTGCATTGAAGCCCTTGATGATGGCTGGCTTCTATCGATTGCCATTGCTAACCCTAGCAGTGAAATTGCCCTGGGGAGCCCTCTTGATCGATATATGACTGAGCAAGCGCATACTTTGTATTTTCTAGGCAAGAATTTACCCATGATGCCCGACTCGCTCTCGACTGAGCGCTATTCTCTAATGCCTCAACAAAAACGCCCTGCCCTTGTTTGCCAGTTGCGCATTTCAGCAGAGGGGGCAATCACAGAGCCAACTTTCTTTATCAGTCAAATTTGCTCACAAGCGAAATTGAGCTATCAGCAAGTCAGCGCATTATTAAATGGCGAGGCCTTTGAAGCTGCCAATATATTAGATGACGCGCAGCCCTTTCTTGAGCCGCTACAGCAATTGCAAGCTTGTACTCAGGCAATGAATCGATACCGGCACGAGCACAGTATCGTGCTCGATAATCGAGAAGACTTTTGCTTTCACACTAATTCAAAGGGACAGATTGAGCGTATTGAACCCAGTGAAAAAACCATTGCGCACACCATGGTTGAGGAGGCGATGCTTGCTATCAATCATTGTGCTGGGATTTTACTTTCTGAACATAACGCTGGCATTCATAATACTCATGATGGCTTTAAGGCCGAAAGAAGAGCGGATATTGAGGCGCTATTAAAAGAAAAATTGAATATTGAGTTTACCGATACCTCATTGTTAAATGATTATCGTCATATCATGCAGCACCTGATCCAAAACGATAACCAAGCCATGCTCTCGATTTGCCAGCGTTTTTTGCAACCAGGAGAATTGAGTGATGAACCTAAACCTCATTTTGGGCTGGGCATTGAACACTACGCGATGGTAAGCTCACCCATTAGACGCTATCAAGATTTTTATAACCACCATATGCTGATTAAGATTCTTAGCCAGCAAGAGTTAGCCAATAAAGCCAATACAAAACTAGACACAATTAAGTCTGCATTGTTAAAAAATAAAGAGGCCATTCGCTTTTTAGAAAACCGCTTAATTTGTATTTTCCTAAGTCAACGTATTGGCGAACACTTTAAGGCAAAAATTACCATGTTAAGTAACCAAGGCATTGGCATTAGACTACTGGATTCTGGTATTGAAGGCTTTGTTCAAGCCAAAAAACCCAACAAGAAGAAAACCGAGCAAGCTCATGATAAACTTTCTTTCAATAATCAAAGAATGGAATTAAAGTGGAATGAATGCGATGTCTTACTCGATACAGAAATCGATGTAATACTCACTGAAATTGATCACTCGATGAATCGACTGGCTTTCCAATGGCCCAATGCTCCTGCCCCAATAAAACCGGATGAAACCAATAGTGAAGCTTCAAATACTTAATTGATAAAGAGGCGACATTGTTGGAAACCAAAATCATTGCCGAAGTCATTGCTTTGGGCGCCCTTTGCTGCAACATTGCTGGTTACCGCCAGCATTGCATGCAGTCTTTTAGGGTATATACCTGCTTTGCCATGGCACTTTTGTCGACACACTTTTTTTTGATTGATGCGCTCGCCGCCAGCATTGGTTGTGGCTTAGCGGTTATCAGAAACATTGTTTCACTAAGATATAATAATTGGACAATTACGGCTGTCTTTGTGATTTTAAATCTTGCACCAATGTACTGGCAGCTGGTTTATCGTGATGATAGCTGGCTGATCGTGCTCGCCTATGCGGCTTCCATTATTTTTACGGTCGCCACGCTGAGATTTAATAGCACCTCAATTACGATGAGAAAGGTGTTTTTAACCGCCGAAATACTCTCAATTATTTACGTAGTTTTGGTAGGCAGTATTGTTGGAACGATCTACAACTCCTTTAATATCATCGTTCTACTGCATAGGCTTTATATAGCGCCTAAGTCGCCGATTCCATAGCAATCTTAGACAAAGAATCAGCTAGCTGCTCGAAATCATCCATACTCTCGCATTCATGCTTTTGGGTATTGTGAAACCCAAGGGTTATGGATGCCTTGGAAGTTTTCATCAGCAATTCATAACCATCATTAAACGATTGCGCTGTGATGCCTCGATAAATATAGGCATCACCAACTTTTTCACCTTTTTGTGTAATCACCGCAAAAGCATCATAGAGCACTGAAGTACTGATGAGTTCAGTCATAACTATTCCCATTCAATCGTGGCGGGTGGTTTACTGGAGACATCATAGGTGACCCTAGATACTCCACTGATTTCATTAATGATTCGATTCGATACTTTTTCAAGCAGCTCATAGGGCAAATGTGCCCACCTCGCTGTCATAAAATCAATCGTCTCTACCGCTCTTAACGCAATTACCCACTCATAACGCCGGCCATCTCCCACTACTCCAACCGACTTAACCGGCAAAAAAACCGCAAAGGCTTGGCTGGTTTTGTGGTACCAATCAGCATTGTGTAACTCTTCAATAAAAATCGCATCGGCCTCACGTAAAATATCGGCGTATTCTTTTTTTACCTCACCCAATATTCGAACACCCAAACCAGGCCCTGGGAACGGATGACGATATACCATGTCAAAAGGCAAACCCAGTTCGACACCAATCTTGCGCACCTCATCCTTAAATAGCTCGCGCAAAGGCTCAACCAGTTTTAACTTCATATGCTCTGGCAAACCACCAACATTATGATGCGACTTAATCACATGCGCCTTGCCGGTTTTACTGGCGGCCGATTCGATCACATCAGGATAAATGGTGCCTTGAGCCAACCATTTCACATTGGTCAGTTTGCTGGACTCGTCATCAAAAACATCGATAAACGTATTACCAATAATTTTGCGCTTTTGCTCTGGGTCATTAACGCCTTCTAAGCGCTTCAAAAATTGTTCTTGGGCATCAGCTCGGATCACTTTCACGCCCATGTTTTTGGCAAACATGTTCATGACTTGGTCGCCTTCATTCTTGCGCAACAAACCATTGTCAACAAACACGCAAGTGAGTTGATCGCCAATTGCTTTGTGCAATAAGGCCGCCACCACGGACGAGTCGACACCACCTGACAAGCCTAGCAACACCGAATCACTGCCCACCTGCTCTCTTATGGTGGCAATGGCATCATCAATGATATTGGCTGGCGTCCACAGCGCTTCGCAGCCACAAATTGATTGAGTGAAATGCTCCAAAATACGCTTGCCCTGAAGCGTATGAGTTACTTCTGGATGAAATTGAATGCCGTAAAATTGTTTTTCTATCCAAGCCATCGCAGCGATAGGGCAAGAGTTGGTTTGAGCCAGTAGCTCAAATTGCTCAGGCATTTTTGTCACTTTATCGCCATGACTCATCCAAACATCCAATAGTGGCTGCCCCTGTTGATCGACATGGTCTTTGATATCGACCAACAAATCACTGGGGTTTTTAATGGCGATTTGCGCATAACCAAACTCACGCACATTGGACTCACTGACTTCTCCACCAAAATGAGCAGCCATTAATTGCATGCCGTAACAAATCCCCAAGACTGGAATGCCACACTCAAATACTTTAGGGTCAGGCTTTGGAGAATTCTCAGCGGCAACCGACTCTGGGCCACCCGAGAGAATGATACCCTTCGGAGCAAACTCAATAATTTCTTCATGAGTCATATCAAAAGTTCTAATCTCGCAATAAATGCCAATTTCACGCACGCGTCTAGCGATCAATTGAGTGTATTGCGAACCAAAATCCAATATCAGGATTCGTTGAGAGTGGATATCTTGCATGCTTGTCATTCCAATAGAAAAAAGCCGCAGAAAACTGCGGCATTAGATAAGTTTATCGGCTACCAATTGGGTAGTTGGGAGCTTCTTTAGTAATTTGAACATCGTGTACATGGCTCTCGTTCATACCGGCAGACGTCACCCGCACAAAGTTTGGCTGAGTACGCATAGCCGTCATATCTTTAGAGCCGGTATAACCCATTGATGAACGAACCCCACCCATCAATTGATGAACAATCACTGAGATCGAACCTTTATAAGGCACACGCCCTTCAATTCCTTCAGGCACAAGCTTTTCAACTGCACTGCCCTCTTGGAAGTAACGATCGGATGAACCCTGCGTTTTCGACATGGCTCCTAGGGAACCCATACCACGATAGGACTTGTAGGTTCTACCCTGATAGAGTTCGACCTCACCAGGCGCCTCTTCGGTGCCGGCAAACATCGACCCCATCATGACCGAGTGTGCACCCGCTGCAATGGCCTTGGCGACATCGCCTGAAAAGCGGATACCACCATCGGCAATAACCGGAATATCGGTATCTTTCAGAGCCTCAACCACGTTGGCAATGGCCGAAATTTGAGGGACTCCAACTCCACTGACGATTCGAGTGGTACAAATAGAACCGGGCCCGATACCCACTTTAACCGCATCGGCGCCCGCATCTTTCAATGCAATGGCGGCCTCAGCCGTGGCAATATTGCCTCCAATCACCTGTACATCTGGGTATTTGGCTTTAATTTTACGAATACGCTCTAGCACATTGTGCGAATGCCCATGAGCCGTATCCACCACCAATACATCCACACCCGCATCAACCAAGGCATCGACTCGATCATCGGTATCAGGGCTTGTGCCTACAGAAGCACCCACTCGTAGTCGGCCCTCTGGGTCTTTACAAGCATTAGGGTAGCGCTCAGCTTTATCAATATCTTTAACGGTAATCAAACCGCACAAATCAAATTGTTCATTAACGACCAAAACCTTTTCAATGCGATGACGGTGCAATAATTCGCGAATTTCATCGGGTTCTGCGTTTTCGCCCACTGTGACTAATTTTTCTTTGGGGGTCATGATCGAGGCAACGGTTGCATCCATATTAGTTTCAAAACGAACATCTCGTCCCGTCACAATCCCCACCAACTCACCATTTTCTAAAACCGGAACGCCAGAGATGTGGTTAACACGAGTTAAATGTACCAAATCACTGATGGTCGCTTTCGCATCGATCGTGATTGGATCTCTCACCACACCGGCCTCAAATTTTTTGACTGCTCGGACCTCCAGGGCTTGCTGCTCAATGCTCATGCTCTTGTGAATAATGCCAATGCCACCCTCTTGGGCCAATGCAATGGCTAGGCGTGACTCGGTGACGGTATCCATGGCCGCTGAAACCAGGGGAATATTTAAGCTGATTTTTCGGGTCAATTGGGTTTTTAAAGACACATCTTTTGCCGTTACCGACGAATAACCGGGAACGAGTAGTACATCATCAAATGTCAGTGCTTCTTGGCTAATGCGCAACATAGAAAACCTCGAAGGTATAACTTGAGAGGAGCCTCAAGAAAAGCGAGCTATTATAAGGTTTTATGAGTCAAGGGTAAACCGCCTTGACGCCTTTTATCTGCGACTTTAGCTAAAAGTCATAATCCGTTATGATGCAGGCTTTTTCACGAGAATCGCTATGCTACTTGACCAATTATTAGACCATCTAAAAGAGCAGCCCGACATTGTCGAATTTGATGCTGTAATAGACATCATCGATCAAAATTACCAATTTCAACCAACCTCCTTCACCAATGGTGATTTGACCAATGAGCAAGGCACCAACGAAGGCTCCTGCAAAATTTTTGCTTTTGGCATACTTCACAAACTGAATCCCGAACAGACCTTAGCGTGCTTTGGTCACTTTTACCGAGATCATGTGCTCTCAAACCCAGAGGGATCGGATCACCAAAATATCCGCCAGTTTATGCAGCATGGTTGGGACGCCATCAGCTTCGCGCAATTTCCACTAACATCGATTTAAGAGTATCACTATGTGGTTTAAAAACTTAAGAATTTATCGCTTCACATCAGAGTTCAACATAGATGCCCAGAGTCTTAATGAGGCTCTAGAAAAGGCAGCTTTCACACCCTGCTCAAAGACAGACCCGATGAAAATGGGATGGGTATCGCCCGTCGAGGGTGGAGATCAATACGTTCACTCAGCGCTAGGGAATCTAATGATTTGTGCAAAAAAACAAGAGAAAGTGCTACCAGGAGCCGTCGTTAATGAGGCGCTGAAAGAGCGTATTGAGGAAATCAAACTTCGAGAAGATCGCCATGTTGGATCAAAAGAGCGCAAAGATATTAAAGACGAGATCATTTTAGAGTTGCTACCCAAGGCCTTTAGCCGCTCTAGCCGTATGTACGCCTACATTGCCCCCAAAGAGCAGTTAATCATTGTCGATGCCGCATCAGCCAACAGGGCTGAAATGCTACTCTCGCTCTTGCGATCATCCATTGGCAGCCTGCCTGTAGTGCCTCTTAAATGTCAGCAGCTTCCCTACAAAGCAATGACTCAGTGGTTGATAGCCGGAGCGGCGCCGACGCCCTTCGAGTTTGGTGGCGAGTGCCAATTATCAGACCCCAAAGAAGCTGGCAGCACGATTCGCTGCAAGCATCAAGATTTAACATCAACTGAGATCAACAATCACCTTCAGGCAGACATGATCGCCACGCAACTGGGCCTATCATGGCAAGGCGGCATTGAATTTATGCTGGATGACCAATTGGCGATTAAGAGAATCAAGTTTGCCGATGAAATCTACGAGCAAGCTCAAGAGGCTGATAGCGAAAATGTGAGCCAGCAATTTGATACGGATTTTTCAATCATGAGCTTGGAGTTAAGCCGCTTTATCGAAGCATTAATCGCCGCCCTGGGCGGAACCAGCCAAGAACAAGAGTCTGTGGAAGAAATTCTTGCAAGGGTGAGCAAAACTGAGAATACCAGCGAGCTGGAAGTTAGTTTTTAAACAGTTTGGGCGCCACAGCGCCCTACTTGGTTACTCAGAACGCTCAGTGACTTCTAGCAAATGATAACCAAACTGCGTTTTCACTGGGCCTTGAACCGTGTTTGGCTCAGCAGTAAACACCACCTTATCAAACTCGGGAACCATTTGCCCTTGTTGAAAGGTACCCAATTCGCCGCCTTGTTTACCTGATGGACAGCTAGAATGCTGTTTCGCCAATTCAGCGAAGCTCGCACCCGCTTCAATTTCTTGCTTCAAGGTATTGCACTGTTCTTCTGTTGAGACGAGTATATGTCTTGCGCTTGCAGTTGGCATAGTATAATTCCTAAAAAATAAATGAATGCGCATTGTAAATACAGAGCGCGAGAAAAGCAAAAGAGCCGAACAATGAAACTAGTTTATAGCAATGAAAACAGAATCTTAGTTAATCATTCTAACAGATCGGAAGAGCACACGTCTG
>CAXQRU010000095.1:0-9566 GCA_964226685.1 Polaribacter sp. | reverse complement strand
CAAAATCACAACCCAAAGCCTTAACACTAAATGCTCCCCTATTTAAGGCATCTAGCCGTGACCTAGCGCCCCCCGGTAGTTTACAATGCACACAACTCCCAGAACGCAAGCAATATATTATGACTGTAAGCATAAAAACGACTGAAGAAATAGAAAAGATGAGAATTGCCGGGCGCTTGGCCGCCGAGGTACTTGAAATGATTGGCGAGCATGTCCAACCTGGAATTAGTACCGAAGAGATCGATACAATTTGTCACGAGTATATCACCAAGACTCAGAAGGCCATCCCAGCCTGCTTGAACTACCGCAATTTCCCAAAGTCTATCTGCACCTCAGTTAACCAGGTAGTCTGCCACGGCATCCCGTCTCCCACTAAGATTCTCAAAAATGGAGACATCATCAATATTGACGTCACCGTAATTTATGAAGGTTATCATGGTGATACCAGCAAAATGTACTTTGTCGGCAAAGCGGCTCCCCATGCCGAACGCTTGGTGCAAATCACCCAGGAGTGTTTGTACAAGGGCATCGGCCTAGTAAAACCAGGCACCCAGTTGGGCGATATTGGCCATGTCATTCAGCGCCATGCCGAAAGCAACCATTACTCCGTTGTGAAGGAGTACTGCGGACACGGGATAGGCAAAGTTTTCCATGAGGAACCCCAAGTTTTGCACTATGGCAAACCCGCTACCGGAATGATGCTACAAGAGGGAATGACATTCACCATTGAACCCATGATCAATGCAGGCAAGGCGCAGACCAAACTCAAAAAGGATGGCTGGACCGTGGAAACTAAAGATGGCCGCCTCTCAGCGCAATGGGAGCATACTTTGCTGGTGACCGCAACAGGCGTTGAAGTACTGACCGCTCGCAAAGAAGAGAATTTCGACTTTCTAAAGCAGCCTAACAATGCCTGAAATCGCACTCTTTGAGCACCACCTGATTTTCTTTGATCAAGTTCGCTTTCGAGCGACACTTGCAGGCGCTGCACCCGTTGCGGCTTTTAAATCAGCTATCGAAGGCGTCAATCACCAGTTCGATCAACGCTTCATGGAGGGAGAAAGTATTCGCAAATTGGTACAAGAGCGCGCATTATTCATCGACTGCCTCCTTCATTATGCCTGGCATCAGTTTGAGTGGAGTGGCGAGGCCAGTTTGCTGGCTGTTGGTGGATATGGTCGCGGCGAATTGCACCCCAAGTCCGACGTCGACTTGCTGATTTTATTAGATAATAGCCACCAGGAAGATCAGTCAATCATCGAGAGTTTTTTGACTTTTTTATGGGATATTGGTTTGGATATCGGCCACAGCGTTAGAACGCTGGAAGAGTGCCAAACCATCGCCAAAAACGACGTGACAGTCTTCACCAACTTATTAGAATGCCGTCAACTTCAAGGCAACGTCTCTTTGTATCAATCGCTAAAAGAAAGTCTTGCTCTTGAACACATGTGGTCTAGGCACGATTTCTTTAAAGCTAAATACGAAGAACAACTCAAACGCCACAAAAAGCACAACAACACTGAATACAACCTGGAGCCTAATGTAAAAAATGCTCCAGGCGGCCTTAGGGATATCCAAACCATTAAATGGCTCATCAAACGAACCTTTGGGGTGGACAGCATCGCCAAAGTTGAGGGCAGCGCTATTTTCACAGATGGCGAATACGGTATTCTTTTAGGCGGCGAAGAATTTTTATGGAAGGTGCGTTACGGTTTACATATGATTTCAAAACGTCCTGAAGAGCGCCTTTTGTTTGATCATCAGCGGACACTCTGCGGAATTTTTGGTTACGAGGATAATGCGGAACAACTTGCTATAGAGCAATTTATGCAAGTCTATTATCGTGTTGTTCTCGCACTTAGCGAACTCAATGATGTTTTGCTACAGTTTTTGGACGAAGTCATTGTTAATCGTGGTGATAGCCAATTAGTGACCCCCATCAATTCTCATTTTCAGCTTCGCGATGATTATATTGAAGTCACGCACACCAACGTTTTCAAAGAACAACCCTCTGCCTTGTTAGAGCTATTTGTCGTGTTAGGCAACAACCCAAATATCGTAGGAGTTCGCGCATCAACCATCCGCTTAATTAGAGAGAGCCGAGAACTTATCGACAATGACTTTAGAAATAATGATTATAACAAACATTTATTCATTCGCTTGCTCGAGGTTCCACACCAGTTAGCCTTACAGTTAAAAAGAATGCTGCGATATGGCATTTTAGGGCGATATTTACCCGAGTTCGGTCGAATCATTGGGCAAATGCAACACGATTTATTTCATCGCTACACTGTCGACGCCCATACCTTAAAGCTCATCACTTTTTTACGTGATTTTAGTGAAAAAAAGAGCGCCGAAACCTTTCCTTTAGCCCATGAAGTGATTCATAAGTTAGCGAATAAAACATTATTATATATCGCGGGTCTTTATCATGATATTGCCAAAGGCCGTGGTGGTGACCACTCGATTCTTGGAGCGGTTGATGCGCAAGCGTTTTGCGAAAACCATAACCTGTCAAATAAGGATACTCGCTTAATTTATTGGTTAGTCGAGAATCATTTACTAATGTCATCTTACTCACAAAAACAGGATTTATCTGATCCTGAGGTCATTCATAACTTTGCCTCACTTGTGGGTAATCAACGCTATTTGGATTATTTATTATTGTTAACCGTTGCCGACATGAACGCCACCAACCCAGACATATGGAACAGCTGGCGAGCCAGTCTCATTAGAGATTTATATTATGAGACTCGCAGAGCATTGAGACGCGGACTAGAGAATCCCATTGACAGAAAAGAAAGTATCCAAGAAACCCGGCAAGCTGCACTTTATATTTTGACAGACAAACACATACCCGAGAGCAGCATCAATCAGGTGTGGCAAGATTGTGGTGAAGATTATTTTTTGCGCGAAGATGCCTACGACATTGCCTGGCAAACTGAAGCCATCTTGAACCATTCTGATCCAGAGCAACCACTGATTTTATTGCGAGAAAAACAACAGCAAGGAAACCAATCAGCCACTCAAATTTTTGTAAGAGCTAAGGAAAAAAACAATATTTTCGCAGCCGTTATCACTGCATTACATCAGTTGCATTTGAATGTACAAGATGCTCGCATCTACAGTACTCAAAAAAATTATACGATGGATACCTTCTATGTTCTCGATGAAGATTATGAACCGCTGGATCTGACTGACGCGCTCATTAACCGAGTTCGCAATGTTATCTTAGATGAATTACTGTTGGTCGATGATTACCGAAGCATTATTCAAAGGCGACTTCCAAGAGAACTGAGCCACTTCAACTCCCCAACTAAAACTTATTTAAGTACAGATATTACCAATAGCCATTCTGTATTAGAAATTGTGAGTCCGGACAGGCCTGGTTTATTAGTGCACTTAGCTCATATTTTTGTAGCATTTGATATCACTATTATCAATGCCAAAATTATTACTTTGGGCGAGCGAGTCGAAGATGTCTTTTTTATTGCCACTAAAGAAGGGCTACCGCTAACCGACCCTGAGCTTTGTGAAAGTCTTCAGACCACCATCTGCAAAAAATTAGATTCTGAATTAAAGTAAATTGATTATGAATATTGACATACAAAAACTGCATCCATATCCCTTTGAACAATTAGCCAAACTCAAAGGCGATATTCAACCTAAAATGTCTCCAATTGCCCTGTCGATTGGCGAGCCTAAGCACGAAGCGCCTAAATTTGCACTTGAAGCATTAGTCAACAGTATGGATGGTTTTTCTGAGTACCCTAAAACTCAGGGCCGATTGCAACTGCGACAATTAATCAGCCGCTGGCTGGTGCAGCGCTTTAGTTTACAAGGCATTGACCCTGAGCAAATCATTCCCGTTAGCGGAACCCGAGAGGCTCTATTTTCATTCACACAAGCCGTCGTGGATCGAACCAAAGATCAGCCTACTGTTTTGATACCTAACCCTTTTTATCAAATTTATGAGGGTGCTGCCTATCTAGCGGGTGCTGATCTTATCTATCTTGATTGCCTTGAGGAAAATGGTTTTCAACCAGATTTTGATTCGATCTCTGAAGAGCAATGGCAAAAATGTCAACTGTTGTTCGTCTGCACCCCTGGAAATCCCACCGGCGCTGTTATGGATATGGCCGATTTACAGAAGTTGATTCGACTCGCCGATGAATACGATTTTATCATCGCATCGGACGAGTGCTACAGTGAAATTTATATGGATGAATACGTCGCACCGGCTGGATTGCTACAAGCCTGTGCAGAGATGGGCCGCCATGATTTCAAACGTTGTGTTGTGTTTCATAGTTTATCTAAACGCTCAAACGTTCCAGGCTTGCGCTCTGGTTTTGTTGCTGGCGATGCTGATATCATGGCCACTTATTTAAAATACCGCACCTATCACGGCTGTGCCCTCCCTGTGCCCGTGCAAATAGCGAGTGAGGCACTATGGCAAGACGAAGGTCATGTTATTGAGAATCGTAGGTTGTACCGCAATAAATTCCAGTCCTTCAAAGAGATTTTAAAAGATTGTTGGCCGCTCACTATGCCAGATGCAGGTTTTTATTTTTGGGCCAAAACTCCATTTGACGATTTAGCTTTTACTAAAGGTTTATTCGAACACAAAAACGTTACTTTATTACCAGGACAATTCTTAAGTCGCGCCCCAAATGGCACAAACCCAGGCCTTGGCTTTGTGCGCATGGCCTTGGTAGCCACAGAAGATGAATGTAATGAAGCGGCCAATAGGATTAGAGATTTTATTTTGAGTCAACCATGCTAAAACAAGCTAGAGTCGATTATATTTTAGAAACTCTGAGGAGGCTCTATCCAGACCCTCCTATTCCCCTAGATCATAAAGATAGCTACACACTTTTAATCGCCGTGTTGCTGTCTGCTCAGTGCACCGATGAGAGAGTTAATCAGGTCACGCCACATCTATGGAAATTGGCTGACAACCCATTTGATATGGCAAAAGTACCCGTGGACTCAATTTTAGCCATCGTAAGGCCTTGTGGTTTGGCACCCAAAAAAGCAGCTGCCATCTCAAAGCTATCACAAATTTTAATTGAACAGTACCAAGGTCAGGTACCCGAAGATATGGAAGCGCTAGAGGAACTCCCCGGGGTAGGACATAAAACGGCGAGCGTTGTGATGTCTCAAGCCTTTGGAATTCCCGCCTTTCCGGTGGATACCCATATCCATCGTTTGGCTCAACGCTGGGGTTTAAGTTCAGGCAAAAATGTCGTACAAACCGAAAAAGACTTGAAGCGTTTGTTCCCCAGAGAATACTGGAACGACTTACATTTGCAATTTATTTACTATGGGCGCGAGCACTGCTCCGCAAGAGGCTGCGATGGTACAGTTTGCGGTATTTGTCAAGCGTGCTATCCTAACCGAAAGAGGCCTAAAAAAACTAAAAAAGCATAGGGGAGTTGAATGATTACAATTGCACTCTACAACCTTAAAGGTGGCGTTGGTAAAACAACGAGCGCAGTGAATCTTGCTTACCTCTTCGCCAAGTCCCAAAAGAACACGATATTGTGGGACTGGGACCCTCAAGGAGCGGCTAGCTGGTATTTTGATGCCGACCAAAACAAAACCAAAAGTATTCGATTATTAGACAAAGGCGTTGAAATCGGTCGATTGAAAAAAAGCTCGCCCTTTGAAAACCTAACCATAGTTCCAGCCGATTTATCTCTAAGGCACAGCGACACCGCATTCGACAATATTTCTTCACCCAAACGACACTTAAAAAAGCTCATTGCTGCGATTGGTGAAGATGCTGATGTGGTTATTTTTGATTGCCCACCAACCTTGTCACCCACCATGGAGCACTTATTGGGCGACATTGACTTAGTACTAACCCCTTGTATTCCAACACCTTTATCAATTAGAGCGGCTGAACAAGTTAGCGAGTTTTTTGAGAAAACAAAAAACCCACCCAAGAAAATCGCCGCATTTTTCACACAGGTGGATCGGCGCCGAAAACTTCACCAAGAGCTCGTATTAAAGCCACCTAAAACGTTACACTTTTTGAAACCTTGGATTGCCTATAGCAGCAAAGTTGAACGCATGAGTTTACAGAAAACACCCCTACTCTCTTACGACCAAAGCTCCATACCTAGCCAACAATACACCAGTTTATTTAGAAGTGTTTGCCGGCTTATCAAACCACCAAAGAAGGGCTAGCAGCTCAGATTCCAGCAATTTTCGGTGGCGTCAAAGCTCCCTGAGTTGTCTCTATCCCAACGCTTTAACCCCGTCGATGAAAGGCTTAACGTACCGGTTCCAGCCATAGGGCCAATGGGCTGAGCCTCCAGCATGTAACTGTTCACATCGGCAGCTGTAATTCGAAGATTGTAAAATTTAACGGCGCCATCTGATGGGATTTGAGTGTGGTAAATCAATGGCTCACCCGAGGCATTTGCGGAGTTTTCATAGGTATTTTTTAGCGTTTTAAAACGCACCATCTCTTGCTCCAAAGCCGATAAAGCCGCTTGGGCATCGGCCCTGCGTGACTTTTGAATTTGTGATTCATAGGATGGAAAGGCAATCGCTGCCAAAATGGCAACAATCGCTATCACTATCAACACTTCCACCAATGTGAAGCCTTTCATACTTACCTCCCCTTTATTCTTTGAGTAACTCTTCCCAAGACAAGCGCCCAGTGCGACCACCCGATAACGGCGAGGTTTCAGTTTCTACGATCGAACCGTCCAACTCACCGGTATTGGTGGTATAAAACTTATCGCCTATACCCGCTGAGGCGCCAATCAAACCATTGGCCACAAATCCTGACACCAAACCATCATCTGAGCTGCCTAAACCGCTACCATCTGCATCAAACGCGGCTCGGTCAGTTGCCAGCCCGGTATCAAACTGTACAGCGTTGATCCATCCTGAACCGCCAAAACCACAAGCCACCGTATTGGGTATATTGGTGTTAAAAAAGAGCGCCTCTCCTCTTAATCGCGAGTCAGTGATGCTCCTTTCTCCGCCAGGAAAATCAATACGCCAACCATACTGTCTATCCCAATCAATATTGCTGCCGGTCAAACTTCTCACGGGTCGGTTGTTTGAAGTCTGAACAACCAAAGTTCTTTCCGCTAGTTGATTGGGAGCCAGACTAGCATCGCCTCTATCCCAAACCGCATAAAAGCTCATTACATCATTATTTAAAGGGTCTGTTGGCTGTATATATTGGCCTGTACCAAACATAACCAAAATATCGGGAAGATCGCCCCCCGTCCTAGAATGCGGGTTTTTCGCCAATGTCGGCGCCGTTGTAATGGGCTGAGCTTGGCCGCCACTGCTGGCAGTAAACAAAGGCTGTGGAGAACCACCGCCATGAGCAACCCGCCAATTAGTCAGCGTGTTATTTGTGAGGTCAAATGCCCACATATTGCCCTGTAGATCACCCGCATAAACATAATCAACAACCGCATCTCCATCTACGTCAGCGGCCCTTGGAGATGACAAACCATTGGGGCTTGACGGCGTTCCAACGCCGGTACTGATTTCTACATAATCAGTATTTAATGTCCAAGCACCGTCCAAACCTTCTTCAATCAGCAATACGAGTAGTTTGGCTTGGCCATCACCGGTATTATTGTATCCATTACCCACAATCACGGCCCAGCCTGCTTTAGTCATCGCTATCACTGGTCGACTGAATGTATACCCCAGATTAGGACTGCCTGAGCTACTATTTACATCAGGAGCACCAAACTCCCACAAGACTAAGCTCGAAATATCATCGGCATCAGTGGAAGCAAAAGCTGTTGGATCCGTGATATCTAAAGCGTACAAACCTCTACCACCCGCATTCAAACCACCTACCAAGATGGTTCTCCACTCACCATTAATAAACACATCACTGGCACTGGGGGTTGCATCCACATACGAGCGGTGAGTATAGTTTTGAGACTTGAGGTAATGTAGGCCTTGGTTGGCATTCGAGCTATAAAGTACATTTGGAATGTATGCCATTAACTCTCGCCCACCTTGGGTTGCATCTTTGCTGGCATCAAAACCATGCAACATACCATCATTGGCTCCTATATAAACCATAGGTGTTCGACCATGCACAGATGCAACAAAATCAGAATGTGATTGCGTTGCACTTCCAAAACGAGCCGAAGCAGGTGATACGCTGGCATCATAAGGTGGCCAGCTTTGTTCTGGATTCCCTACAAACAATGGTGACGAGTTCACAAAATCTCCAAGTGCGCTATCACGGCGCCTGAAATCATCAGAGCTATCACCCTCTAAACTACGATCCCCTCTCACATAAGCGAGCACACTTCGACCATAATCTTCATCAATTGGGTTACTGCCATCGTAGGCCAAATCCGCTCGTTGCTGTGCCGTCAAATTATCCCACTCAAAACGCACACCATCCGTACTTGGCGAATAGGTCAAAATATTGCGGGCACTTGGCGCCATCGAATCCAGTTTTTCCGAAGCACTCCAAACAGGTGTAGCCGCCAAAATACCATTGGGTGGCTCTACAGAAAATGCATTGACATCGCCCGACCAGCGAGTCGAGTTAAAGGATGGTTGAAATAATAATGAGTTCGCTGAAAGGGAGGAAGAATTTGCACTAGCCCCCGCAGATGATGCAGAGCGGCCTTCAATCTCTCGAATAATTGCAGTAAGTGCATCAGAAAATTCGACCGCATTTTCTGCCGCAAAAAAAGCACCATTACCATGTTGTGCTGTATCATCAAGTAAGGGATTATCTCTTAAGGATGGATCACCAAAACCAATAATATAGCTGCTAACATTTTGATGGCCATCCATATCGGGACGTAGATCAATATCATGGAGAGCCAATGCCACATCATCGAGATAATCATTCCCTTGTGGACTAGCATACTCAACATTGGGTTTTCGATCTAGGCTTAGGCAATTGGACGAACAATCGCCATCGTAATCTAATAAGTCGTCTGAAACAATTTGAGCATTATCACCTGAGGTTGGCAAACCATCGGTTACTGCGATGATAAAATTATTCTGACAAGAATACTGAATAACATTTGACGGCTGACTGATACCCGAGGCATAAACTGGTGCTCTAAAAACCTCACTCAAGGTTCGCGTCGCACTCATGTTGCTATCAGGGTGAATAGTAATATCAGAGGAGGCGCTATATCCCAGTGAAAAATAGCGCCCTAAACTTTCAAACGACTGAGGCAAAGGCGTAAAGCCACTACTAGGCGCTTGAGCAATCGCATCGACGATGTCTGATTTGTGATTGTCATCCAAATCTGAAAGGTTAATATCAATACTCGCCGATGATGATTGATAATAGGTAGCAAAGCCCAGGCGAACATTTTCCAAAACATTCACAAGATTAATGGCTCCTAATTTTGCTACATCCTTACGCTGATAGGCTTCTGGGTTTACTTCGCCTGAAAACGCAATGCTTTGCAATCGATTATCAGGATCGGAGAAATACCAATTTAAAAAATGCCCAGAATAAAGTCCCCCACCGGATAAATTTCCAGGAAAGAAAATAAAGGCTTCATATTGTGCAGAAGGGAGATCGGAAGAGCACACGT
>CAXQRU010000094.1:0-16409 GCA_964226685.1 Polaribacter sp. | reverse complement strand
CAATAAAATAGGGAATTAAATATTGCTTTTTACCTGCCGCTTTTGAGTATTTATCAAAGAGTTTTTTAAATTTATCATAGCTACCCATGCCTGGCTTCATCATCATCGATAGTGTACTTTTTTCAGTATGCTCCGGCGCAATCTTTAAATAGCCGCCCACATGATGGGTCACCAATTCTTTAACGTATTCTGGATCTTCAACCGCCAAGTCATAACGTAAGCCCGACGCAATCGCGATGCGCTTGATGCCTTTGATAGCGCGCGCACGACGGTATAAATTGGTAGTTCGACTATGATCAGTATTTAAGTTTTTACAGATACCAGGATAAACGCAAGATAGCCTGCGACAATTAGCTTGTATGCGATCATCCTTACAGTTTAAAAAATACATATTGGCGGTCGGACCGCCGAGATCAGAAATGGTACCAGTAAAGCCTGGTACTTGATCACGGATTTTTTCAATTTCGCTGAGCACGGACTCTTCTGAGCGACTTTGGATAATTCGCCCTTCATGCTCAGTAATAGAACAAAAAGTACAACCACCAAAACAACCACGCATAATATTCACTGAGGTTTTGATCATCTCGTAAGCGGGAATATTCGCATCGCCATAGCTTGGATGTGGCCGCCTCTGATAAGGCAGATCAAATACACCGTCCATTTCATTAGTCTTTAGAGGGATGGGTGGTGGGTTGACCCAAATTTCTCTATGACCATGACGCTGCGCTAATGGCCTGGCATTATGAGGGTTGGCTTCTTGATGAAGCACTCTCGATGCATGTGCATAGAGCGCTGAATCTGCCCTTACCTTTTCAAAGGACGGCAAACGAATATAGGTTTTGTCTTCATCAAGGTCAAACTGCCTTTGAAGTGGCATAGGCACAATGCGCACCGGTTCAGCCTGTACCTCTTCAAGCCCTAATTTTTCCTCAGTGGTTTTTACATCACAATCACTGGGTGATTGGTCGTATTCATAGGGGTTGAGTAATTTATCAATTTGTCCCGGCCAATCAATTCGCGTGGAATCAATCTCAGACCAACCCTCAGGTGGAGCTTGACGAACAACAACGGTACCCCGAATATCTCGAAGCTGCTCGATACTTTGCCCCTCAGATAAACGATGAGCTAACTCCGCTATCGCTCGCTCTGCATTGCCGTACAACAAAATATCGGCGGTTGCATCAATCAAGACTGAGCGACGTACTTCGTCTGTCCAGTAGTCATATTGAGCGATTCTACGCAAGCTAGCTTCAATGCCACCCAGCACAATAGGGACAGACTTATAAGCCTCTTTACAGCGCTGGCTGTAAACGGTAACGGCTCTATCTGGCCGCTTATTGGGTTCGCCATTGGGTGTATAGGCATCATCACTGCGCGGCTTTAAATCGGCCGTATAGCGATTAATCATCGAGTCCATATTGCCGGCCGTAATCCCAAAAAATAAATTGGGCTTTCCTAACGCCTTAAAATCGTTGGTGTTGGTCCAGTCCGGCTGGGCAATAATACCCACACGAAAACCCTGGGATTCCAAAAACCGCCCCATCACCGCCATCCCAAAACTTGGGTGGTCTACATAGGCGTCACCGGTAACGATGATGATATCGCAACTGTCCCAACCTAATTGATCCATTTCAGCACGAGACATTGGCAAATAGGGCGCCGCACCAAAACAGTGAGCCCAATACTTGGGGTAATTGAATAATTCTGGGGCGTTTAAAAGGCCTGTTTTAGCCATTATGGACTCTCGCGCTAAAAAGAAGGCATTTTGTCAAATTACTCGGGAAAATACTACCGCACTGCTCAAAAATACTACATTGAATCTGAATGAAGGTAAGAAACGGAGAGATATTTATAGCTAAATTCATCATGAGGCATGGGCCTATCAAACAAATAGCCTTGATAATGGACATTTTCGTAATCAGCCAACCATTGCGCTTGAGGCTCTGTTTCAACACCTTCTGCAACAATTTTCAGATTCATATTATGAGCGATCGCGATAATCGAAGCCACTAAGGCTTCACCCTGGGTATCAACCGTCAAATCATTGATAAAGGTACGGTCAATTTTAATTTTGTCGACTGGAAGCTGTTTTAAATAGCTTAATGAACTGTAGCCCGTTCCAAAATCATCCAGAGAAAAGCAAATCCCAAGACCTTTCAACTGATTAATCATCTGCACCGCATCACTTAAACGGTGCAATGCAGCGCTTTCTGTAATTTCAAAGTCCAGCAGGTGCCCTTCAACATCGTACTTCTTCAGTAAGAAGTGAACTTGCTCGAAAAAGTCGGCCTGATAAAACTGAATGGTGCTGATGTTAACCGCTATTCTAAAGCCTTCAGGAATTCTTTTGGCCTTTTTCATTTTCTGCAAAAACAGACACACATCCTCAAGCACCACTTGACCGACCGCACTGATCATGCCGGAATCTTCTAAGTAATCAATGTACTCCCCTGGCATGATCATGCCTTTCTCAGGATGCGGCCATCGAATCAAAGCTTCGGCTGATGACAACTCTTTGGTTTCAGCATTAATAATTGGCTGCAAGAAGAAGGTATAGTGGCGCTCCTCTAACGCTCTGCGCACATCCACTTCAAGATCCATTCTTCTTCTAGCCGCCTCTTCCATTGCCATTTCAAAGAAGCGGAAACAACTGCGACCATTGGTTTTTGCTTGATACATAGCGGTATCAGCAAATCTCAATAATTCTCCAGCGTCGTGTGCATCAGGATACATCACGATACCAATACTGGCACCAATCATGAACTCATTTTTATTAATCACGATGGGTGATGAGATGATGGAGATTAAACGCTCAGCCAACTCCGCCGCTCGAATTTCAGCTCCCTCACGATGGTTAGCTAAACCCGGCAAGCTTAGGGTGAACTCGTCACCACCTAAGCGCGCGAGTGTATCGGTTTGTCTGATTTGGCTCTGCATTTGATGCGCCAATTGCAGTAGTAATTTATCGCCTAACTCATGACCCATGGTATCGTTGATGCGCTTAAAATCATCCAAATCGATATACAGCAAAGCCCCGTGAGATTGCTTATGGCGGGTGATTTCAATATCTTTGGTAAGGCGATTAAAGAACAAGTTTCGGTTGGGCAGATTGGTTAGCGCATCGTAATAAGCTAAGCGTTCTATTTCTTCTTCCGCTTTCACACGATCAGTAATATCGCTGGCAACCACTAGAACGCAGGCCCTGCCATAATAGGTAAAAGGCGTGTAAGAAATTTGCATCACTAATTTAGTCGACTCATCAACAGTCGACATGGTTTTTTCAACGTTGAGCCAATTGGTTCTGGTGGAAGAGACTCGCTTAAAAATCACCATCAGCTCATCAGCTTCTTCAGAATTTAGAAGGCTGTGTTCTTGATAAAACGTTTTGCCAATGAGCGCATCGACAGACTTATTGTAATACTCAGCGGTAGCGGTATTGAGAAACACAAACTCGCCGGAAGCATTAAGCGCATAAACTTGGATAGGGCTTGAGTTAATGATCAACCGAAGTTGATCTTCACTTTCAAGTAATTCTAACTGGCGTTGTTCTACCGAGCCTATGAAAAAATTGGCTGCATTGACAATGGCTCCCAGCTCGTCAGTTTTATGTTTGGGAACATGTTCAATTCGAGTGCCGTTAGGGTTGCTAGCATCGACTTCACTAAAACGACTGGCAATTAAAGCGAGCGGCCGAGTAAGTGCATAGTGATAGAACAGCATTAGAATTAATGCCAAACTAACATTGCGCAACAATCCCGTTAAAAGCATATAGATTGCACGATCATAAAATGGAGCAAAGGCATTGTCTAAATCGACGACGACAACAAACTTACCTTCGACTCGTCCATCTTTATAGATGAGGGGTTTTGGGTAGATTTTATAGGGCTCGGCCACTAAGAGTTTGGTCAACCATCGTGTTGAAGAGGGCTGTGGCTCAGCCTGATACTCTCTCATGGCCTGGCCTCTGTCATCTAAAATAGAGACTTTATGAATATAACTGTACCCACGAAAGCCATTAACGACTTCTTCAGCCAAATCCTCATCCAAAAGGTGAACCGCTCTTTGGGCGGCATTTTTGCTCACAGAGTAGACTTTATCGACATTACCATCAACTACGGACTGTTCAGCGCGAAAGTCCAAATAAACCTGTGAGATGGCGACCAGCAACCCCAAGACCAGAACGAGCAGTAAGCTGGTACGAGTGAGCTTGTAGGACAAACGCTGAAAAAAACTGATTGTGTTTGATATACTTTGCATGCATCCACGTCGATTGTTGAGCAATAAATCACCAAAGGCTAGTAAAGTATAGCCTCAATTTGGCAATACCCAACGTGATCAGGCCATTGATGTGCACTAATGGTAACCTAATGGCTAATATTTACAATGGCTTAGGACGAATTCTTAGGTTAAATACGTCTAATTTTGTGAAAATAAAAAACTCCAGCGCCAAATGATCAGAGTTTTTGACGGGGTTTATTTTAATAGAGTGACTCAGACGACAGTGTTCCCAGAAAGGCCTCTAGTTGTTGGCGCTCTTTCGCGGATAAATTCATAGGCTTCAGTTCGCTCTCGGGTGACTTGGGGGGCATATTGTAATGAGCGATCACCTCAGCAAGGCTCTGAAAGCGGCCATCGTGAAAATAAGGCGCAGTGTTGGAGACATTGCGAAGACTTGGCACCTTAAACGCCCCCTTCAGAGGCACATGCTGGCCCTTATTGATGTAGTTTAAATGCAAACATTGCTCAGGTTTTGCATCACTGTATGGGCCTAAGCAGTTAAATGGGTCAGTAAGCACCGACTGCAACCCCAACAAGCGTCCAAAATCCAGATTTTCACCCTTAAAATTGCCAGTACCTATGTTATGGAAGCTAAGATTAGTGAGCCTTGGGCCATTGTGACATTGCAAACACTGGGTTTTGTTTGGGTCGATAAACAACGTCAAGCCAGCCAGCTCATCGGCCGTCAAATCAGCTTTACCATTAACATAGTGGTCAAAACGAGAAGGCTTATGAACTAATGTGGCTTCATATGCCGCAATCACCTTGCCGATATTGGCATAGACTGTATTGATTTGAGATTTTAGTGAGGCAGATAATAAATGCCATTGATTGCGAGCTTCTTGATCACCCAAAGGCCCCGCATGCTCAGGGAGCGTTTTATCTAAAATCTCGACGGGGTAACGGCCAAAGAGCTCAATATAAGCCTGTTGGTAACGAGTGAGCACACGTCTACTGACCGCTAAGCGGCTCGACCCCATTTCACTGGCAGACTCAAAAGGCACAAGCGCTTGCGACCACAAAGAATCACGCCGGCCATCCCAATATAGCCAAGTCTCATAAGCAGAACCTACCACTGTGGGAGTATGCCTGTTAAGTCGTTCTATCCCAAGCGCCCGCGACTTCCCATCAGTAAAGTAGCGTTCGGCTTGATGACAACTAGCACAGGAAATTTGACCGTTAGCACTCAAGCTTTTATCAAAAAATAAAGCTTTTCCCAGAGCCTGAGCTTGGGGATTATTTAGGTAGCGATTGGATGGGTCTTCTATCTTTGACAGCTGATTCAGGCTCAAGCTTTCAAGAATTCGTTGTTCAGACTCAGTCCATGCTTGGGCGCACTGAAAGCAGCCAATTAACACCGTAAAAGCAAGGTACTTACCAAGATAAAGTAAATTCAAAATCTACCTGCTCTCTTGTTTGCTCGCTTTCAAGTAATAGCTTCAACAGCCACTCCCCGGCCATGTTAAATTGAACCCCTTCGATCAAATAACGGCCCTCACCTAAATATCGAGTGACTTTTGGAGCTGTGGGCAAACCATGCCCATGAGCTTCCATGCCGCCAGAAACATGAACCTTTAGAGGGTAAACTGGTTGCTGATTTTTATCGAGTACGGTCATCTGCCATGATTGAAAACGTCCAATAACAATAGGCTCAGGGGGATGCAACTTGACAAAAAAATTACCCCCAGAACTTTGCTGGTGCCATGAAGCCTCAGCCAAAAAGCTGAAGCTCATAAAGCAAAACAATATGAATCTCATGATTTACTGTTCAATCAAAATCCAACCCGCAAGTTCCTTAACATGAGCCACCTCACTATTGGCAGCTTGCTCTTCTTGAAGCATAAGTTCGACATTACTGTTCGTAAGCTTGCGATAACGAAGAGTGATTGGATCGCCGCCATTAGTTGTTTGAATGTCACCAATCATCAATGGATGATTCAATGAGGTGAAGCCTCTCAAATGCCAGTTATGATCGATCGATTGTGGTGTACCAACCAATACTCTTTTTTGATCCATCAATGTCGCAATACCAGGTTCGATAGCGATGAAACCAATCGTTTCATTCACATGCCATCGATCAGTCCCCTCTTCCTCATCAATTTTCAGCTCAAAACCACTAATGCTGACCTTTTGATTGCGAGTAATCGCTGGCTGAGAACCTAAGTGGGTCATGATCTGAGTCACCACCACCGGTTTTTTACTGAACATTTGACTGAAATTAACCGAGTGCCACTGGTGATTAGCGGTGACTTCTCCCGCTTGTATAATCAGGCCACCCCAATTATGTACTCCCGGCTCAACAGCAAGATAATCAATGGTTTCTTGAATATGGTAACCATCAAGATATAACCATTCATCCATTTTAAACTCAAAGCCTTCACTGGTGACATTGCGAATTCTTAAGGTCAGAGCTTGTCCGCCATTAAAAGAAGCAGGCCCTAATTTTACAATCGGTTTTTGAGTAAATGGCTCATCAAATTTTACTGTGTGCCACACAGATCGATTCGGTTGATCAGTAACAATTCGCCCAGCTTGTATCGGAGCTTTTTTATCATGGGGTAAATGCTCAGGTTCTAACTCTCTCAAGAAATCCGCCAGAGCCACTAACTCACTTTGCGATAGAGGAATATCAAGGTGAGCCGCTATCGCTTGTTCAATCGTCTCGGCTGAACCATCGTGTAAATACGGAGGCGTTTGCCACAAGCCGATCAAGGTTGGCGTATCAAAACCTAGTAGGGTATCTCCTAACCGTCCTCCACTAAAGGGAGTGATACTACCTATATCATGTAAATTAAGCACATCGGATGAATCGGTCGCAATCACTCCAGCGTGGCAGACTTGGCAATTATTCGAAATAAATAACTCCCGGCCTTGCTCCGCCGATAAGGACAGTTGATTACTGGCATCTAGGTATGGTGTTTTAGGCACCGTATTAAGGCTCGTTAAATACGCCGCTAACGCATCCAAATCTGGACTCAAACCTGCTTTCTTATCGCCCATGGGTTGGCTGCGAGTGCCGTCTAGAAAATCGCTGGTATCCATCAAACCGGTGCCCCCGGCAAAGCCTCGAATCTGACCTTCAAAATCTTGGATCTCATCAAAGTTCGCCGACCAATGCAGTAGTCCGTGCGCCATACCGCCCTTCCCTAATAAGGTTGTCGTGTTGCGTAAGCCTTCGCCAAACTGAGTAAAATCCCACACTCGACCATCTTCAGCTCCATCGCTATGACATGAAGAACAGCTCATATAATCCAAAGCCGCCAAGCGGTCATCTTTTGAATCGTAAAATAATTGTTTACCCAATAAAACTTCAGGATCGAGTAATTCATCACTGACGGTTGAAATGCTAGCGATAGTTTCATGATGATTACCACCATGGTTCACAATATCCGTCACGTCAATAACATCAACCGATCGACTCATAAAGTTATGAACCGCAAGCTGAGTGCCATCGCGAGATACGGCAATTCCGCGCGGTGCACGCCCGACATCAAAGCGAATGATTTCGCTATCGGTACTCACATTACTCACCGCCACTTGGCGATTACCTTCTAACAAGGTAAATAAGTGAATACCATAAGGCCCAAATGCGGCCGCAGTCGCTACCGACGCATTATCGTGGTCGATACGCTCTTCAACGTACTCAGTATTATTTAATAAATCAATTTTGGAGCTGATAGCGCGTACACTCTGATCAAATGCCAGTGCATCTCCCTCGCGCAAATCTCCAGCCAAAATATTATCTTGCTTAGATGGAATATACGCTTCTTTACCGGCCGGATGAATAGCCAAAGCACCCAAGTAATTTGGCAAACCAGGCCCTGTATTTTCTGTCGCTATATCATCACTGTAGTGAATAATGATCTGATCTTTGACCGATAATGAATCGGCGCTCAATACGCTCACTCGCCCCCCCTGATTCACAACGCTAGGCTGATCGGTATTTTCACCCGGCAGTGGGGGGGTAATAAAATGCGAAACATAAAGCTGTTCAAAGTCAGCAGACAAAGCTAAATGCCTAGGGTTGGCATCCACCATTTGCCGATGAATGATCGATCTTGTCGAGGTGTCAAACACCACAATTTCTTGGCTATTTTCTAAGGCTATAAATGCTTTGCCATTGTTGATCACAATACCATGAGGTGCACTTCCTGAAATATCCAGTGCGATGGTCGTTTGAGTAAAGCCCACCGCATCAATAATAGAAATCGTTCCTGATTTTTTATTAGTGACCCAAATATTACCAAATTGATCTGAGGCTAAACTGCTCGGCTGCTCGCCCACAGCCAATTCAGCAACAACTGAAAAGCTATTGCTGTCGGTCATCGTTACCGTATTATTGTCAGGATTGACGTTCCAAATTTGAGCGTAAGCAGGATGGTAAATAATACTACTGGATGATAACTGTCTTAGTTGCGCATTATTCAGATCAATCGATTGATCATAAACGATTTGCGTCATCGTCAAGGTTCGCTGCTCGCCCGTTGTTGGATCAAGAATATCCACGACTACAATATAGCGGCCCGGTGTTTGATAAACATGAGTCACGCTATGATTTGAACTAAATTCGCTTTGCGAGGAACCATCGCCAAATGACCAACGATACTGTAAGCCTTCGATAGGCGTTACCGATAAGCTTGTATTGGAACTAGAGGCGGCTGGTTCTCCCTGAACGATATCCACTTCTTCAATACCTAGACCAAATGCCAAATTTTTTCGAGTCGCATCTCGATCAAATTGGCCTTCAGTGACCTTTTCCCAGTTAACGCCATCAGTGCTGAGTAACACTTCAAAATCCTTAATACGCCCGCCACTTGCATCTTGTACGGGTAAATACTCCGCTCCACTTAAGGCATAACCCGCTCGTAAATCAATCATTAAATCTTGAGGCACATTATTTGATTGAGCCTGCCAATAAGTTGCCGAGGCATTATCAACCGCTAAATTTGCTGGATGCGACTCACTCTCGCTGCTAGCAGAAATACGCCAGTTGCTCGAATTAATCGCTGCACCATTTGCGTCTAAAATAACAAGATCATCCACTGCAATGGCATTGCTGCTATGACTGCTCTTTGCAAGCAGTTTGACATAACGAAAATCACCGGGGGTTGTCACATCTTGCGCTCGCTCTACTCGCACAACATGAGCAACAGAGGGTACGTTATTGTCATTTAATCCAAACAACATCCAATAACCTGGTGTTAATACGTTGCCATTGGCATTGGGGGTTAAGGTATATTGGTCATTCTCTTGCTGAGTAATCGCTACCCGACTAAAACGAACATCGGTATTGACCGCATGGGTGGTTGAACTCATTTTAATGAGATTAAATTTAACGATATTTTCACTCGCCTTTATCTCAAAGGGCTGGCCAGCACGAATAATTCCCGGCCCCTCAGTAATGACTGGCCGAGGCGCTAATGAACCATCAGAGTTAAAAAGATAAGGCGGCGAAAAAATTTGACCGTTCTGATGACTCGCACCATTACAAAATTCATTACCACTGCAATAGCCGCCACCCGCGGACAGCACACGACCATCCGTTAATAATAATGCGATTGAGTGATAGTTGCGGGGTACCTTTGAAATATTAGTTGCACTCCATCGACCCGTTTGAGGGTTCCAAATTTCTGCCTCATAGACGGTGCCAACATCACTAAAACCAGCGCCAGAGGTGTTACCCCCTAAAGCCAAGACCTCACCGGTGGGCAGCGGCACTAAGTTATGAAACACCCGTGCAAAGTTCATATCATCTGTGCTGGAAATAACTGGCGTTGGGCCATTTAAATCAATACTAAAGGCTTGGTTAAAGGTGCTGGCACCACCCCAAGAGCCCTGGTTGTGGCCGGCTATGAGCAATTTGCCTTCATCGTATTGAATGGCAACACCAGGAGCCACACTTGGGTCGTTACTGCTTGCATTGGCATTGGTCACACTCCCTGTACCATCGGTGTTTACAAAATGATTTTCTTGTAAATCCCAGAAATGAAATACTTGCCCATTGGGTGCAACCGTTTGCACCGTCCACCAACGTCGTGCACCATTAGCCCCATCATGGTTTTGACGCATTTGCTCATAATTAACGTTGTTTAAGACACTCCAACCATTATCTGGCGACCACTTTTCAGGGTTTGCAAAATTGGTTGCCGTTCCCATGGACGTCATGATTTCACCACTTGGTAACGCCAGTGTCGTTGGATACCAGCGCCCACCCGTAGCCATATTTTCGACCTGAGTCCATTGGTTATCTCTAAAATCAAATAGACTTGCCCAGGGAGAGTTAGTCTGATTTCGTCCTCCGGTTACCATCACCTGGCCATCTTCAGTCATCGCCAGATGAGCACAAAACATATTGTGCCCTTCATGAAAAACTTCTAAGAATTCATTGTTACTTGGATTCCAGGTCGCACTATAAGTTTGCTCGGTTGATGGCCAGACCGTCCGCTCTGATCCAGACCAACTCAATATACGGCCATCGGGCAGGTTGGCCGCTGAAACGGGAACATGTGGCCACGGCATTAACTCGCCCCAGTACCCACCTTCGGCGATTGTTTTTTCAGTTGTTTGAAATAATCGGGCAACCGCTTCAGCCTTCAAACCTCGATTAAACGTAGTAATTTGATCAAAGCTGGCCAAACTTGGTTGATACCAAGGACTATTGCCAATATATAAGGGGCCACTATTAGCGATCACATTGCCAGTTAAAGTGACTTGACTATCCAAAGCACCATCTAAGTACAATTTCAACGTATTACCTTCTTTGACATAGGTAATATGAGTCCAACGATTTAAAGCCAATTCAGCCGCGCTATCAGAGCCTTCGTTGAAAGAGTTTTCGGTACTAATGCGAAAATGAATACGATTATCACTAGGTCTTAACCACATCGCAAAAGTTCTTTCGGTTGAGCTATTGCCTTTATGCAATAGGGCTCGCCATTGCCCAGTCGGCCCCTGCTCTACACGCACCCAAAAACCTACAGAAAAATTGGCCGAGTTATTGGGAAAGTTAATGGAGTTAGGCAATATCGCATAATCATCTGAACTGTTAATTTGCAGTGCTTCTCCAATGCCATCTTTACCCAACACTTTATTTGGACTACCACTTAAATGCGCAGTATTTTCAATACTATGATTGGAAAACTGTGCTTGATAAAGGCTTTTAGCTTCAAGGGAGGAAACGAGACGAGAATAAACATCAAAGCTCGCAAAGCTACCTTTCGCCGGAGCATGCCAGGTATCGGTACCCAATCGAACTGCTCCCGTATTGAATACGACAGGGCTACTGAGTGATACGCTAACATCAGCCTGGCCATTGATATAAAGCTTTAATAAATTACCTTGCTTTGAGTAAAGGATATGAGTCCATTGATTGAGAGGAATTATCGCTGTCGAGCTTGCATTGACATTGCCTGTGCTGGTCGAAATGGTAACCATCAAGCGATCGCTATTGGGGTCCATCCACATTCCAAAGGTTCTATCGCTATTTTGATCGCCTTTGTGAACCACAGAACGCCAGTGTCCCGTCGCCGTCTCTTCTAAGCGAAACCACAAGCTGACGGCAAAGTCTCCTGAACCCAAATCTACTTGATCATCACTGAGCGTTAAAGAATCATCATTGCTATCAATCTGAAAGGAAATTGGTGAAATGGGGGTTTCAATTGCCTTGGGAGAACCGATGACATTGACTTCGGTGAGCAAGTTGGCTTGAACATTGAACGAGAGCAAGACGAGACTACACAACAGATAGCGGACCATAGATTCCCCGATAACAAGTTTAAAAATCGGGCGAGAATGCAAACTTTGAGCCAACCCAAAAAAATCCTTTCATTACATAAGGTTAAACATATGAAAAACACAAAATGTTATAATAGTGTAAATTTAACCGACAAATTTGCGATAAGCATCACAGCAACAATGAAATTCGCGTCACACTAATGAGAGTCTACACAATAAACTCTTCGTAGCTAGGCTGGCATAGGTGTTGACTAATTTTTTCCGCAAATAACAAGGTCGATAGATTGGTTGGGCCTGAGGGAATACTGGGAATGACTGACGCATCGGCAATGCTCACGTTGCAACTGCCGATCAGAGTACCTCGAGTATCGACTACCGCCTCACTATCGTTGTGATGGCCCATTTTTGCGGTACCGACACCATGCCACAAACCTCTGGTAAAAGTTAACACGCTACTTCTTAATTTTTTATTGCAATCGAAAATTTTGGCATTCCATGCAAAAATACTCTCGATATGTTGCTTCATGTCTGGATGATTGAAGATAGACCAAGATAGCCTGGCCCCCTCCATTAGCCTCTCTACATCTCTTGAATCAGAAGCCACATTTAATACTATTTTGGGCGCAACACCTGGATCACTTGACTGCAAACGCACATGACCTCTGGAAAAAGGCTTAGCTAAAATGCAGGATAATAGCGTAGCAACCTGCCCTTTAAACAATGATTTCAACTCAGGGAAAATATTGGTATTAACGGATGAAGCCAACATTTGCTGCATTTCATTTTGAAAGTATCCATTTGAGCTAGTGTATTTCAGCATAAACTGGTGAGCGGTCTTTGCCGGCTCTGATTGATTCTTGGGTAACAGCCAAAAACCTAAGGAGGCATGATCCTGAAGATTGTTACCCACTCCACTGTTAGGTAGCAATACGTCAATATTATATTTTTTTAGATGATTGGCATCACCAATCCCAGATCGCATTAATATTAAGGGTGTATTAATGACTCCAGCCGTTAAACAAAATTGATCGGCCGTGATTGCTCGCTTTTTGCCTTGATGTGTCAACACCACTTTTTTAGCACGTAGAATATCATCACGACTTTCAAACATTAGTCGATCAACCAACGCCTCACAGAGAATCGTTAAGTTTTTACGATGTCTAATGGGCGACAAAAAAGCATCACTGGAGGAAAATCTACGTCCAAATAATGTGTTGTGTTCAATTTTACTCACGCCCAACTTACTGCTGGAATCACAGTTATTAAAACCTAGGTGATTGCAGGCTCGTCTAAACGCGATCTGTAAAGGGAGTAAATCATCATCAGCAATGGATTCAATAGGAAGGCTGCCAAAGGGGTTGGCCTTGTTGACTAACTTATTATAACTGTGATTAAACTCATTAATACTGTAGTCCTCACCCAAGTCTGTACACCAAGCATTGATGTCAAACACATCGGGCTTTACAGCAACGGCACCATTAATGGCAGAGGAGCCACCCAAGACTTTACCCAAAGGATAAGGAAACTGTGTCAAGACTGAACTCGACTGCAACACTCCTTTAGCCATTGATAATTTATCAGCAATACTGGATGAGCTAAAAACACCTGAAGCATTTTTGATGACACTCAATGCGTGCTCACCCCGAACATCCGCTAAAAAATCCCAGTTATAACCTGAAAAAACGGCACTGCTAGCATCCTGTAAAACCGTAGAGCCATCAACGCGGGGGTCAATGCCCGCCTCTAGTAATAAAACCTTACGCTCTGAGTCCTCACTTAAACGCGCAGCCACTAATGATCCTGCCGACCCGCCACCAATCACGATATGATCATAATGAGTCGAGAAAACACTCTCAATATCAGAGTTCATAAATACTCTTCAAGATTCACATAAGCTTCCAGCAGCCAGAACTTTTTAGATTAAAACGCCCATTGCCTCATTCAGCAAGGTATCAAGAAACAATTCAGATTGCGTTAACAGATAGAAATGATCACCAGAAAAGCGGGTAAAGTCAGGTTCATTCTCACAGAAAGACTCCCATGCAGCAATACCCTGAGGGTTCACGGTATTATCCTGATCACCATAGAAAACATGCAAAGGGGCTTTTAGTTTAGGTAGAGTTTTAGGTTGATATTGTTTTATTAATAATCTATCGGCTTTTAAGTGTTTTAGGGTTAGCTGTAACAACACAGGATCATCATATATCGCCGCAGGCGTGCCTTGATACTGCCTCAGCTCAGCCAGCAAAGAACGCTCATGTAAATTGGCGTGGTTGCTGAAGCGATTCTCTTTACAAGGTGCACTCGAACCTGACACAACAACAAATTCAGGAGACAATCGAAAACGCATTTCAAGTTGGCGAGCGGTCTCAAAGGCAACCACGGCCCCCATGCTGTGACCACAAAACCCCAAGGGCAAATCTGACAACAGCGATAACTCATCGGCAATGGTTCGACACAACGCTTCCATTGACGATGCGCTCGGCTCATCAAAACGGGATTCGCGACCAGGATATTGAACAGCCCAAAACTCAATATCATCAATGCCTTCAATCTGGCCATTTAATAACCGGCTCATTGATGAAGCAGTACCACCGGCCCAAGGAAATAGGATGACCCTGTTAGAGGGTACAGCCGGCTTAGATAAAAGCCTAAGGCTACCGCTTTGTCTTAATTTGAGTGCTACATTCATCACAATCCCGTAAAAACCGTGCTATCGGTTTACCAATTTTTCAATTGGTCAGGATTGTAGGGTTCAAATGTTAAACGTTTATGACAATGATGAAGAATGATTACACTTTAAGCTTCGAACATCCCGGAACCAAAGAATTCCAATCCAAACAAGGAATATCGCGACCACATGATGCGGAATATGCAAATAATTGGCTTCGCTCCAAACACCACTTTTTTGAACATGAATCACTTCGTGCATAATATAGGCAGTCTCCACTAATACCGCCATGATTGTCGAAAAGACTATGAATTTTTTAGAGGCAAACAAGCTAACACTTAACACCATAAACGAATAGATGCAGAGGAAGACACCAACAAGAATATATTTTGAACCAGGAATTTTAAATAAAAACCTGACCTCTAAAATAATATTCATAGCAAATATAATCAGCATTAATAGCCAACCGCGAGCCACCAAACTCTGATATTTCATCGATCCAACCATTATTGCTCACCTTTTTCAAGCACACCTAGATCCATTAATGCTTTTTCCCAATATCTCTCATTTAGAGAGTAATCGAGCTGATGTTGTAAGGACTCACCCAAATACTCGGTTTTCATAGTATGACGCATAAACATATTATCCAACGTAGAACCGTGACGACTGGGATTAAACAACACTTGCGCTAACACCGAAAACCTGGTGTCTAAGTCAGTGGAACCACTTAGGCAAGAGGCTTTCCAGTCATGAATGTTTGATAATTGGCTATTGATACCCAATTTTTTATGGATAAAGGCTACTATAGATTTAATCGACGGAGGATCGTTGTTTTCAATATTGACAGCATCTAATAAATGATTGTTATTATTTGGCAAGTCATTAACCATGATTTGTGAAAATACATCAATGGGTACCCCATATAGACCTGATTCATCCCAATCAGGGAGGCAATCTGAGAGTGTGGCGGCTTTCAAAACTGATGCAAACGTATCAATTTTCGGCGCTGGTCCGCAGCCTATAGCCGGTAAAACATGTGATGCACGATATACTCTTACTGGCACCCCTCTATCACTAGCAGAAAGCAAGAGCATTTCAGCAGCCCATTTAGATTGAGCGTATGCTGTTAACAAGCCATCTGGGGATTGAATAAAATCGTCTTTGCAGTCAATACTATAATTGGCATTAATCATTCTAGCATAGACAGATAAACTAGATATAAATCGAAGCGCTTTCGTTTTTGTATGAGCGGCTAATTCTACCAATGAATAGATGGGTAAGACATTCGTAATGCGATGTTTGCGGTAAGTCTCTAAAATATTCGTGCTGGCCGCAAAATGATAAACAGCATCAGCAAACTGCGCCACCTCCTCCCATTCATGGCTTGAAATACCCAACCTATGATCACAAATATTTCCACTAATAATCGTCACTCTATCAACCAACAATGCGTTAAGAACCCGCTTATCTTTAAAAAATACATTGAGGGCATCAGCTAAACGATCAAGTTGAGGCTTAGCTGAAGGTCGCATTAAACAATATACAGATACAGAGGTATTTTTCAAAAGGTCGGCTAAAAAATGGCGGCCAATATGACCGGTCGCTCCTGTTAAAAAAATGCACTGTATGGGTTTACTCTTATGATCTTGAATTGATAATCCCCTTATTAAGGAAGAAAAATGATCAACATCGTTGATCATTTCACTGAGATCGGAAGAGCGTCGTG
>CAXQRU010000093.1:0-5369 GCA_964226685.1 Polaribacter sp. | reverse complement strand
TCTGGTATCTTTCTTCTTGGGTCAGCTGTGTATAGCTCATAAGCAATTTCCTTTGGCGAGAAAATGGCCCTGAGTGTACCAGCTGGCCCTACCTCGCGTAAATTGCACTTACAAGTTGAACTCAAGGTATATAAAAACAGTTGGGATGTGATCAAGCTTTGCTATGGTAGCAAATCCTGTAATGAGTGTGGTTTAATTTCCTCTTGCATTGGTGGCCTTGAGCCACCATAATGCCGTGGGTGGCTTTAAGCCGCTTATTGTTTATAGAGAAAATAGAAAAATGACACAGAGAAATAATAGAAAAGAAATTGCCGAAGATACTTTAAAAATAATGGAGCAGGGTTATTACCATAATGCGCAGGGGGAGAAAGTTGCTATTTCTCACCTAGTTAATGAGTGTGTAGATAATACCATTTGTTATACGCCGTGGGCTCAAGATGAGCTACTGGAACAGGTTAAAGGCCTTGAGCGCCCAAACGAGACGACAAACATAAGCATTGCCAACGAAACGACTCTTGAGGGTATTTTTTGGTTGCAAGACAATAGTGACTGCCAGCGAGTCGCGGCTCTAAATTTTGCTTCAGCTAAAAATCCTGGTGGCGGCTTTTTGGGTGGTGCCCAGGCGCAAGAAGAGGCCTTGGCCAGAAGTTCAGCTTTGTACGCTAGCTTGGTGACTTGTGAGGAATACTATAAGCATAATCGCTGGTTAAAAACTTGTTTTTATTCGGACTATGCTAATTACTCGCCCCGTTGTCCGATATTTAGAGATGATAGTGGTGAGCTTTTGGATTATCCCGTACTCGTTGATTTTATTACCAGCCCAGCGCCCAATGCGGGTGTGATTAAAGAACGTGAGCCTCATAGGGTCGATGAAATTCAGCCGGTGCTATACCAGCGTGCGGCAAAAGTGTTGTCTATTGCCGCCAAAAATGCTTGTGATGGCTTGGTGTTGGGAGCCTGGGGCTGTGGTGTATTTAGAAATAACCCAGAAATGGTAGCGGCTGTTTTTGAGTCTTTGCTCAATCAGGACTATTTTGTAGGAAGGTTTAAGCATATTCGATTTTCCGTATTGGATCGATCGGGTGGCAAAACGTTCCCTGCATTTGAGCGTATGATCCATTGCTAGAAGACAACCGTGTACCGAGATTGTACAATGGATAATTTCGGCGATCTGTTAAGTCAGCGTGATAGGTACTATATGATAAAAGCTCTAGTTGCTATTGGGTTTGTAGTTTTTTCATCAATTTGTTTAAGCACTGAATATCGAGGGTATTTAGGTGCTACTGAAATCTCAATGTCCTTGGATGGGGAGTATTCGGGTGCTTATTTTTATCATAAATATAGAACACCTATTGCTTTGATCATAAAAGATGGCAGTAACGACAATAATTTCATTTATCGTGAAATGAATGGCGATGATGCTATAGCTGAGTTTCATCTTAGTGCTGTTGACAGTGGGCTTGAAGGCTATTGGGTAGAGTTAAGGACAGGTAAAAAAATACCTGTTAAATTAAGTGCTATTGATGACCCAAGAGGGGCGATTCAAATCCATTCATTTGAAAAACAGTATGTAAGAATTCAGTGTGATGAAGAGAAAGTCATTCATATCATCGATAAAAAAACCGATGATGTTCAATCAACCTTAAAGGCGGAAGGAGTTTGCTCTAATCATTATGATTTAGATATTGGTGATTACAATTTTGATGGACATCTAGATTTTTCTGTTTATGAATACTCCTATGCTGGCCCTAATACAAGCAGGGTTTACTTTTTGTATAACCCTGGTGCACATCAATATAGTATGTCGGATCAGTTAGGTATGACATCGTTGTCTTTTGATCCGAAAGCAAAAACAGTAACATCCACTAATCAATGTTGTGCGGGTTCTCGAATAGCTGTCGAAACTTATCAGTGGCAAGCTTCAACCTTGAAGCTGGTCAACGGAGTGTGTTATGTATTGGATGATAATGGAGAGCAAGTTGCCAAGCCCCTGTCTACTTGCGACTAAAATAATTAAATTATTTTCCAAGCTTTTATTTATCCACGTCGTCTTATCGGTATCTAACCAAAACAGGAATGATCAAGATGCCCAGTTTACGCAATACATTACTTTATTCAGGTGCTGCTCTTTCGGTGGCCGCCGGTGTTTGGTTTGCGCTCCAAAGCAGTTCAGGGATTGGGGGTGAAACGGATGATACTATTCCAGTGCCGTTAGTTATTGATTCTAAAGATAAAGCATTGCTTCACGAGCCTCCCACATCCGAGCCTAAGCCTTTAGTAACTGCTGTTGCAGCAGAGGAGCAGGCTGCACATGAACGAGAAATACAGAGCTTATCTGAGATGGCCAAATCGGCTCCTCAAAGATTAATGGCACCATCGCCCATGTCTGATATGGCGGTCAGTCCAAATATTAGGCCCGATGTAGTTTATGTTGAGGAGCAAGTGGATATAGGAAATATTCAGTCTACAGAGACAAATCCCTTGAAAAAAACGTCTGAAGAAGCGGTATCCACCTTTTCCATCGATGTGGATACTGCCTCTTATAGTATGGTTCGCAGAATGCTCAACCAGGGGCGCCTACCTCAGGTTGATACTGTGCGTATTGAGGAGATGCTCAACTACTTTGATTATCAATATCCTAAGCCTGAATCGACGGCTGTGCCTTTTGAGCCAACTATTGTGGTTCAGCCTTCACCGTGGGCTAAAGGCAAGCAGTTAGTACACATTGGTATAAAAGGTTATGATATTGAGAGTGCGACTCAGCCCGATAGTAATTTGGTGCTATTGTTGGATGTTTCTGGCTCTATGAGTCAGCCTGATAAGCTACCGTTAGTGAAACAATCGATGGAGTTATTGCTATCGACATTGAAACCAACCGATACCATTTCAATCGTGGTTTATGCAGGTGCTGCTGGTGAGGTGTTGCCACCCACTAAAGTGGCTGACAAGCAAAAAATCTTATCGGCACTGACTCAATTACAGGCAGGAGGCTCTACCGCCGGTGGTCAAGGGATAGAGTTGGCTTATGCTTTGGCCGAGCAAAATTTTAATAAAGAAGCGGTAAACCGAATCATCATCGCCACTGATGGAGATTTTAATGTAGGTATCAGTGACCCTAAGGCGTTGAAGTCATTAGTTGAGCGTAAGCGCGAAAGTGGTGTGTATTTATCGGTATTAGGATTTGGTCGTGGTAATTATAATGATCATTTAATGCAAGAGTTGGCTCAAAATGGTAATGGCGTTGCTGCGTATATCGATTCTTTAAGTGAGGCTCAAAAAGTCCTCGTTCATCAAGCCACTTCCAATTTATTTACCATTGCTAAGGATGTGAAGATCCAAGTTGAATTTAATCCTGCCACAGTCAGTGAATATCGTTTGATTGGCTATGAAACTCGCGCGTTAAAGCGAGAGGATTTTAATAATGATAAAGTCGATGCAGGTGATGTGGGTGCAGGACACAGTGTAACGGCTATTTATGAAATTACGCCAGTGGGTTCAGAGGCTCAGTTAATTGATGAGTCACGTTATCAGCAAGGTAGACGGTTGCCCAGTGATCTTAGTGACGAGTATGGCTTTTTGAAAATTCGCTACAAACTACCTAACGAGAATACTTCTAGGTTGATTGAGAAACCTATAAAGCCCTCGTTAGTTGCGCAAGGTATCTTGCAGCAAGAAGTGAATTTTGCCATTGCCGTTGCCGCATTTGGTGAGCGCTTAAGAAGCACCAAATATATTAATGACTACAGTTTTGATGCGATTATTGACCTTGCTCAAGCTCATAAAGGTTCTGATGACTATGGGTATCGCTCTGAGTTTGTACAGTTGGTGAGAAAGGCTAAGTTGGCTAAGCTCTAAGGCGAGCTGCATAGCCCATCGCTGATGGGCTATGCATTGAGCCTGGTTGTGATACAATCGAACGGCAGTGCCTGGGTCGCTCCGTAAGAAAGTTTTTACTCGGCGAACTCTAATTTCAATGATACTTATCAAGGATGAAAAGATGGAAATTAATCCAAATAAGGGAGCTTCGGCTCCAATTGCTTCTGATTCAACACAGCAGCCAATTGCTCAACCTAAAATGGTCAAAACGGCCAGTAATTTAACCAAATTGTTAATGGAACAAGAGCCTCAGTCCTCAGAAGGTTCCGCTGTGCCTATACCGCAGCAACCTATACCACCTCAATCTACGCAAGCCGTTGGTGATGAGTCGCTGGATGTAGATCCCATGGATCCCGTGTTACTTAATGCCTTCATGCCCACGAGGGAAGCGATCACTCTTGTAGGTAAAAAATCAGGTAGTATTGGGGAATCAAAAGTCCCTAAGAATACCTAATCTTGTAATGCCTGGGGAGTTTTACTCCCCAATTTACATCGCTTTTAACGCTTGCCGGTAAGGTATCTGCTCAGGCGTTCTCAAATTCCAAGCAAGATTAATTCGTTCAAGCCCTTTCAAAACCCACCAGCCAGGGTCAGCTTGTCCTTCATTAAGGCCAATTTTGGCTGAGCCGGGAAAAGCGTGGTGGTTGTTGTGCCAGCATTCTCCGAAGGTAATTAAGCCGGCAAATTTTACGTTATAACCTTGCACACCTGCGCCTTCAACATGCCAATCTCTGTGTCCTTGCCGGTGGGCAAAGTATCCGATCAGCCAGTGACCGGTAACGCTAATAGCTATCCGAGCACAGATACACCATAACACTAAACCCCAGCCGCCAAGCCAATAGAATAGTACAGCCCAAGGAAGTTGTTGTAATAGGGTGGTGCGCTCTAATAATTGATAAAAGCGATCATTCTGAATGTCCTCTTCTAAGATCATTGTGGGTGGATGTTCGAGTTTTATGTCACAGTGCATTTGCCACCAAGCATCTTTAAGAAAGGACTGCCTATGTGCAAAATAGTCATGGCATTGTGACTTTCGTTGAGCCCAATCTCTTATGTCATGGGTGTGGATCATGGTGATGGGGCCACCCAGGCCAACCAAGCTACCCAGATAGACAAAGTTATATTCAAGCCATTTGGGGCAGTCGTAACTATCATGGATCAGCCTTCGGTGCATGCCTAGGGAGTGACCAAGGCAAAGTACAGTGGCGGTAGTGAGTAGGAAGGCTGCAATATGGGTTGGGGTGGCATAATAGGCAATTGCAATGAAGGTGCCTAGGTACATGCTGCTGATCCATAAAGACTTTTTTGCTGACCATGTGACTGTGCCGGTGACGGCATCAGTGCTATCCTCCTCAAGGAATCTTGGTGTATCGACCCCAGTATTGTCTCTTGCCATGGTATTTTCCCCTATGAAGTTCTGCGTGTATGTGGTATATTTAGCTAATTAGCTAAATATATTGTTTATTAGATATTTAGTCAAGATCGGAAGAGCG
>CAXQRU010000092.1:0-36513 GCA_964226685.1 Polaribacter sp. | reverse complement strand
CCTACACGACGCTCTTCCGATCTACTCTTCAAGAGTTTCAAAGTTTTTTCCATCAATTTTATAAATTTTCATATTTTTCTACATGACGCAGCAAGCATGGGCGAGCGAAGCAACGCGTATCGAGTCCAGGCCGCGCATTTTGCGGGCGATTGTGCTTTGCTTTGTGTACGCCCGGCATGGGCATTAACTAATGAGGTGAAAGTCCTCTGTGGGAAGATCACCGTCTATTTATCGGTATCTATTAGACGCTAACCAATAGCGAATGGCAAGGGCCGTGGCTAAGTTCGAAAACGCCAGGCATTCAGCAGGCGCTCGATAATCAATTCTTGGAAAAGGGGGGATTAGTTTCTTTACGAAATGGATGGGTTAAAGTTCATTACCCGAATGGGTAGTTAAATGAACCGCCCTGTGCGGACCCCGCATGCAGGGTGGTGTGGGGAGAGCTGGCTAGATACCAGCTCTTACCCGATTAGGCATTTTTTTAATAGTTATGAAAATGCTATACATACCGGTTCATTTTCGCTCAAAGAAGTTTGACAAGCACCAAGTAGATCCTCTGCGCAATAAAGACGCCAACCTCGACTAAGCCCCCATTTCCCCTCTACAGGATCCATTCCCGCTTTTTCCTCATTTTCTATTTCAAGGTTCCAACTTTCATGGCCTATTTCGGCAACTAAACTATTTATATATTCCTCTAATGGAACCAACAGGGTCTCAGCCTGATCTTTGGACAGTAATACATATTCGTTTTCATCGAGTTGCTGATCTATGTCTTCAGCAATTTCTTCAATTTTATTCCGTATGTCTTTTATAACGCCTTCAAATGCCGATCCTGATTTATCACCAGCTTTGAATGAACCGCAATGTATATTTCCACCTGCCATGCTCTACTCGTATGCCTAACGCACGCAACACGGGCAATATTAAGCGCAGCGTATATTGTCCTAGTGCTTGCTTTGGTTATGTTTTTTTGATTCATTTTAGGTATTAACAGTTAATGCTCTAAAAGTTGATTCCTTAGCTCAACTAAAGAAATGATATAATTTTGTTTCTGTTGAGGATAATCTTCGCAAGATACCACTATACCTGATGGTATATGAGTCAATCGCACAGGTGGTGCTGTTTTATTTCGATCATCAGGATCCCTAAATACATCAATTCGTAAGTCTTCGGCGTCAATTGGCCTTTTTAGTTTATTTAATAATTCCGAATAAAACTCATCACTTTTATCAAACAGCAGGCCAATACAGGAGAGCGTTTGCATGCTCGAGTGGATCAGCTGATCAATGATATTCAAGCCATTAAGCATCAAAAGCCGGATGCCTATAAAAATATTACTGATAAATTAGCCAAGGCATTAGCGCTTGGGTGAATGCGTACCAATGCTTTTGATCGCATCATTCTGTGCAAGCGTTGCTGATACCTAAGGCTTTTTAAATAGGTAATAAACCCCAGCCACTAGCATCACAAGGGCTAATCCTAAGGGTGTTTCGTAGCCTGTAATGGGTGGCTCGGCCAGTAGTCTTTTGGCTAATAGACCGCTGCCACAAAGGATACCAAGAACGCCAGATATTTTATTTCTCATTATAAGTCATGAAAAGTGAGTCGTCTGATTGTTTTATATAGGAATTTTTCTCAATAGGTCAGGGTCTTGAAGGCACTGCTTCAGGAGTAATTGTTGCCCACCATAGACTTTTGTGATGTGAGCGTTGGCTTTATCGGTATCTACATCTAAACAGACACAGGAAAATCCATAGCTACCTGCGTTGGTGCGAACAAACTCATCGTCTTTAATTGTTGGCATATTGTTTATCATTGAGTCTTCGTCAGCAACAAAACCAATGCCTTGTATCGATAACGTCCAAGTCGCGTCTCGGTCAGTCAGCCAGAGGTTGCCGGGTGTTGGGTTTTCAAGCCAGCCGCAGCGCTTTTCCATTGCTATACTTGTTAATGGTAATAACACAAACGCTATCAATAATGGAATACGCAATGTCAATTCCTTCTCTCCTGTGCTTATATTAGGTTTGTTATTTAATAAGGTTAGCCATTTGGCACTATAGCCGATTACAGGTGTGAACGCACATAACTGAGCACATCCATGGGCGTTTTGCCTTGAGAGTAATGGTCATCCAGACCATATGCCATTAACTCAAGCGGTGCATTATCATAGCCATAATTCTGAATTTCATGAATATAGCGAACGATAAAACCTTGCGCGCCAAGAAAGCCCCATTGTGCTACATGAACTAGCTCATGAAAATGTACACGAAGATCTTCTGCGCTGGCTTCATTTATATAGTAGGTGTTCTTGTAGGTTATTCCATTGGCTTCCATGTCCATAAAGTCACCAAGGCCTGCTTCGCGTAGCTCTGGGAAATCCGGTTTTGGAATATTATCGACTACGACAAAGTATGCATCTTTTAAAAAATTTTCCGAGTAAAACTCGGAGAACGAAGTGCTGAAAATCGAACAGGTATTTCGCTGCGATTGATATTTAAGGTTTGTTGAGTCAATCCATGCTTCAATGTGCTTTATCATATTTTCTCCCAGGATCTTGGTTATATCAAACGCCCAAAAAATGGATCATGGAGGCTTGGTGGTATATTTTTCCCTTAGCGCGGTGGATCTATTTTATTATCAATCGATGTGTTAATGCGGAACCAGCCCGCCACTGAGTGCCGGTCTCTATTTGCAGGCAGTACTTCATGAGGAAATTCTTCGCTGAGAAAGACGACTAGCGTTCCATAAAGTGGCACGACTTTAATTCCCTCTCGATCTTGATCATCACGGTATAGTACTAGCTCGCCGCCATCGGTATTGCCCCAGCCTGGGTTTAGGTAAGTCACTACAGAAAGTACTCGGTTGGCTTCTCCTCTAAACGCATCGTAGTGTCTTTTGTAGTAATGGCCTGGCGCATAGTGTGCGTAATGACTTTCAAACGAAAACAACCCTAGAAAAAGGCGTTGATTTAAAAATCGCTTTAACTGTGATGTCCAGTCAAGCCATTGTTGACCCGCATCAGATTCGCCTGTAATCCAACAAATTTCATCGGTTCTAACAAATTCGGTTTTGACAAAATCATCGCCACGCCCAATGCCCGCTTCAACATATTTATGAGTTTGTAAATTTTGTTGGTGTGAAAACAGAGCACTCGCAATGTCGTTAGGCAGTGCGCTAGGTCGAATACTATAGCCCTGTTTTTCAATATCCTCAGCAATTAATCCGAAGAGAGTTTCGTCGATGGTATTGCCACCGGAGGTGTGAATTAATGCGGTCATGGTATGCCTTTATTTGAATTTGGGTGCATGTCCTAGTTTATGCATTAAGGCTCGAAAAGTTTCTAAATAATATCTGGCTTCAATATCGTTTTTTCGGTCCGACTTTATCAAGTTTTCTCCAAAAGGGGATTCGTCATCATTGAAGGCCTTTTTGGTGGCTTTGACCTTACGCACTTTCATTTCTTTGAGTATACCAAGCTCGAGTAGGGCTTGGTTGGCTTTAATGGCTGATACTTTGTAAGAGCCAATTTTGAGTGCCTCTGAAATGGTGAGCAATGTGTTTGCTGCATCTTCTACTTCCAGCTTTTCGGAGTTTTCTTTTACCACTAAGCATGGTTCAGTTTGAAAAAGGTGGACAAAGGCGTTTCGGATAAATTGATAAAGTGGGCTGGATTGGTAGCGCTCAATGAGCAAGTATTGTTCTTCTGTGGTTAACGCACTGGTATGGATGCTGAGTTCCACTCCTTTGTTATCACTGAGTATGTATAGCATGGCAGAGCTATTAGAGCTAATGACATTGGCGGCGGATATTTCTGTAAGTGCTAACCGCTTGTTGGGGTTGTTAACCCAAATATAGCTACAATGGTTGAGGTCATTACCATAAATCGCCCTGATGATTTCTTCTAGGGTGTTGGGTCTGTAACTGCCATCGGCATTATCTGAAAAAACGGCCATCTCTAGATCTTCGAGTGCTAAGTTGCCGTATTGAAGCCAGTGCTGCAATAGCATGACTTGTTGTTGTTCCGATAGTGATTTGGCTTCTTGCTCATGACTAGGCAAAAGTGCGTGAAGATGATAGGTGTGGGTAAGATTTTGATTCAATAGTCTTGGGGGTACCTCTGGCCATTGTAGGCATGGCCAATGCACCTTTTGATCAATGCGAGTACAACCGGTATAGTTGACACCTGTTGGTGCTACGATTTTTTCGATAAGCGTCATAATGCGATCGCTTATGGACATAAGTTCTTCATCAAAATCAAGAAAGGCGTAAATGCCTTGATCATCTTTATACCAAGAACACATATGGCAGCTTTCATAGAGTTCATCTGGTGTTAATTCATGTTCTTCGGTTTCTACCGAAATGGCATTAGTTTCTCCAGTGTATAGTGGCACTACTTTTAGAAAAAATGCTTCAGCTTCAGCTTCTGAATTAAAAAAATAAGTGAGTCTCATTCGTTGTTTCCTTAGGTTGAGCTAGCCTGGCATTAGCCCATCACTATAAAACACTTTGCCTTCTCGAGTAATGATAATGGCTTCGATATTTTCCAATCGATTAATCAAGGCAAGGCCTTTTTCTAAACCCATGACAAACACGCTGGTCGATAGCGGGTCAGTTTCAAGGCCGTAAGACCCTATGATGGTGACGCTGGCAAGTGTCTGTGCTGGCTCGCCAGTTTTGGGTTGGTGAATATGATGAATGCGCGTGCCGTTGTCGTCGATAAAGTAGCGCTCATAATCGCCAGAAGTGGAGATGGCCGCATCGCTTAAGGGAATACTCAGAGCAATGTCTTGTTCGCTTCTTGGGTGTTTAATGCCAATCACCCACTCGCGATCTCGCTTGTCTCCCAAGAGTCGGCTGTCGCCACCGGCACTGACTGAGGCATGCTCAAAGCCCAGTGCTTTGAGCAGATCAATAGATTTGTCGACCGCATAGCCCTTGGCGATGCCGCCTAAATCAATGCTGACATCAGGATGGGTGAATGATAATTGGTTATTTTCGAGCTTGAGGTGGTGATAATCAATCGCTTTTAAATATTGGGCTTTCTCTTGAGCGTTGGGCGTTTGCTTTTGGCGGTAGTCATAGAAGCGCCCTAGGCTAGCGTAGGTGATGTCGAAGGCGCCGTCGGTCAGCTCGCTAACCTTGATGGATTGTCTGATCAACAGGCTCAGTTCATCGCTGATGTCGACCGGGTGTTTGGCGGCTTCTCGATTGACCCGGCTAAGCTCGCTGGTCTCGATGTAGGGGCTGAGTGTTTGGTTGATGCGCTCCATTTCCCCAAAGACGGCATCAAAGCCTTGTTGGCGAAGCTTGGCGTCTTCATGCCATAGGGTGACATTGATCTCGGTGCCCATAATGGGGCGTGTTTGCGTTTCCCATTGGGCAAGGGCCATTTGGGTGAGGCTTAAAAAGCCAATGAGCCATAGTGCTCTACAGCTGGTAATCAATTTGATAGCGACCATTGCCGAGGGATTCTGCTTGGTACCGAAGGAATTGCTCCACGCCTGGGTCTATTGTTCGCCCAGGTGTAACGGTGCCTTGAAAGAGTGTGCCGCCAGTGCTAGGCAGTTGTATTTTTAAGTCGGTTGCAAGAGGCTCTGGGTTTACGCTGTTCCATTGGGTAATGATACCGCCATTTTGGTCATCATCCATTCTGGCTTGTAGGTCTCCAAGCTTGATCCAACGATTTTCCACAAAGATCTGGGCGTCATTCCATTGCAATTGCCCTTGAAGGTTGGTCACTTGGTTATTGCTGATGGCGACTTTTGAAATATCTAGGGTTGTTTGGCCACTAAGTTGAACAATTAACCAGGGTGAGAGGGTGTCGATGTCCATACGAACTTTAAGCTGGTCGCTGCTAATGGTTTGGTCCGTAATCGCAACACAGGCTTCGCCATCGATCGCCTGTTCCTGGTATACCGCGCTAAAGCGCACGCAGGGATTCAAGGTAAATAAGCTTAAGGGCAGTATTTTCCATTTAAATTTTCCCAAGGGGAGGGCTTGAGTATAGCCTTCAAGGGTGAGCGATAATTGCGCCGCGCCAGCGCTGCCTTGCCAAAAGCTGCCTTGGACTTGGGTTGCTTGCCAGCCGGGGATGGCTTGGCTCATCAGGGCCATGGTCCAGCTAGCGGGGGCTTTGGCGATCACAATGATCAGCCAAACGAGAATGAGTCCGGGAATCCAGTAACGTTTTTTGATGCTCAAGGTTTACGTAGCCTTATATTTTTAACGCTTAATAGTCCAGGGCTGGTTTGGACGATATTGATGTCCATTACTTGGACATTTTCTTTATATTCTAAGTCATAGAGCCATTGCATCAATGGTTCGTAGGTGACATTTTCTAACTGAAGCCGTCCAGTGCCATCGCGGTTTGGGGTAAAGCTCACCATTTTTAAGCCATTCTTGTCCAATGTGCGGTTCACGATCGTCAATAAGCTGCCTTTATTGGCTTGATCGCCATTGCTGTTGTTGGCTTTAATTTGCCCGACTAGGCGACTCACCTCGGTCAGTGTGCGTTGCTGGCTAGCAACCGAGCTGGCTTGTTGAGCTTTCCATTGTGAAATGGGTTGATAAACAAAAAGCCAGAGTGAGACGAGTACCACCGCCAAACCAAGAGCACCTAAGATGATTTGTTCTTTGGTGTCGAGCGATTCCCAGTATTGTTTTATGCCATTCATGATTCTTCACCATTGGTAACGCTAAAGCGGACTTTGTATTTGCCATCCTCTATTTTTGCGTTTTTGGGTTCAACCTTGAAGCCGGCCTCGGCAATACTTTTTGATAGTTTGGCGTCAACTTGGTTGTTGCTCTCGCTGGTTTCGATACTGATGACCAACTCATTTTTATTGTGATCGTAAATGAGCATGCTGACATCGACGTTCTCAGCCTTCAGCAGAGGCGCCACTTTCGATAACATATAAACCGATTGGCTGGGTTCTGAATTGCCCGATTCTGGGCCCAGCAGTTGTTCGAGGCGCTTGACTGGGTTGGGAGGTAAGGGTGCATTGGCGCCCGCCACTTGTTGATATAGCTGAGTGATGTCTTTGTTCAGTGCTTGCTTTTGGGATTCTAAGTTGTAGCCCTCAAAAATATTCACGCAGAAAGCGGCTAGGGTGGCCGCTGCGGCTAAGCCTATCACCGAACGCCATTGCTTCCAGATTTTGCTGACGGCAATGCCCGGCCCGTATTGACCCTGGCATAGGTTGATCAAGTTTGGACTAGTCAGTGCTAAGGGCGGCGTTTGAGCATGACGAGAAATACGGCTGCGAGTATGCTCAGGTAGGCGTTGCTCCAGGTATTCGAGGCCTTTTTCATTATCGGCATATAGGTGGATATTGACATTGGCTTCGGGGTTTTCGTCATCTTTGGCAAGAAAATCACCTAAGATCAGTTTGGCCATGCCTCTGGGGCAGCGAAAGCCAATGCCCGAACTATGGTGTGCTAGCACGAGATTGTTCGACAAACTGATGGCCCACTGCCCCTCTTCGACAGCGATGCGCTGAAAATCGGTGTAACAGGCGCTAACCGTAATGCCGGCGCTTTTAAACGTTTCGATGATTTCGCTAAAGAGATCTTCGTCGAGGTAGGCCACAGTGACTTCTTGGTTGGCCATAGGCCCTATGGCAAAATGTAGGCTTTCGACATCACCGATCACCAATTCTTCCAATTGGTAGGGCGCGAGCTGACGCATGTGCCGCTTTTCTTTTTCCTCATAAGTCAGGCGCGTGGTGACCACCAGATCGCCTGGGATAATCAGCTTAACGGGTTCTCCGTAGCTGGCCAGTTCTTTGAGCAAAAATTCTTCATCGCTTTCTCTGGGCGGCTCTAACCAACGCCCTTGAGGGTCGGTCTTGGCCCAGCGATAATGACGGCCGTTATCTGTGATGGAAAGTTCAATTAACACGTAGATACCTGTGTAACGATTTAAGTGTATTTAACCATTTACAAGAGCGATTGGCTACGACTGATCACCCAAACTCGAAAGCCTTCTTTGTCTTTTGTGCGTTTTAGCAAACTGGTTCGCTGTCGGTACTGGTTGACGACCTGTGCTTGCGCCAAAAGCAGGAAGTAATCGCTTTTGGTGGTCAAGCCATCCGTCACTAAATCTTCGAGACCGTCTGTTCCAAATATAGTTAAAATTGGGTCACTTTGAGTGAACTCGGCCACATTTTTGTAAAATTCTCCCTCGCTTGGGGCGATTGTGACGGCCTCTGAGGGCAGTTGGTCGCTGTTATCCGTGACTTTTCCAGGACGATTAGCCACCAGGGTTTCGCCATCTTCTAAGGATAGCGGTTCCTCTGCGGTTTTTTCATTGAGCGTGCGCATAATGGCGATGTCAGCGGTGTTAATATTGATGCCGCTATCGTCAGGCAGGGCGACCACCAGTGGTTGTAAGTAGCGGAAGAGTTCGGGGGTAACGCCCTTCACGAGTTGCAGCTCGCTGACATCCGTAAAAGGTTGATTGGCTGGGCGATAGGCTGGGTCAAGGCCCGAGTAAAAACCGGACTCAGCGCCGCCACTGCCTGTTGGGGTGTCGTCAGCATCGATCCAGTCGATGACTGCTTCAGTAATGGCTTTGGCATCGTTCGGGTCGATATTTAATTCTGGGTTGGTTTGCAAAAGCCGCACAAACCGTCGTTGTTGGGGGGTGAACTGCTCGGTAAAGTTGCCCAGGGGTTTATAGGGAGAAGGACGGCCCCCAAGCTGGTTAAGGTTAAAGCGGCCTTGGGCATCGTTGAGTTTGAAGTCGAGCCAGCCGCCATCAACGGGCGGGCTAAGAGTGGTGGTGGACCATTCTTCGCCCAGGTGGTCAAAAACAACTTTATCGTTTTTTTCATTCTCTTCGGCGTCTCGTTTTAAGCCAAATACCGCGAAGCTTTCGACTCCAAGAAAATATTGTTTTATTTGAGCGCCGACAAAGCGTTGTTCCGCTTTAGCAACGGTGATTTGAAAATCGCTGGCCAGGGAAACCGCTAGACCTGTGATCACGCTAACAATCAAAAGTACGGTAATTAAGGCGGTGCCCGATTGACGTTTCATGATCAATTCCCTGGCGCCAAGGCAAAAATGCGGGTGATGGTGCCAGCATCGGCCAGAGTCAGCTCAATTTCGACGGCCAAGGGCATCGACTTGCTTTCCCCTTCTCGTTGAGGCCAGCCGGTAATCCATTGATTTTCTTGAAAACTTTTGGCGCCCGGCAGTAGGTAGCGCAGTTTCATAGTTTGCACGTTTTCGAGTAACTTTTGGCTGCGTGGCTCTAGCGCTTCTACGCTGTTGAGGATTTTCCAGCTGTCTCGCCAGAGCGCTTTTTGAGGTTCGCCATCGTCGTTATCTTCACTGGCGATGCGATAACCAATCAGACCCAGTTCACTGCGTTTTTGCAACAATAGGTTTTGCAGCCCGCTTCGGGTGAAGCGCAAGAGGTATTCGCCATCGGTCGAGGCATCGCTTTGCGCGAGCCGATCGCCAAATAGTGCTTCAAAGCCGGGTTTGGATTGGCCATAAACATCCACCCAAGGCTGCCCGGTAGCGTGTTCCAGATCATTGCCGAGCAATTGCCACAAGCGGTCCATGCGGTTGAGCCGTTGATTGGCTTCAACAATGGCATCTCGACTGCTGGCGGCGCTTTGAATGGCTTGGTAGGCCATGGCCGAAAGTGCTGCGGTAATGACGATGGCAAGCATCATTTCCAGCAAAGTGAAGCCGCGAGACCTATTCATTGATGAAGGTGTCCAAGGTCGCGAGTGGTTCTTCAGGGTTATCTTCAGTGCTGACGGTGATGCGGTATCTCAGCACGGCCCCAAGCACTGTTTGTTCTGGCTCGATTTGCCAAAGCCACACTTGATCGGCCATTTCGGTTTTGTCATCAATCGGCTCGGTCAGGAGGGCGCCGGTCATTTCGTGTTGCAGGCGTAGGCGAGTGAGTTGGTTTTCGGCCAACCACATAGCATAGGTATCTTGCTTAATCGATTGCGTGCCTTGCAATTGGTTGGTTATTAATGTGAGTAAAGCGGGGATGGCGATGCTGGCAACCGCGAGCGCCACCATCACTTCAATTAGGGTAAAACCTCGCGAGCGTTTCATGGTTCGCCTGCCTCAGTGCGGGTGAGTTGGCCGGTATCATTTAGGGTAATGGTGTAGGGTGTGAATTCTCGATCCTGGTATTTGAGGCGAATGCGAATATCCGTGATTTCACCGGTGGTGTCCAATATTGCACTCGGAATAAAGACTTCGGACTCTTCTGCTTCCGGGTCGGTATTTAATAGTTTGGCCTGAGCTTCCATGGTGGAGTTGATCAAATCAACGGTATCACCATCCACGTCCACCTCAAGGAGGATTTCCTCAGGCAATAGGGTGCTATCTAAGGGTGACTCCATCGGTTTCCACTGATTGCGCTCATAACGGTGCCAATAGTATTGCCAAGCGCCTTCTTTGTCGTCTGCTCGAGCAAGGGTTAATCCTATGGGATTGCCGCCTATGATGGCTTCATCGCTGGCTAAATTGAGCTTGGCGAACAGGGCATCGCCCTGTTGGTTGAGTTCATCCAGCGCGGGGTTGCCGGAGACTAGGGACACACTCATTACGAGGCTGGCGATAATCAACATAACAATCGACAGCTCAAGTAGGCTAAAGCCTTGTTGCTTACTCAGTTTGAGCGTAGTCTTCGGCTTTCGCTGTGCTTTCAATGTCTTTATCTTCACCATCGCCACCACTTTGGCCATCGCGGCCATAGCTGTATATGATTACGCGGCTGCCCTCAAGAGTATAAACGTATTTGTTATTCCAAGGATCTAACGGCTCCTTTTGGATATAGCCGCCACTTTGCCAGCGCTTAGGGATAGGGTCTGAGTCGGGCTTTTGATACAGAGCCGCTAAGCCTTGCTCTTCGGTCGGGAAGCGGTTGTTATGCAGTTTGTACTGCTGTAAAGCGCTTTCTAAGGTTTTAAAATCAGCAAACGCTCGATTGACTTGCGCTTCATAGGAGTTGCCTCCAATGTTAGTGGCAACGGCGGCCATTAGGATGCCGATGATCACGACCACGACCATAATTTCAATCAAACTAAATCCTGCTTGCTTGTTCATAACTCTCCTACCTTTGATCTTATACGAGATTGCTCATAGAAAAAATTGGCGTCAGTATAGCGTACATAATGAAGCCTACCATACCTGCCATAATTAAAATGGTGACGGGTTCTAATATACTCAAGGCGGTACTGATCTGCATTTCTAACTCTCGCTCTTGGTTTTTGGCGGCGTACTGCAACTGCTCCGAAAGCGTACCGTTGCGCTCGCCACTGGCGGCCATTTGCACCAGCAGCGGCGGGAACACCACTTGCTGATCCAGCGCACGATGTAAGCTGCCGCCTTCCTTCACCTGAGTGGTCACCTCTTGCGAGTGTTTCTTTAGCACATCATTACTCATGACCTGTGAACTAATTGTCAAACCCTCCAGCAATGGTACGCCACTATCGAGCAATAAGCCAAGGGTGGCTGCAAATCTTGAGGTGTTGGCCTCAATCACGACGTGTTTGACAATGGGCAATTTTAGTAGGGCTCTGTGCCAGCGTAGGCGATTGGCGGGGATGGTTAGCCAGCGTATCCAGCCCACAATTAACAGGCCAATCGCAGCAAACAACACATACCAGTAGTGTTGCAAAAAGTTGCTGATGCCAATGACCATTTGTGTGGTGACAGGGAGCTTTTGGTCAGCTCTTTCAAAGACTTGTGACATTTGCGGAACAATTTTCACCATCAAAAAGGCCACAATGCTGATAGTGGCTAGCAACAGCACGCAAGGGTAGACCAGTGCCGCTTTAACCTTTTGCTGAGTGTGCTGGCTGGTTTCAGTGTACTCGGCCAGGCGCGTTAATACGGGGCCTAAGAAGCCGGATTTTTCCCCAGCGCGCACCATGGCGCGATACATATCGTTAAAGGCGCGGGGGTGCTCGGCCATGGCCTGGCCCAATTCTAAGCCTTCCAGCACTCTCGAGCGAACTTGCAAAACCACCTGTTTGACTTTGTCTTTGCGACTTTGTTTGGCAACCGATTGCAAAGACTCATCCACGGTCATGCCCGACTGAATCATCGAGGCCAATTGGCGAGTAAATAAGGTTAAATCTCTAACGCTGAACTTGGTGCCACCACTGAAGCTTGCAAAACTGAAGGTTTTTTTCTCAGTTATTTTTGATGTTTTTGCCGTTTTTGCATTTGTCGAAGTATTGCTTGTCGATGGTTTGGCGCGAGTACTGTTGACGCTGATGGGTTTGAGTTTTTGGGTGCGCAGTTGAGCGCGTACCTGCCGTTCGGAGTCACCCTCAATGGTACCCTTGACGACCTTACCTTCGGCATTGAGTGCGCGATAACTGAAGGCACCCATTTAGCCTACCGCCGTGACTCTTAGCACTTCCTCAAGGCTGGTTTCTCCGTTGATGACGCGATCTCGACCATCGTCCTGTAGAGAGGGGTTGCTTTGGCGAACATGGGCTAGCATGGAATGCTCGCCAGCGTTTTCGTGAATTAATTGACGCAAGGTATCATCGACTTTGATGAATTCATAAATGGCGGTACGACCCTTGTAACCCAATTGGTTACATTTGGGGCAGCCCACGGCTTGATAAATCTCTCGGCCTTCCTCTAAGCCTAGACGCTGGCATTCTGAGGCGGTCGGCGTGTGCGGCTTTTTGCAATGAGAGCACAGTTTGCGCACCAAGCGTTGAGCCATGACCGCTTCCAAACTGGACGACAACAAGAAGGGTTCCACCCCCATATCTTGCAGCCTGGTGACGGCGCCAATGGCGGTGTTGGTGTGCAACGTTGACAGCACCAAGTGGCCGGTCAAACTGGCTTGTACGGCAATGCCGGCGGTTTCTTCATCGCGAATCTCACCGATCATTACCACGTTCGGGTCTTGGCGCAAAATGGCACGCAGCCCTCTCGCGAAGGTCATGTTGACTTTCGAGTTGGTATTCACCTGGGTTTGCCCAATGCCGGGTAGCAAATATTCGATGGGATCCTCAATGGTCATGATGTTGAGGCTGCGATCGTTAATGTGCATTAAGCCAGAGTATAGGCTGGTGGTTTTACCCGAACCGGTAGGGCCTGTAACCAGAATAATGCCGTGGGGCTTGGCTAAGGCTTCGACAAAGCCATCGTGCACACTGGCGGGCATATTCAGTTGTTTGAGTTCCAGTTGCCCGGCCGCCTGATCGAGCAGACGCAACACCACGCGCTCGCCATGGGCTGAGGGCAGGGTAGAGACCCGGATGTCAACGGAATGGCCCGCTAGGCGAACTGTGATTCGACCATCTTGAGGCAGCCGTTTCTCGGCAATATCGAGCTTAGCCATGACTTTCAAGCGCGAGACCAAAACCGAAGCCAGCTCTGGTTTTGGTGATAGTACTTCATTCAAAATACCATCGACCCTAAAGCGCACGGCCACTCGATCTTCATAAGGCTCTAAGTGGATATCTGAGGCTTTCTCGCGAACGGCTTGAGTCAAAATCGCATTGATCAAGCGAATCACAGGGGCGTCATCATCGCCGGCGAGTAGGTCGGTATGGCTTTGAAGGTCATTGGCGATTTGCGAGAGGTCCATTTCGGCCCCAAGATCGTCAACGGCGCGCTGGGCGGCGCCATCGCCACTTTGGTAAACCTTGGTTAAGACCTTATTGAATTCCTCATCGGCCACCCGTTGGAACTGGTGATCATGGCCTAAATAACGCTGTAGTTCGAGTAATACACAGGCGGACAACTGGCCTTTGAAGACCACCTTGTCCTCCATCAGCAAGACGCCATTGGCCTCGGCGAAGGAGAAAGGAATGCGTTTTTCACTGTCTGCCATGATTTGCCTCTTACTGCTGGCTGTCGATGTCTGGGAAGCGGCTCTTCACTTCTTCAGGATCAATGGTGGCGGGCACATACGTGGTCGCACCTTTGACGGCTTCTTCCCATACAGGCAGAAGTGGCAAGACTTCTCGATCCATCATCAAGATGCCCTTTTCTTTGAGCTTGCGCTGCTCTTCACGAATGTAGCGGTATTTTTGAGCTGTGGCGCCGCGTAATGTTTCTTTATCGCGAACAATAGTGGCTCTTAAAAAGACCATTAAATTAGTTTTGCTGGCCGTCGCTGAGTCATTTCTAAATAAACGACCAATGCCTGGAATATCGCCTAAAAGAGGCACTTTTTCTTGACTTTGTTGGATGTTGTCGCGCATTAAACCACCAAGAACGATAATCTCACCATCAGCCGCAATGACCTGAGTCGAAATTTTGCGCTCGTTGGTAATCACATCGGAGGCTCCGGTGGCGCCGGTCAAGCTTGACACTTCTTGCTCGATGTCCAAGACCACGGTGTTACCCTCATTGATCTGTGGGGTGACCGTAAGGCTAATGCCCACATCTTCCCGCTCAATGGTTTGGAAGGGGTTGGTGGCATCTCCCGTAGAGGTGGTGAAAGAGCCTGTGACAAAAGGAACGTTCTGACCCACTGAAATGCTGGCTTCACGGTTATCCGTGGTTAGCAAATTGGGCGTTGATAGAATGTTAGAGCCAGTGTTTTGCTTTAAGGCATTGATTAATGCCACAAAGCTGACGCTGCCATCCAGCTTGCCGACACCAATGGTTTGGCCTACCACGCCCGCTAGTGAGCCCACAATATCGGTAAATTCGGCGGGTTCTCTGGTTGTGGTGGTGGTGACATTGCCATTGGCATCCGTGGTGGTGGTAGTGACATCCCGCTCAGCAAAACCAGCCCCAGCGGCGGACAGCGTGCCAGTATTATTGACTGAGCTGGCGAAGGCGCCGTCTTTATTTTGAGCAACCCACTGCACGCCCAAACTACGACCTGCCACCTCTTCAATCTCAACAATAATGGCTTCTATCAAGACTTGAGCGCGACGAATATCTAAACGCTTCACCACAGACAGCAGTGACTCCAAGGTACTGCCGTCAGCGGTAATCAAAAGGGCATTGGTGTCTGGGTCGGCTTCTACAGTCGCTGACGGGCCACTGACCGCAGCGCCACCCTGAGGGTTGTTCACCTTGGACATATTGGTCACGAGCTTGCTCAATACCCCCGCCACTTGCTCAGCGTCGGCGTACTCTAAATAGATCACCCGCACATTGCCAGTTTGTGGTTGTTCGACATCCAGCCTTGTGATCAGGCTGCGAGCTTTTTCTCGTTGCACGGCATCGCCACTGACCAAGATACTGTTGCTGCGTTTGTCGGCGACATAGGTAGTTTGAACATTACCAGGGCCGTTTTTGTCATCACTTTTTTGAAGCTGTTGTAGCATTTGCACCACGTCGGCGGCTTGCGCGTAGCGGAGCGTGACAACATCGGTCTCTGAAACTGCCGTTCGATCCACGCGAGCAATTACTTCTTTCAAGCGAGCGATATTGGCAACGGTGTCGGAGACGATCACGGCATTGCTCGGCTCATAAGCGGCTAAGTGCGCGTGTTGAGGGGCTAATGGGCGCAATACCGGCAGAACCTTGCTGGCCGATACATTTTTCAGTTGGATAACTTCGGTCACGTAAGCATCATCGCCCAAGCCTTTGCTTTCCTGAACGGGAACGGGTGAGGTGCGGGCGTCTTTGCGTTGAATAATGCGAGTAATACCATTGACTTCGATAGCGGTAAAACCTTGAAGCTCAAGAACAGATAGGAATAGATTGTATAGTTCGTCGCTATTTAGCGGCTTGGCGGACATCACTTTGACGCGTCCTTTGACCCTTTGATCAATGACCATGGTTTTGCCGGTCACATCGGCCACAAATTTGATCACTTCGGCTATATCTGAGTCCTTAAAATTCACCTGCCAGGTTTGTTCTTTAGACTCGACATTGGTTTGAGCCACGACCACAGCCGATGGGGCCATGAGTGTGGCAGCGAGCAGAAATGGGGCTGTCAGTTGATAATATCGCTTCACAAATCTATTCCATCTTTCATTATTAAAGTGGCAAACGGCTGGGCTTACCTATTCATTCTGATCTCTTTGCACCAATAATCGTTCCCTTGTTTACGCGATTTGGGGGAAATTTTTATTGGTGCAAAAGTTTCTTATCTATTTACTATAATCCTTGCAATGCACTTAAGCTAACCTCAACAGAAATTTCCTGATCTTGGCGCTTCACTTTGAGTGACGCCTCGGTTGCCGAGTTCATATTTCTATATACTTCCATCGCTACGGCTGAGCTGGTCAATTCAACTCCATTCACTTCGGTGACAATATCATTGGCCTCTAGGCCTAAGCTGCTAAAGGCTTCTCGGTTGCGTCCAGGTCGCACTCTAAAGCCGATGACCTTGCCGCCTTCTCGGGCCATGCTGACTTTGATGACCTCAGACAGTGAGCGCACTTGCGTTTGGGGAGCTGATGGTACTGGGTTCTCAACGGGGGGCGTGGGTGCCTCTGCGGCTTCCTCATTATCTTCAATGTGTTGAGTTGAGCCACTGGTAAGCTTTTCACCTTCGGGATAAAGTAGGAGCGACTCATTTTTGCCTCGATTGCTCAGTATCACCCGATCATTTAATACTTTTACCAACTTGACGTTGGTTAACCCTTGAATATCCTCGCCTACTTTGTATAAAGTTTGATCTGCACCCTTGATGATAATCGCATAAGCTTGTTGCTGATTAGGGTTGGCAAAAATACCAGACAAAGAAAGATTCAGTTTTGTCTCTGCTGCCGTTTCATCAACCTTAACGACCTCGGGCTTGGGTTCTGGCACGACGGCTGGCGGATCGCCAAATAATTTAATGGACTTCAACGAAGCAATATCGACCGGGGGTGCGGCCACTGTATTAGTCTCGCCAGGTGTCACCACCATTGGCTCGGTGTTGCTGGCGGGCGGTGATGATAGCAGTGCCCAAAATAGGTTGGCTAGGCTAAAACACAGCCAAACCAATAGCAACGCGATCAATAAACCTTTGATCCACGATTGTTGCTGCTTGTTGACTGAAAATGCTGCTGTATTCATGCTCGCTTTGTTTGTTTTGTCATCTAAATTATGTTTTGTGTCGCCGTATTTGCTACAGTCGACTAAGGCCAATTTAACACTATTGATTTGCATAATAGTGACATAGCAACACAAATGAAAGCCAAATCTAAGGCTGACAGCGAATAATTCTAATAAACATGACCTAAAGCGCAGAAAATCATTGTTATCAATCACTGACTATTGTTATAGAATAGCTGCTCTTTAGATTCTTTGCTGTGCTGGTCATGACTACCATTTATATACTTCAAAATCAGGATCAATTCTTTTTGGCCAAAGATCAACAGTGGGTTGATGGCCGTGATGCTCGTCTGCTCTATCGAACCACCTATAAAGACGAAGCCTTAAATCAGCTCTTTGAGGTGAATTCGAAAGATGTGAACTTGCGTATAAAGCTGGTTGAGTGCGAACTCAATGAAAAAGGCAATCCCGTCATTGATGACGACTGGCTACCGGCCCTACCGGTTATCGTTGAGTGTGAAGCTATTGTCGAGTGTGAAACGGAGCTGGAAAGTTCCGAGTCACCGTAACATTCTACGCCTGCTCTAGAGGTTTAGAAGCCATTGAAATCAGAACGTGAGGTCTGAGTGAATAAGCCCTTATTGAGCATTTTGCAAAGCCATGCGCAGGCGTTGACCATTCATCGCGGCATCGAGAAGGAAAGCCTGCGGGTCAGCCCTGAAGGTTTTATCGCTCAAACCCCGCACCCAGACGCATTGGGAAGTGCACTCACGCATCCTTTTATCACCACAGACTACAGCGAGGCTTTGCTGGAGTTTATCACGCCGCCTGAATCATCCATCACGGCGACGCTTGAACATTTGCACAATCACCATCGCTACACCGTTTCTCATATGGGTTCTGAGCTGCTCTGGCCCACGAGTATGCCGTGCATGATGTGCCAAGACAGCGACAGTATCCCGGTTGCGCAATACGGCCGCTCGAATATTGGCCAGATGAAAACCATCTACCGTTTGGGTTTGGGGCACCGCTATGGCCGAGTAATGCAAACCATAGCGGGTGTGCATTACAATTTTTCCATCGATGACGATACCTGGCGCTTGCTACGAGAGGCGACTCATTCGCCCTTGAGTCTGTCCGTCTTTAAAACCCAAGGGTATTTGAACCTTATTCGCAATTTTCGACGCAACTTTTGGCTCTTGCTCTACTTGTACGGTTCGGCTCCCGCGATTTGTAAAAGTTTTGTGGGGCAAAGGCCGCACAAGTTACAGGTGTTTGGTGATGATACTCATACCCTACATGCTCCCTTTGGAACCTCGCTGCGGATGGGGGATTTGGGTTATCAAAGTAATGCTCAGGAGCAATTGTTCGTTGATTATAACTGCCTCGAAGATTATTTGACCACGCTCTCGTGCGCGATCACAAAATCTCATGCCGCCTACGAAGCCATTGGATTAAAAGATGCTAACGGCGCTTACCAGCAGCTCAATACTGGCCTTTTGCAGATCGAAAATGAGTTTTACAGTGTGATTCGCCCTAAGCGTCCTGCACAATCGGGTGAGACAGCGCTGACTGCCCTTATTCGCGGTGGTATCGAGTATATCGAAGTGCGCTGCTTAGATGTGAACCCCTTTGAACCCTTGGGGATTAGTCGAGAGCAGATCGTCTTTCTCGATACGTTTTTATTGCATTGTTTATTATCTCCAAGTCCTCCCACCGATATCCAGGAGTATCGGGGGATTCAGCACAACCAGCGCCAGACCGTTTATCAAGGGCGAGATCCTCAAACCGTGCTGTATGACAAAAATCGCTTGCGGCCCTTGCGTAGCTGGGGGCAACAGCTTATGGATGAGATGAAGCCAGTGGCTCGCCTACTAGGGGGTGGCGATGGTGAGCATGAGCAGGTGCTAGAGGGTGCTTGTCAGGCATTAGGGGATGATCAGCACACATTATCTTCCAGAGTGCTTAAAGAAATGGTAGAGGGCGATATGACCTTTTTCCAATTTGCGATGGCAAAAGCGCAGGAGCATAAAGCGACGTTTGAGCACTGTGAAGATATCTCTCTAAAATACCAGCAAATTGCCAAGGATTCCCTACAAGAGCAAGCCTTGATTGAACAAAACGATCAGCTAAGTTTTGAGGATTACCTGAAGCAATATTACCAACAATACCGCCTTTGCCAGGATGCTCAGTTACCTTGCGCCTAACTGTATTGAGCAAATGGTAGCCTAAGGAATCAATCTTGCGTTCTAAAATCAAGACTCCCGCATAATGGCGCAAACCACTGCGCAAATATTTGAGCTGAGCTAAAAACCATCGACTACACTTAATAGACAGTGTATACCTTGGAGTCAATCGTGACCGTCCCGCATGAAATTCAAAAATATCTTGAAAGTGATCAACGTTCGGAGGTAGCTTTGGCCTGTTTGCACCAACTCATTGATATCCGCCGGCCGGAAGTGGCTAGAATCACCGTGCTGGTCAATAGGGAGGAGGGGGAGTACTGTGTGGCGATCACGCCAGGTGATACTGTTTTGGACTTAAATCAGGTAGAGCGTGTCTTGGGGAAGTCACATAAGCCTTTACTTGGGGATGCCTTGGATGCTTATTTATCATCCAAAAAATTGCTTGGTCTCTCGGGTTTATCTAATTTTGAACAGGTTCCGACACTAATTGATCAACAATTATTGGGTGCTGAGGTTGTTTTCTTGGCGATAGGCATAGATAATCAATATATTCAGTTAAACCAGCAGGACTTCGCATTATTGTTTGGTAAAACCAGTGTTGGCAATATTGCGGTTCCCCTTGCTGATTTGGAAGTGCCGGTGAAGAGTCATTTAGACCAAAAAGAAATATTTGATAGCGTCAGTCAGTTTACAGAGTTGAGAATCAAGCAGCGGCTCGAAGAGACGTTGGAATTGCCTCCTCTCCCAACAACGGCGCAACGTATTATTAAGCTTCGGGTTGATCCTAATGCCGATATTGGCGATCTTGCCAGTATTGTAGAAGTAGACCCTAGTTTGGCTGCTCAAGTAGTGAGCTGGGCCGCTTCCCCCTATTATTCAGCTCCTGGCACCATAAAGTCCATTCACGATGCCATTGTGCGAGTGCTCGGCTTTGATATGGTGTTAAACCTGGCTTTGGGTTTGTCTCTCGGTAAGGCGATGGAAGCCCCTAAATCTGGGCCTTCAGGCGTTTTATCATACTGGGAGCAGGCTGTTCATGTGGCCGCTTCAGTCGAGGCTTTGGTGACCTTGATGCCTAGAGAATCCCGCCCCAGTTTTGGTACGGCATACCTGGCAGGCCTTTTGAATAACTTCGGTTATTTGGTGCTAATGGAAGTATTTCCACCGCACTTTTCGAGTATTGCTCGCCACATTGAAGCCAACCCTCACGTCAATCCTGGCAGTATCGATCGCCATATATTGGGCATCAGTCGAGACCAGCTCGCCTGTTGGTTAATGGAATACTGGAACATGCCTGAAAGCGTTTGTATTGCGCTTCGTCATCAAAATAACCCTGATTACGATGGAGCCGATTGGGAGTACCCGTTGCTGATTTATTTGTCGAATAACTTGTTGCGCCATCAAGGTGTGTTAACAGGAGCACCCCTTCAGCCGATCCCTGACTCGGTTTATGCGCGTCTGAAGATCGACCCAGAGCAAGCCAAGGAAACGATCAGGGATATTGTCGAATCCAACGAAGAATTATTACAGATTGCTGACTGCCTAGGTCGCTAGCCTAGGCAGCTGGTTACTTGCCGGCTGCTTGATTGGCGATGCCAGACAACGCCCCTGACACTTTAGTAATGATTTCATCGCAACCTTTTATATCGTGTCGTTTCATTAGGTATGTTGGATCGTTATAGCTGATGACCGTCTCGCCTTTTTCGTTTCTCCAAACCAACATTTTTTGTGGTAAATCGATGGCCACCGTGCGTGCACACATCATCAATGGCGTGCCGACTTTGGGGTTGCCAAAAATCACGACGCGGGTTGGGGTGAGCGTTAACCCGGCTTTTTCAGCGCCTGCGCTATGGTTTATATCATTGAATAGCGTCATGCCTTTTTCTTCAAGAATTTTTTTCAATCGCTCGGTGGTCACCTCAACATCGTGCTCGCTTCGCACATCGATCAAGCCATCTGCCGCATAGGCAAAAGACGAAACTGCACAGCACAAAAACCATAAAAAACGTATCAACATAGTGTGAGCTCCTATAAAATCGTTTGGGCAAGGTACCACAAGGGTTTATTTCTGTATACGAGCTTTGGTAGGACAAATGATAGGTGTTAGGCAAACAATTTCATGGCAACAAATATCAGCCTCTCGAAAAATTCCCGAGGCGGTCAAGCCCTGGCTTAGGGATGAGCAGTCGCTAACGGAAAAATTAATACGCCTATCGAACTCTGACTTTGCGGTTGTGCTGTTGCGTCAAGCGGCGGGCCGGGCCAGTGCTAATGAAGCGCGATTGCTAAAAATGCGTGGCAGAGGCGCTATGATTCGAGAAGTCTTGCTGACGGGGCGGGGGCAGCCATGGGTATATGCGCGAACGGTAATCCCGTTTGAAGCGTTGAAAGCGAATCGATGGCTATCACAGCTGCGCAATCGGCCGTTGGGGCAAATCCTATTTACTCGCCCCAATATCAAACGCTGCCCAGCCACGGTGGCTCAGTTGCAACCTAGGGAATTACCTCTTGGTCTGGTGAATGAGCCAGTTTGGGCGCGGCGTTCACGCTTTCAAATTGGGCAACACGCCATTTTGGTGGGAGAGGCATTTTTGCCATCACTGCTGGCTTTTGTCGAGTCGAGTTGATTGCTCTTTAGTATAGCGTTTGATGTCGGTGATGATCAGCTGGTAGGTCGGCGTTAACTGCTCTTTGGGCAAAGACGATTCAAAGGTGATGATAATGCCTTCAAAAGCCTTAGATTCCTTGTTTTTGCGTCCATTGAGGCTCATCCTAACCTTGCGGACAAAGTCGTCGGGTTTTAAGCCCTGTTTATCTAAGCTTTCCCGTATAACCTCTGGGTTCGCCCTATAGTGGCTCATGATGATCTCAGTGCTTTCAAGGCTGTCTGTCCCAAGTTCGCTGGCGGTGATGAAATATTGAATACCTGGGTTTTGCTGATTGCGATACATAACCAAACTGACCAGGGCGACGACAACCGCAATATTGATGAAAATCTTGATCTTCTTGTTGTTTAAAGAAACCATAGTGACCGTTGAGATGATGAAATTGAGGCATTGTATACCGATAAGGCTTAGCTTGTCTTATTGAATGCCCGGTGAATGACCCAATATAGCCATAGATGCGTACAACGTGTAGATCTTGAACACAAGCTCGGTGCTCCTGACCGTAAAGCCCAATTGATAGAGTAAACCACCTATGAAAACACTCAGCCCGCACAAACCCTTGGAATCCAATTTGTCGCCTCAAGCATTGGTCGTCAGAAATGCTTTGATACAACAAGGCCTAGAAACCCCCTTGGTGAATAACCATCTTTCAAGAGATCAAAAATACGCAGCTATCGCGGACTCAATGACGGATGTCTTATTTACCTTGGGGCTCGATCTGAGCGATGACAGCTTAAGCGAAACCCCTCAGCGTATTGCTAAAATGTACGTTGATGAAATTTTCTCAGGATTAGACTATTCCCAGTTCCCCAAAGTGACCAGCATTGAGAATAAGATGCAAGTCGATGAAATGGTGACCGTGAAGGACATTCGTCTGACCAGCACCTGTGAGCATCACCTTATCACCATCGATGGTTATGCAACGGTTGCCTATATACCCGCAAAGCGCGTGATTGGTCTGTCAAAAATCAATCGAATTGTGGATTTTTTTGCGAAGCGCCCTCAGGTGCAAGAGCGCCTGACGCGCCAAATTCTTGTGGCTCTACAGACGTTATTGGAAACTGATGATGTGGCAGTCTTTATTAATGCGACCCACTATTGCGTGAAAGCTCGGGGAATTAAAGACAGCACGTCAACTACCAGTACAAGAGCCTTGGGTGGGCGCTTTAAAACGGATCAAGTCACTAAGCAAGAGTTTTTGGGGAGCCTGTAATCGGCTCCTTGATTAGTTCGACTTAGCAATGCCGGCTGTAAGCATAAAACGCATGGCATCCTTCACTTCCATATCGACCGTTTCAATAGCCGATTTGTCGAGTAGTAACGTGGTTCCGCCAATTTGATAGCTCAGAGGTATATAAACAGCGCAGAGTGTTTGACCCTCGACGTTGATCGCGTCATTGGTTAAAAACCCCAAAATACTGGCCTCTCCAATGCGGATACGTACCACCTGTTGAAGCCCTTCGTTTGAGCCTGAGGCAAAGTCAGCCACATCCTTGATGCTGCTGTAGATGGTTTTTACCAATGGAATTCGATGCAAAATGCGCTCAAAGTAAGCCACGATGGTTTGAATAATATAAGCGTTAACCAAAATGCCGATGATGACGATCAAAATGGCTCCCGCGATAATGCCCATGCCGGGGATGTAGAGGCTCTCGGGCAATACGAGTTTCAAGAGAGAGCCTAATCCACTTTCGGTGACTGAGCCTAGCCAGTACAAGATATATAGAGTAGCTGACACCGGTAAAATGGTGAGAAGGCCTTTGAGAAAGAATTGGCTGAGTTTTTTCATGATGCTCCCGCAGTTGCTATGATCGTCTATAATGAGGCCAAATTTAAAGACCGAGGCCTCAAATGAAATCCAAAATCATTCTACCACTGTTGCTGGGTGCAACGCTCCTTGCTTGTGAAAAACCGACTCAAGATGCGGCGTCTGATCGCCAGCCTGTCGCAACGCCGTTAACTACATCCGCACCAAATTTGAATATGGCCGCTCCATTAATTCAAGCGGCCACACTGAACCAACGCTTACCCGCTGAGACCATGGCCTATTTTCGCTTGCCGCCCATGTGGCTCTGGTTGGCGAGTCAGGAACATGGGCTGCGATACGCTACAGGCAATGAGGCCTACGTTGAGCAAGCCAAAACGATTCAAAAAGGCTTTGATCAAAACGTTATTCAAAACCTTAGAGGCCTCGAACAGTGGATGACAGAGGTTCTGTTTAAGCACAGCGTGGCTCCTGTCGAAATTGCATTGATTGCTAGCAATCAACCGGTTCCAGCGATCGTCATCGAGACCAGTCTCGATATTCAAGCCGATCAAGTCGAGCCATTAGCAAAAAGGCTCACCGATCTTACGCCCCCTGAAATTAGCCTAAAAGATGGTCAAATACAGCTGGCTCATATGACGGGCTCTTATACCTTTGATGAAACCTCCAAGCGATTTACAGCAGTTATCGGTGTCACTCCTGACGTGTTGAGTGCAAGCCATAAATCGCCAATTGGAGCAATGGAGCAGCAAATCGACACCAGCGGCATTGGGCCACTGATTTGGCTGGACCCACAAAAGGCCTTACCAATTTTTGAGCCTTTGATGGCGTTTGGCGATCGATATGCCATCAAAATGTTGGGCTTGGATCAATCAAGCGGGTTTGCCTTGGGTTACGGTGTTAGCGAAGGAAAGACGCGACTCAAGATGCTGGTTGATATGCCTCGCGACCAAGGTATTCGTCAGTTCTTGCCCGTTGTGAACCACGATATGAGCCAGCTCAAGGTGGTTGGTCAGCCTCGTATGGCATTCGCCCTCAATATACCCTCATCAAAAGAGCTTAACCGAATTGTGAGCAATATTCCGGCCCTGAAGCGTGACTTTGATGAGTTGCAATCGTTATCCAAAGCTGAAGCGGGTTTAAGCGTTGATCAAATAGTGGATACCTTTGGCCCAACAGCCTTGTATGTCAATGATGATGTCGGGGCCTTTTTGATGCTTAATTTAAACGATATGGAGCAATACCAAAAGCTATTGGGCCATTTAAAGCGTTACGAAGGCGTCCGTTATGAGACTAAGACGGTCGATGGTTTGGAAATTCATCACCTAGTCTTTCCCAATCTATTTTGGGGTGAGGTCTCCAAAATCCCCTATGTCAAAACAGTGAGCAGTCATCTCTATTGGACGGAAGAAGGATCGCATTTGACCATAGCCGCTCTCCCTCAGTTATTGATTGAGCGGCATGGGCGCGATAAGCAGCCCGTTGGCGCGTGGCTTCAGCAGGAGCAAGGGGTAGATTTCAATGCGGCGGTGTTGGCATTAACCGGGCGAATTCAGGACCTGCCAAGAGACAGCTATTACAACCACCTTGGTCTTGTGAGCTTGCTAGCCGATGCCACTGGTGCCGACTTTGACCCGTACCGCTTCCCAACTGCTCAGCAATTGCAATTGCCAGATTCAGGGAGTTTTGGCTTGATGCTAAGTAACAATGAGCAGTTTCTAGGCATGGAGTTGAGCTTTGAATTTGGGGTAAGTGATGCTTATGTCTCATTCAATAATTCAATGACGGCGGTCGCCGCTGTCGGTGTACTCGCGGCTATTGCTATCCCGGCATATCAGGACTATTTGGAAAGAGCTAGGATTCAATCGGGTGGTTCAATATAGAAAAATGGTTGTCCTTTGTTCAAGCCAAAGGACAACTCAGTGCACACACAATTTGTGAAAAATTACTTTTTTTTAGTTTTTTTTGGAATATAAAGCGATTTTTTAGATGCTATCGTGATTTAAAAAGGGAATTTTGATCAAAAAAAAGCTGCTTTGAAATCAGCATTGATGTTTTATGCGACACCCCTGAGCGTTTTTTGTTCGATTTTCAACAAAACGGCAGTCTATTTTGCAAAAACCTCACAAATGGTCTTCAAAACAGTCTATAACGCAATGAATTTCTTTGGTATTTTATTTTTGTAAATCCTGTGGTAAGATCCTTTCCGCTTGGGTAGTGTTATACACAAGCCTGATGTCTGTACAAAGAAGCTTAGCTAACAAAAGCTCACGTTAAAGCAGACGAACACACTATCACTCATAATATTGAGGCATATTTTATGAAAAAAACTCTATTAGCTACTGCAGTATTAAGTGCTATGGTTGCTGCTGCTGGTGCGCAAGCGGCCGAAGTTAAAATCTCTGGTCAAGTGAGCCGTGCGGTTGTTATTGCTGACGATTCTCAAGCTGATTCGCGAGATGCTCAGCACGTTGATAATAACGCTTCTGGTTCTCGTTTCCGTATCGTTGTATCTCACGATTTGGGTAACGGTATGACTGCTGGTGCTCGTCTTGAAGAACAACTTCAAAAGAATAAATCTAACACCGTGAACTCTGCTACAGCAACTAACGTACAGGTGCAGGATTTGCGTTATGCAGATATTTATTTTTCTGGCAGTTTTGGTAAGGTAAGTATGGGTCAAGGTGATCCCGCTTCTAATGGCACTGCGGAGGAAGATCTTTCTGGCACCACTATCGCTGCTTATGCAGGCCACGCTGATCTCTTTGAATCTTATACGCATGGTGTAGGTTCTACAGTAGTTGATAACTACAAAAGCTTTGATGGTAGAAGTCGCTCAAGCCGTTTGCGTTACGATACTCCGAACATGAGCGGTTTTTCCGCTGCAGTGAGTCACATGCATGGTGATGACACTGACTTTGCTTTACGCTACAGTGGTGATTTCAGTGGCACCAAATTTTCAGCTGCTGTTGGTCTAGTTAGTGATGAAGATGATAATAATGACACTTTGTCTGCTTCCGCCTCGCTTCTATTGGGTAACGGCCTAAACTTTACTTTATCTTATAGTGAGCAAGAGCAGGTTGGAGATGATGCTGAAAACCTTTATGCTAAAATAGGCTATAAAACTGGTAAGCACGCTCTATCTTTGGATTATGGTATAACCGAAGAGTTGGGTGCTGATGACTCTGAGTCGCTTGGCGTTGCTTACGTTTATAATGTTGTTAGTGGTGTAGAACTATGGGCCACTTACCGCACTTATGAAACGGATGTTAACGGCGATGACGACGTAGATGGTTTCGCGGTAGGTTCGCGAGTTAAGTTCTAATTTAGGCTTATATACTTGTTCTATTAGGGGGCTTTGCCCCCTATTTTTTTGTGTCTTTTTTGTGGGAAATTATGAACTTAGTTTAGATTGTGGCTTCTAAGTACAGCGTCCATTTTGAGTGATTTTTAGATTATGAAACGAATAGTATTTGCTGCAGTTGTGGTTGGTGTCTTGGTAGGTTGTCAAGTTACAGGGCCTGCTGATGATGGTTGGGAGACCTCGGAAGGTTTTAAGCGGGGACCTGGTTTAATATCGGGCGAAGATGGAGTTTTTGATCCTGCTGGAGGGGGTAGATCTCAAGAACGAGTAACACAAGAAATTCCTGCAGCACCCAGTTCAGAGGTTGAATATAACAGCGATGCTCCAACCGATTACGATTCATACCAGCGTTGGCGTGAGGCCAAAGATAAAAACTCTCGAGAGTATGAGCGTTTTCGTCGTTGGCAGGAGTATGAAGAGTTTTTGAAGTGGAAAGAAAATCAAAAATAAATTAGTGCCAGGCTTGCCTGGCATTTTATTGATGGGCATTGTTTTACAATTTATGATTTTGGCGGGGTAAGTTGAATTTTAACTACCTGTTCTTCCACCTCTTTTTTATTGACTCGGGTTTCAAGTTCAGAAGGTGTGCTTTGAATCCTCATTTCGTCTACAAAGTCGCAACTCACACAGGCTCTCATTGACTTATTGTCTTCTTGATAAGTAAAAATTTTGTCCATCTCACTACAGCGTGGGCAAACTGCGCCGGCAATAAATCGTTTTTTGATTTTGCTCATTTAGCTCGCCTTGTCCATGCCGCTGTGTCGTAATAGTGCATCGATGGTGGGTGCTCGGCCGCGAAATTTTTTGAATAAGATATGTGGCTCTTGAGAGCCCCCCTTGGAAAGTATGTTATCCAAAAAGAGCTTGCCCGTATCTTGGTCGAAAATCCCGTTTTCCTCAAATAGTGAAAAGGCATCAGCTGAGAGTACTTCTGCCCATTTGTAACTGTAGTAGCCAGCGGCATAACCTCCTGCAAAAATATGGCTGAAGCTATTTTGAAAACGGCTAAACTCCGGTGGGAAAATCACAGACACCTGTTGGCGCACACCGTCGATGACAGATTGAGCACTTTTAGGGTTATTAGGGTCGTACTCGCTGTGCAAAAGCATATCAAACAGAGCAAATTCTACTTGCCTTAACATTTGTAAGCCAGACTGAAAGTGCTTGGCAGCAAGCAGTTTATTCAGTAGTGAAGCTGGTAAGGGGACGCCAGTTTGGTGATGCCCAGAAATTAATGGAATCACTTCCTTTTGCCAGCACCAATTTTCTAAAAATTGGCTGGGCAGTTCGACGGCATCCCAGGGCACACCACTGATACCACTGACAGCGGCATAAACCATCTCGGTGAGCATATGGTGTAAGCCATGTCCGAATTCATGAAATAGGGTGGTGACTTCATCGAAGGTCAATAGTGAGGGTTTGCCTCCTGCAGGTGCGGAAAAGTTGCAGGTTAGGTAGGCAATGGGCAGTTGCACACTATTGCCTTGCAGTCGGCGAGTACGTGCATCGGCCATCCATGCCCCGCCACGTTTATGTTCGCGGGCATAGAGGTCTAGATAAAAGTAGGCGACGATATTGCCATCGCGTTTAATTCGGTAGAAACGAACGTCTGGGTGCCATACATCCTGGTTTATCTCATCCTCAATAGTGATTCCAAATAAATTGGAGGCTACCGTGAACATGCCTTCAATCACTTTGTTAGCTGGGAAGTAGGGCCTTAACTCTTCCTGTGAAACGGCGTATTTCGCTTGTTTGAGTTTTTCTGAGTAATACATAAAATCCCAAGATTCGATCCGGTCGATATCGGCAAACTCAGTGAGTTCAGCAAGGTCGGCTTCAGCATAGGGTTTGCTGCGCTCGGCAAGCGTGAGGAGAAATTCAATGACATCACTGGGCTGATCGGCCATTTTTTTGGCCAAGGATAGTTCAGCATAATGATGAAATCCAAGTAGCTCGGCAAGCTCGTGTCGGAGCGCTAATATCTCATTGATGATGGCTGTATTGTCCCATTTTAGTGGATCAGTATCGCCGGTCGCCATGCCAAGTTCCGAGGCTCGCGTGACAAAGGCGCGATATAGCAGCTCCCTTAGTGCGCGGTTGTGGCAGTGGGTCATCACGGCGAGATAGGGTGGAAAATCTAGCGTAATGACATAGCCTTGGAGGGATTTTTTTTCGGCTGCGTCTTTGGCGGCATCGATTGCTGTGGCTGGTACCCCCGCCAGATCATCGATATTGTCGGTATGCCAATACCAGCCTGCGGTTGCATCTAACACATTATTGGAGAATTGTGTGGATAGCTCAGACAGGCGCTTTTGCAGTTCACCATACCGAGCCTTGCTGGTTTCATCGAGGTCAACACCCGCTAGACGAAAATCTTTTAATGCATCGTGAATGACTTTTTGTTGAGCGGAATCGAGGCGATTAAAGGCATCGCTTTCAGCCAGTTGTTTGTAGGCTAAAAATAGAGGCTTGTGCTGGTCAAGGCTGGTCGCAAATTCGGTTAATTTCTGTAAACAGCGCCCATAAACGGCTCTGAGTTCTTCGCTGTTGCAGACACCATTAAGATGGCTAACGGGTGACCAGGCTTGGTTAAGAAGATCTTGAGCTTCTTCCAGTGGCCCAACGAGGTTATCCCAGCTAGGGGCTAGCTTGTTATGTTTGATGTTTTGTAAACATTGTTCCAAAACATCAAAGACATTTTGAATACGAGCCTCGATGGCGGTTTCTATGTGTCCATTGTTAATACTATTAAAAGGTGGGAAGCGATGATTTTCCAGCAGAGGGTTTTTCATTATGTAATCTCAAACATTATTTGACGACATGATAGATCATCAGTGCAGCTAGGCCAAATCAATTGGATGTTTTAGGTGTCATTTATAGCTTAACAGCTTGATAATCCTTGTACGATACGATTAACCTAGTGGACTTTACTGATTGGTGCGCTATGAACCCTTACTTATCAACAACGCCCGTATTGGGAGAGCGAGTCTTTATTCATGAGCAGGCTACTGTGATTGGTGATGTCAGCCTTGGCGATGACTGCTCAGTATGGCCGCAAGCGGTCATTCGGGGCGATATGCACCACATTCGCATTGGCAGGGCCACCAGTGTGCAAGACAATGCGGTGTTGCACATCACTCATGCGAGTAGTTTCAATGAAAATGGTTGGCCTTTGATCATTGGTGAAGAGGTGACCATTGGTCACAGTGCGGTTTTGCATGGCTGCACGATCGGCAATCAAATTTTAATTGGCATTGGTGCGATCGTGCTTGATGGTGCTGTGATAGAAGATGAGGTGGTGCTCGGTGCGGGCAGTGTGGTACCGCCTGGAAAACGCCTTGAAAGTGGCTATGTTTATATGGGTAGTCCTTGTAAAGCAGCTCGTCCACTCACTGATAACGAGCGGGCATTTTTCAGTTACTCTGCGAGTAACTATGTAAAGTTAAAAGACGATTATTTATCCATAAAATAAGGTGGCTATGCAGTATTTACATACAATGGTTCGCGTGCGCGATTTGGAAGAGTCTTTGGACTTTTATTGTAACAAGCTGGGTTTGGTTGAGGTGAGTCGCCAAGATCATGAGCAGGGCCGTTTTACTCTCGTATTTTTGGCTGCGCCCAACGATGTTGAGCGTGCAAAATCGGACAAAGCTCCACTGGTTGAATTGACTTATAACTGGGATACTGAGGCTTATACGGGTGGCCGCAATTTTGGTCACCTTGCCTATCGAGTCGATAATATTTACGAGACTTGCCAAGCGTTAATGGATCATGGCGTGATCATTAACCGCCCGCCTCGCGATGGCTATATGGCTTTCATTCGCTCACCGGATGGCATTTCTATTGAGCTGCTTCAAGCGGGGGAGAAGCTTGCTCCTCAAGAGCCATGGGCATCCATGGAAAACACAGGTTCTTGGTAACCTTCATTGGAGAATACTATGCGTTTATTAATCAGCACCACCTCACCTTACGCACGCAAAGTTCGAATGGTGATTCAGTTGCTTAAGCTCGACGATATGGTCGATATTGAGGTTGTGAATCAATGGGAAGATGATCCTACGTTGGCCAAGTATAACCCTCTGATGAAAGTGCCGACCTTGATTATGCCCAATGATCAGGCGTTGACTGAGAGCCATTTGATAGTCGATTATTTTTGCTCGATCAATCCTGACATTAACTTGCTGCCCATGACGGTCAATGTCTGGCAGCACGTGGCCAATATGGGATTTGCCGATGGCATTATCGACAGTGCCATCGATGTGGTGATTGAGAAATTAAAACGACCCGAACAGTATCACTATCAACCTTGGTTTGAGCGGCGCTTCAAAACTATCTTGAATACTTTAAAGTATTTGGAAGAACGTGCTCAGCCTGGCGAAGAGATTCAGTTGTATGAAGTCAGCCTAGCTTGCGCTTTGGGTTTGCTGGATTATCGCCTGTCTGGCGATATCGATTGGCGTCCTGTTGCTCCAAAATTGGCTGCTTGGTATGAGGAATTTTCCAAACAGCCAATCATGACGAGCACCGAGCCAGGAAAGCCTTTGTGAAACGCTAATTAGCCGCGCTAAGATGGAGCGTGTTAGTACGCCTTATCCATCAAACCCAACTCGGCCATGGAGCTAACCTCGTGGCCACCAACAATCAAATGATCCAGTATTTGAATGTCTACAAGGCTTAGTGCTTGCTGAAGTTGCTGGGTGATTTGGATATCGGCCGCGCTTGGCGTGGTCACGCCAGAGGGATGATTGTGGGTTAGGATTAAAGCGTTGGCGTTATGTTGCAAAGCCAGTTTGACCACTTCTCTGGGGTGAACTTCAGTGCTGTTGATGGTGCCCCAAAACAACGTTTCAAAATGAATGAGTTGGAATTGGCTGTCGAGGCACAGTACGGCGAAGGCTTCGCGGCTCAGACCGCGCATTTGGCTGGCGACATAGGCTTTGACGGTTTGGCTGCTGCTGGCGCTGATGGGCTTTTGCAGTTCGCTAGCGAAATAGCGCTTGGCCATTTCCATGACTGATTGCAATTGTGCGAATTTGGCATCGCCCAGACCCTTGGCTTGGCAAAATTGTTCCCTGGAAGCTCCCATTAATGCGGCTAAGCTGCCAAATTCAAGAATCAATTGTCTTGCTAAATCAACGGCGGATTGGCCTTTGATGCCGGTGCGTAAAAAAATCGCCAATAACTCCGCGTCTGTTAGGCTCTGGGCGCCGGATTGAATCAATTTTTCTCGGGGTCTTTCATTTTGGGGCCAGTGGCGTATGGACATAAACATTCCTTTGTCGTGAGGTTTTTATTGGCAGTTATTGTATATAAGCTTGTCGAGAGGTCAATAGTGTAAGTGACCAACACAAACTTACAAAAGCAAGTTTGTGTTGGTTGTGTGGAGCGACCTATTTTGTTAATCGGTATAAATGCCGTTTGCTTTTTTGGCATAAACAATGAGTGCATTGGTGAATTCGTTTGTCACCTCAACACCAGCAGCCTGGGCTGCTATTTTTATGGAGTAGTGGGTTACAAAAATGATTCCACCCCTGTTGAACGTGTTCCATATCATAGGAATATTTTCTTCAGACAGTGTGGTTGCTTCAAAAATTTTGGCGAGAATGATTGTCGCTTTTTTGAAGCGTTCGTCATCAAATGAAGTATAAATAAGGCCAGTATTAACCATGATTTTCATCCTTTAAAATCAATGTTGTTGGAAGTGAATCACCTAGCTCGAAAATTAAACAGCCATTTTCAATCCCCGTTACAACTTGGTGAGCAGTCGGATAAATTGATCATAATCATTTATGTCGACAAGGTCAATAATTGATCGTTTTTTGGTTTTATAACTCTGAAAATTTAAACGATGAGTAAGCCGCCAATGCTTGGCGCCACCCGCAGTGAAGTGGTAAGGTACAGGGTTTGCAATCCTTGATAAACAGGCCAATGATGAGTACGCAACCACTTACACACAAACAAATTTTGGTCGGTGTTTCCGGTGGTATCGCGGCTTATAAAAGTGCGGAGCTGGTTCGTCGTTTACAAGACTTGGGCGCCGAGGTTCGGGTGGTGATGACCCCCGCTGCTCAAGAGTTCATTACCCCCCTCACCTTACAGGCGCTTTCGGGCAATCCAGTGCACACCGATATGCTCGATCATAACGCTGAAGCGGCTATGGGGCATATTGAATTGGCTCGTTGGGCCGATGCCATCATTATTGCGCCCGCCAGTGCCGATGTGATTGCGCGTTTAGCTCAAGGCCAAGGCAATGATTTGTTAACGACTGTGTGTTTGGCCAGACGATGCGACTTATTGATCGCCCCGGCCATGAACCAAGCGATGTGGTCTCATCAGGCGACTCAGGCCAATTTAAAGACATTGGTTGAACGAGGTGTGATCCAGCTAGGGCCGGCCAGTGGTGGCCAAGCTTGCGGTGATGTGGGTATGGGGCGTATGGAAGAGCCGGGTGAGCTAGCCCAAGCGGTGGCTGAGCATTTTCAGGCTGGTACCCTGGCTGGGCGGCATTTTGTGATTACGGCCGGCCCTACCCGAGAAGCAATCGACCCCGTGCGCTATATCTCTAATCATAGCTCTGGAAAAATGGGTTATGCTTTAGCGCAGGCGGCGATTGATCAGGGCGCCCGAGTGACATTAATCAGCGGGCCAACGAATATTCCTGTGCCTCCTAAAGCCGAGCTTATCAACATTATATCGGCCGAGGATATGCTGGCGGCGGCTATGTCGGTTGCTGAGTCTTGTGATGTGTTTATTGGTAGCGCGGCTGTGGCTGACTTTCGGCCTGCGCATGTGGCCACCCAAAAAATGAAAAAAACCAGTGCCGATACCATGACCATTGAAATGGTGAAAAATCCCGATGTGATTGCCACGATTGCCAAGCTCCAGAGTCGGCCTTTGGTGGTGGGTTTTGCGGCAGAAACGGAACATGTTATTGAATACGCAAAGGCCAAACGCGAGCGCAAGCAGCTCGATATGGTTATTGCGAACAATGTAGCGGATCAACGGATTGGATTTAATAGTGACGATAACGCCGTGACTTTAATTACGGCAGAGCAAGAACACCCGTTGGCTCTAGCTAGCAAAGCGCAGTTAGCTAGAGAAATCATTCATTTTATTTCTAACCATTTGTTGTCTGCCTATGAAAAAGAGTAAGTCGTTAAGTCGAGCCATCAAACAGCAGCTGATTGCCGGGGTAGGTAGTTTTGTCGTAACAGCCGTGATTGCCTTGGTCGTTTGGTATCAGTGGATCGATCGATCTTATCAAGACGAATTGCAAGCATTATTTGAAAAGACGGTTAAAGAGCAGGCGCGTCAAGTGCAGTCTTACCTTACCAAAATCGATCGAACGCTTGCTGACTACTCAAAGGATGAAGCGCTTGCAAAAGCCATCCGTGATGGAGATGAGCAACAATTACAACAATACCAAAAAGCCACTCAATCGACGTTGAAGAATGAGTTTGTCAGTCTACGTTTTTTTGAAGTGGATCGAGCGCAAAAAATTATCGAAGATGAGAGTTTAACGAATCTTGAAAAGCATATGATCAACCGTGCTGAAAAAGATCAAACGGTTAAACCGGAAGTGATTGGTAAACCGCCATACCAATTGATGCTGGCTCGATCGATTCAAGGCAGCGATGATATCGTCGACGGTACTGCATTGTTGATATTGAATCTTGATGTTTTGAAACAATCGCTTTCATCCAATGCCTCTCAAGGCGCTTACCAAATTACTCAAAATATTGATCGAGTGCAAACTGTGTTTTTGAGTGGTGGCGTGGCCGGTAATTATGAAGCGATTAAACAAAGCATTGATCGAAGTCACTGGTCCTTAACGTTCACACCCTCTGATTCGTTGGCGGGCGAAGTGGTACAAGGAGAGTTTTTTTATATCGCGCTTTTAGTCATTTTTGTGGTAGTAGTTACGGGGGTGGCTGTATTTGCGATGCGCTGGTTTAACGGCAAAGAAGTCGATGCATTTGAGGCGACCAAGGCATTACTGGAAGCTGGCAAGAAAGAATTGGAAGAGGGTATTGATGGTATCGAAGTGCCTAAAACAGATGATGATTTGCCAGAGCGCCCGAAACTACCATCGGAAGAATCCTTATTAATTGTCGATAAAGCAGAGATTGCACCAAAAGAATCTCCCGCTAAGGATGTTTGGAGCGATAAAACGCATATGCCAGATGTGATTTTTCGCTCCTATGATATTCGTGGAGTCGTGGGTGAGGAGCTGACTGAAGAGCTGGCCGAGTTAATTGGTAAAGCGATTGCAAGTGAGGCCCTCGACCAAGGGGATCAAGCCTTAGTCGTCGCGCGCGATGGGCGTGAGCACTCCCAAGTATTGTGTGAGCGCCTGATCAAAGGGATTTTAAGCACGGGCTGTGATGTGTTAGACATTGGTTTGGTGCCGACTCCATTAATGAACTTTGCTGCGTTAACCTCCGATCGCACCAGCAGTGGCGTGATGGTGACCGCCAGTCATAACCCAAAACAATACAATGGCTTTAAATTTTTGATTAAAGGTAAAACTTTATCGGATGACCGTATCCAAGCAATAAAACAAACCATTGAAGCCGGTAATTTTCATTTGGGAATGGGGAATCATGAAGATCTATCCATTGTCGATGAATATGTCGAGAGGATTTTTTCAGATGTGGCTTTGGCGGGTCACTTACATGTAGTGGTGGATGCGGCAAATGGCGCAACTTCCAGAGTGGCTCCTCAATTGTTCGAAGAGTTAGGTTGCGATGTGACGCCGTTATTTTGCGAGATCGATGGCAGTTTTCCCAATCACCCCCCCAATCCGTCAGACCCCAATAATTTAGTGGCCTTGATTGACAAAGTAAAAGAAGTGGAAGCGGACTTAGGTATTGCTTTGGATGGCGATGGCGATCGATTAGTTGTGGTAACACCTGAAGGTAATATTATTTGGCCAGATCGATTGATGATGCTTTTTGCTAAAGATGTGGTATCGCGTAACCCAGGCTGCGATGTGATTTTTGATGTGAAGTCGACCCGCGAACTCAGCAAAGTCATTTCCAGTTACGGTGGTCGTCCTATCATGTGGAAGACTGGCCACTCTCATATGAAAAGCAAAATGCAAGAAACGGAAGCGCTTTTAGGTGGGGAATTTTCTGGGCATATTTTCTTTAAAGAGCGCTGGTATGGTTTTGATGATGGTATGTACAGTGCAGCGAGGCTAATGGAAATCTTAACCATTCGAGATCAAGATATCGATAGCGCGTTTGAAAGCTTTGGTGCACCGCCCTCTACCCCTGAAATCATTATTTCTGTTGATGAAGACAAAAAACATGACATTGTCAAAACGATGATTGAACAAGGAGATTTTGGCGATGGCAAACAAAATCTACTCGACGGTTTGAGAATTGACTACAGCAATGGTTGGGGCCTAGTGCGAGCCTCCAATACCTCGGCCGCATTGACCTTGCGTTTTGAAGCCGATGACGCTGAAAGTTTACAGGCCATTATGACTGTATTTAAGCGTGAGCTATCAAAGTTACACCCTGATTTATCTATATCTTTTTAATTAACATTAAGAGATCGGAAGAGCGTCGTGTA
>CAXQRU010000091.1:0-21593 GCA_964226685.1 Polaribacter sp. | reverse complement strand
TTCAACTACTTTATTCTTGCTCATGGTGGCGTATCTCCTATGTTAATTTGTTTGTTTAGCAACTTAAAATTAACCGGATACGCCGCTCTTTTTCAACCCTTTGATACACCAGATTTAGTTATACCTCGCGATCGAGCAGTGATTGTTTGAACTTTGATTCGGAAAGCTCATCACCAATGGACATTAAACGGGTCAAAAATTCATCCCCATACTGAGTTGGATAGCCCAATCGTTCGCTATTGCTTGAACTGCTTAAGGAGGGGGTAGGCTGATTAACTCCTAGCAATTGCTTGTAGGCTTGATCCACAACAGCCGCTTGGCGATTGAGTTGCTGCAGAGTTTCTTCATTAACAATAATTTGATTTTGTAAATAAAAAACCGCTTCTTCTTTATCTCTAACAACCGGAGCAACGGCAAAGGAGCGTTGGAGTACACTCACATTAAACTCACGCAGATTATTGATTTCTTCGATTACATCATCAATATTTAACTGAGTATCTGGATCTATGATGAGACGACCCACCTCATCCTTTTGCAGATTTAATGCAGATTTTTCCACATAAGCCAGGTAGTCTTCTAGGTACTGAGCGGCAACCATATATTCATAGTTGTTAAGCAAGCCTTTATCCAGAGGGCCGATATTAGCAGAGGCGATATCGAGCACGCCATAGCTTTCAATACTTTCTGAAGCCCAGGTGGGGGGTAAAGATGCGAGTATTTTGAGCATAATGTCTTGAGGTATCGCCAGCTTGCTATCGAAAGTTAGGGTGATTTTAGCAAAGCGTAGGTTGGCTGCAGCTAGTGCCTTGGTGTAATTTTCATTAATTTCGTCAATTTCAGCGGCAGATAGATCTTTGCTGGCGAGTGCATCTTTGAATTTTTTCTCAATAAATTCCCGATTACTGGCATACGGAGTGATTTGAATGGCTTTTGTAAAGTCGCTTTGAGAAATGGAGTATTTTTGCAGTTGATGCTGTTTGTAGACCAGGCTGAGGATGGGTGGTGCGAGCAAGTCATTTAAAGAAAAAGTTTGGCCATTTGGATAAGTGCCATTTTGAATTTCTGGAAAATTAAAGCGAACTTCAAGTGATGCGGTATTGATTGTAGGTTGGTTAAACCAAGCGGTAAAAAAATAAGCTGCACCCATTAGGCCGAATAATAGCGCGCTCAATAAAACAACTAAGCGCTTTTTCCACAAATTATTGAACAAAGCGCTAAGATCAATTTCATCGTCTACTTTGATATCTTGTGTGGAATAAATTGATTGGCTAACAGGTACTTGATTGACGGACGCTTGGCTCATGGCTAACCTTCTTATTGATAAATGGGTGCGTTAGTTAATAGTCACAAAGCAATTAACCACTGTTTGATACTAGCTTGAACATTCAAAATCTTAACACAAAGAATGTGTATTTTTGCAAATTAAGCCGATACAAAATAATTTTTTAGGATTGTTATTTTTTTTGGCGCAAAAAACTTTTTGTGGGTAATGATTAATGTAAATAAGTGTACATATTTCAAGTAGGATTACTCCACAAATGGGCGTGCTTGCAAAATATAGTATCGACCTTGATGATAGCCCCACTCAATATCTTGCTCAGTGCCTTTAAATAGGGATTTGATGGCTTGACTGATGTCTCTGAGTGTGATGACCATATTGTCGGTCAGTACTCGGCGTTCATTGGTGATTGTCGTTTTTTTAATGCCACCGTTGTTATCAAAGCTTAGCAGTGTATCATCATTTGAGCGAGTCAAAACGCTGATGCTATGGGAGTGATACATGTACATCACTTGTTCAGCGATTTTTTTGCCTTCCACAACGGCGATGCCAAGTCCTCGTTTCGCGCTGATGTATAGTGCCCCTCGATGGTTTTTATCAAACGGATCTTTGGTGATCATTACGCCGCTGCTTTCCATATCGACTCCTTCTTGGATCAGCACTCCCATATAAACGGAGCGGTGATCGATAGGGTGTTGGCTTCGAGCTTCAAAGGCTTCGAAATTCCACAGAGAGGCCCAGACGGTTTTGACGGCGATAATAATGTCTTCCTCTCGGACTACATTGGGTACGGTGGTATAAAGTCCTGCACCGCTAAATCCGGGAATATCTTCAGCGTTGGATGAGCTGCGAACAAAAACGCCTTTTCCATACAGTTGAGTTTGCCATTGTTGTATGATTTCCGTCTGTAATTTTTCAGGCATTGGGGCGTTAATCATTTGGTGGCGAAGGCTAGCTAGTGCTTTTCTGCGAGCATGGCGTTGGCTCATCAATTCAGAGTCATCTAATAGTGTGCTAATGGTTCGGTCAAGGCCATTTTTCTGAATAAATTCTTGGTAGTGATAAAAGGGGATGGCAAAGCCTTCGGGGACATGAACGTTCAGAATATGGGCATTTTTAACTTCGGCTAAATTGGCCGCTTTCGCTCCATAGGCCAGGCTATCTTCTTTTTTGAGTTGTTTGAGTGAGGCTAGCTGTTTGATCGAAAGTGTTCCAGCGGCTTTCTTAATGGACTGAGTTTGTTGCTGGGTTAAGTGTTGTTGATACTCAATGATCTCCTGTTTGCTGAGGGGGGTGATTGAGTAGCTGGTTGAGTTGGCTTTTAGCGACACCCATTGATCTTTGAGAGGGGCTAGAGTGTCTAGGGCATCTTTTATATAGAGGTTTGGGATTTTCCAGCCTTTTGCAAGGAGATTGACGTGCGAGAGTGCAGTGGAGGGTTGGTCTAAAATAATGCCTGAGACTGGCGCGATATAAAGGGGCGTTTCCGTGAGCACGACGATATCTGTCGGTGCCAGTTCAGTATTCTCATCAATGGTGGTTATAAGCCGAATTTGCCCAATGGCGTCAGCGGTATTGAGGGCTAGGTAGGGTCTGTTGTTGGTGATCTCCTGATGACTTATTCTCTTGATATTTAGGTCTACGGAGAGTTGATCTTGTCGTGTTGAGTTTGGCTTGAAAGCCACCGGCTTAAAAAAAGTGTCATTCACTAAGTTAAAGCTCAGCTCTATTTGCTCGGCCGGTATCAAATCTCCCTCCCAAAATTCATAGCTATATTGCTGTAGAGCATTTTGCCAAGCGAGTGTCCCGGCAATGAATCGTCGATTGGGAGAAAAGTAAGTGTTTTCATTGAAATTTTTATCGTCCAATACCCAGTGCATGGCTTGTAAAAAGTCTTTGTGATAGCGATAGTAACGAGAGTTGATATAGTAAATAGCATTTTTTTCTCGATCGATGACAAAGAGCAGGTGAGGGATAGCGAAGGCTGTTCCCTCATGGTAAACACGGGCAAGAGCATCAAAATCTTGTAGGGAGTCAATTTTCTTTAGGTAGCGAAGCTCCGCCGTCTTGCTCTGAATTTTACTGAAGTCGACCCGGCTAGAAGAGGGTTTTTGAGTCATTTGAGCCCATGAGGGGAAGCTGATGAGCATCAGAGTTAAGACCCAAAGACGATAAATTTGCATGTTTGTAGTATCCACCCATTGAGTTTTTGGCATTGAAAGCCGTTGTGTTATCATAGCCCATTATTGTTTTTAGGTCTTCTTATGCGTCATTTTGCTTTCCTTCTTCTTATAATGGTTGCGACCAGCTCGTGGGCGCAGAGCTTTGCAGAGCGCCTATCGAAAGCGGCGATGGAGCGAACGGAGCATTCCGTCATCTATAATGGTGCTTACCGCAAAATTCCCTACCCTAATGGCGATGTGCCTGCGAATATCGGAGTGTGTACCGATGTGGTCGTTCGCAGCTATCGAGCCTTGGGCATTGATTTGCAGCAGTTGGTTCACGAAGATATGAAAGCGAATTTTTCGGCCTACCCATCTAAGCGCATATGGGGTTTAAGTCGCCCAGACACCAATATTGATCATCGACGAGTGCCTAATCTACAGACATTTTTTAAACGCAAAGGCAGCAGCCTGCCCATCACGAGTAATGCTGAAGACTACTTGCCAGGAGATATCGTGAGTTGGATGTTGCCCAATAACCTCCCTCATATTGGCATTGTGTCTGGAAAGAAAAATGCAGAAGGCACCCGTTACTTGATTGTGCATAACATTGGTTGGGGGCCTAAAGCCGATGATATGCTCTTTGACTACAACATTACTGGCCACTATCGATTTCATCCACAGCCATGACCTTAGAATTTAAACCTGAGTATAAAAAGAAATCCATCCGCTCCTATGTGATTCGAGCGGGTCGTATGACCGATGGACAACGAGCGGGCTTTGAGCAAGCTTGGTCTGTGTATGGCTTGAGCCTATTTGATGGGCCTTTGGATGTTGAAGCGACCTTTGGCCGCCATGCGCCTTTAGTGGTTGAGGTCGGCTTTGGTATGGGCGACTCGCTGCTGGCCATGGCCGAGGCTGAGCCCGATAAAGATTTTGTGGGTATTGAGGTGCATCCACCAGGTGTAGGGCGTTTGATTAATTCCGCTCGCAAATTGGGTTTGAGCAATCTTCGGGTTTATATGGCCGATGCCATCGATGTGCTCGATGACTGCATTGCTGATCAGAGCCTGGCGCGCTTTCAGCTGTACTTCCCCGATCCATGGCATAAGAAAAAGCACCACAAGCGCCGTATTGTTCAGCCCGCTTTTATAGAGCATATTGCCAGCAAGCTGGCTCCTGGTGGTTGTTGTCATCTGGCGACCGATTGGGAGGAATACGCCGAGCATATGATGGCGGTAATGACCGCTTCCTCTCTTCGCAATACTCAGGGTGAGGGCTGTTTTGCCGACAGACCCGAGTGGCGCCCTGAGACCAAGTTTGAGCGCCGTGGCGAAAAGTTGGGGCATGGCGTGTGGGATTTGATTTTCCATAAGGCAGAGTAATTCTCAATACTGGAGGTTATATGAACGTTGTCATCACGGGTGCCAATCGTGGGATCGGGCTTTCTCTGTGTAACATTCACGTTGAGCGAGGGCATCAAGTTTTTGCGGTTTGTCGTCGATCATCTGAGGCCTTGTCGGCGTTGGGCGTCCAAGTACTCGATGGTATCGATGTCTCCAAAGCGGAGGACGTGGCGCGTATGCAAGAACGCCTTGGCAATATTCAGGTGGATTTGTTGATCAATAACGCGGGTATTTTGAGAGATGAAGTGCTGGGTGATATCAACTATGACAGTATTGTCGATCAGTTTAATACCAATGCCCTGGGGCCATTGCGGGTTACTGAGGCTCTGCTCCCCAATCTAGTGCCTGGGTCTAAAGTGGCCATGATAAGCAGTCGAATGGGGTCAATTGCAGACAATACCAGTGGTGGTCGTTATGGCTATCGCATGTCCAAGGTTGCGCTCAATATAGCGGGGGTTTCACTCGCTCAAGATCTTCGCTCAAAACAAGTGGCGGTTGCTTTGTTGCACCCAGGTTTGGTGGGAACTGAAATGATTGGTGGAGTGGGTAATGTCACCCCAGATGAGGCGGCCGAGCGCCTAATGCAGCGCATTGATGAGCTGAGCTTAGAAAGTAGCGGTCGCTTTTGGCATGCCGATGGTGATGAATTGCCGTGGTAGACTGGACTGGCTTTTTCTTGCTGCTCATGTTTGTGGGTTTGCCAGCTCCACTCCTTGTACCCATTTTGCTGATTTTGGCGGTTCGTCAAAAAAAGAAGGGTAATACAAAGAAGGCTTGGAAACTCTATGGGTGCGGGGTTGTGCTATCGCTCATTCATTTTCCAGCCATTAATACTCTGGTAATTATGCTGACTGTTTCGAATTCCGGCAGCACAGACACAATTTATATATCCACTATTATCTTGCTTGTTTTGTGTTTCCTTGTGGCGTTTGCATTGAGGCCAAGGCTTCCCCCCAAAAACGTAATTTAAGTTCCTCTAATCACGGCTGTAGGCGTCGCATCAACCCCATGGCCATCAGTGACAGCAATAAAAATCCCAGGGTGGTGGGTAGTAGTGTATCGTTGTAGAGTTGACTGATGAGAGTCCCAACGGCGAGGGATACAAAGGTTGAGAGCGAGCCAATTACAGATGAGGCAAGGCCAGCCATGTGCCCCATGGGTTCCATGGCCAGTGCATTAAAGTTGCCAAAAGATAGCCCTAAACAAAAAAAACTCAAGATAATATAGGCTAAAAAGATCCCCAGGTGCACATTGGCTAGGGATTCAAGGTTTAGCATGTAGATCAAAAAAGTCAGTGATAGCGTAGCCAAAGCAATGAGTGCTTTGGTGATGATTGATTTCATCCCATAGCGCTCGACAATTCGCGCATTAAACAGTGCCGCCGCTCCAATGGATAGGGCGATTGCGCCAAAATAGAAAGCAAAGCGGTCGCCGGTCTTGAAGTAGCCTTGAAAAATTTGTTGAGCGCTATTGAGATAACCCACGAGGGAGCCAAAGGTGAGCCCGCTGCATAAGCCATAATAAAATGAAGCGGGGTTTGTAAAGACCTCTTTGATGCCTGCCCATAAGCTTCGGAATGTAAAGGCTCGTCGTTGCCCTGGCTCTAAGCTCTCGGGTAATCGCCAGTGTAGCCATAGCAAAGTCAATAAGCCAAAAACAATGAAAGCTAGGAAGATGGAACGCCAGTGCCCCATCCATAAGATAGCCTGACCAACCGTGGGAGCAATAGCGGGAATCAAAATAAAAATGCTCATAATGAGCGACATGATCTTAGCCATTGTGCGGCCACTGTAAAGATCGCGGATAATGGCGCGGCTCACGACGCGCGAGCCGGCAGCCCCCAAACCCTGGATAAAGCGCCCAAGTAATAATATATAGAATTCGGTGGCTTGCCAGGCAATGATGCTACCAAAAAGAAATAGCAGCAGGCCTATTCCAAAAGCGGGCTTGCGGCCAATGGCATCGGAGAGGGGGCCGTAAAAAATTTGTCCAATGCCGATGCCGGCGAATAATAAAATAACAATGAATTGGGTGTCGTTGGAATCGGCTAAGGCAAAATCATGCCCAATGATACCCATGGCAGGCAGCATGGCATCGATTGAAAAGGCCGCCAGTGACATGGCGGCGGCCATTAAAATGACAAATTCAACTAAGGGTAGTTGGCTTTTGGAACTCACTCGCTATCTATGCACTCTTGTTGAAGTCTGTGAAGTTGGCTAATGCCCTCTTTGGCCAACTGGAACATCGATTGGAATTCTTGCTCAGAGAAAGGAGTGCCTTCGGCAGTACCTTGAAGCTCAATAATACCGCCATCATCGGCCATCACTACATTCATATCGGTGTCTGCGGCAGAGTCCTCTGGATAGTCTAGATCCAGAACGGCTTGTCCTTGATAAATACCCACGGAAATGGCGGCTACTTTGCGTAAAATCGGGTTCCTGGTCAGCTCGCCTGCTCGAATTAGACGGTTGATGGCCTCAGCCAATGCGACCCAGGCGCCGGTAATGGAGGCGGTGCGTGTACCGCCATCGGCTTGGATGACATCGCAGTCAATGGTGATTGTGCGCTCGCCCAGGGCTTCAAGATCGATGGCTGCTCTTAATGAACGGCCGATGAGTCGTTGAATTTCGACCGTGCGCCCTCCTTGCTTTCCGCGAGCCGCTTCGCGACCCATGCGGGTACCGGTTGAGCGAGGTAACATGCCATATTCAGCCGTGATCCAGCCTTGATTTTGCCCCCTCAAGAAGCCGGGCACTTTGTTTTCAATACTTGCATTGCAGATCACTTTGGTATCGCCAAAACAGATAAGAACAGAGCCTTCGGCGTGCTTGGTAAAGTCTTTGGTGAGGCTGATGGAGCGTAATTCGTTGGCTGCTCTTTCGCTGGGGCGATTCATAGTGGATTCTCAGTTTGCTAAATGGGCGGCCAGTATAGAGCAGCTGGTTTGGAAAATCACAGGTTAATGTGTACTTTTGGTCACTTTGATTTTAGTCAATGGGTAAATCACTCTTATTGAGGTGCATGAGTACAGCCCAAGGCGGAGTGATGTCCCAATCTCTTAAAAAGGGAGAAGTGGCTGATTCGCTATCTAGGTGTTCGACCAATGTTAAATAGCGATGCGTAAATACCGATGCACGCAGGTTCAGGGCGCAATGCACAAATACCTTCTCATTGCGGTAGATTTTCATTAATGCAATAAATTGCATGAGTTGATCACGGGTGGGGGTTTCAAAGGGGATGGGTAAATGAAAATAATTCATACCCTCGCGGGTCACAAGGTTGCCCTCATCACTAATGGCGTAGGTAGAATCGTGCATAGCCAAATTGATCACGACTTTATAGCCCTCCTGTGCAATTGGCTTAAATTCATCGCGCTCGGGTTGCCCGGCCGTTCCTATGCGAAAGTTCGGTGCAAAAAAGTTTCGGATATTCATATAGGCCCCCATGAGTTCACGGATTCTTCACTAATCGATCAATCAATTTACTCTACAATAATGGCAATAGGATGTATAGGGTGGTGAGATGTTCAAGACGTTGGTTCGAGAGCTTTGGTTTTTTGGCTTAAAGCAAGCTTATGCTTGTATGTTTGGCGGCTTTTTATTATTGCTGTTAATCATTACTCATTTTTGGTACCCAATCGAGGCGTTGTCTCGCTACGATTTTATCTTTCTGAGCGCCATTGCCTTTCAGGTGTTCATGTTAGTGTTTCGCTTAGAAACTTGGCGAGAAGCCTATGTGATCGCTATTTTTCATGTGGTGGCAACTGTTTTGGAATTATTTAAAACATCAGATGCAATTGGCTCCTGGGCTTATCCAGAGGAAGCCTTCTTTAAAATCGGCAACGTTCCACTATTTACGGGTTTTCTTTATAGTGCTGTGGGGAGTTATATCGCTCGAGTCTCTCGTATTTTTGAATTTTCCTATAGCCATTATCCTAAAATCTCATACACCTATTTGCTCGTGTTTTGCATTTACTTAAACTTTTTTACTCATCATTATTTCATGGATTTACGGTGGTTACTTTTCTTGGTAACAGTGATCTTGTTTTGGCGAGTCAATATTTATTTTAAGGTAGTGAAGACGCATCGGTATATGCCGCTCTTATTGGGGTGGTTGCTCGTTGCCCTATTTATTTGGTTTGCGGAAAATATTGGCACCTTGACGGGTGCCTGGATTTATCCCAATCAAAAACAGGGTTGGGAGCTGGTGTCGATTGGGAAATTATCTTCTTGGTATTTATTGATGTTATTGAGTTTTGTGTTGGTGTCAGTCGTGCATAGGCCTAAAATCAAAGATTGAGGTTAGGCCTGTCTTCCCTAGTGGTTTCTATGCAGTAAGCTAGATACAAATATTAGCCATGCAATACCGTAGACCAAAAGCAGCCCTAAAGGTGCGCCAATCGCTTTACCGTATCCATTAAATAATATAGTGAGAAGCATGGCTAAAGCGGTGATGGTTATTATTCCTGTAATCAAGAGCTGTAAACCACTATAAAATCTTGCAGTCCGAGGGTGCTGGTCATTATTGGTTTTGGCGAGAAGGGCTTTGTGAGTCCCAACAAGAATCACCCCAATGATTACGCTAACGCCGAGTTGAGATGCGCCATGGTTTACGACTCTAGCGATCTCTCCAGAAAATAAGGCAGCGGTGAGAGCGGCCGCTGTTGCCAGTAGGATTTGAACCCCTGAAAATAAAAAATAGTTTAATATGACTTTTATGCCGACTTGGTCATCTTTTATCCCTTCTTTATCATTGCGCCAATGGGTAAGGATATAAGGTATCATCAATAGAAAAAGGCTGCTGAGTAAAATGGGTAGCAGAAAGCTGGTGGCGCTTAGGCCGCCGTAGTAAAATGAATCCATCATTGGAAACTCCTATCATGTAGTTGGTGTGCTTAAAAGAAGCGAAACTATATCAATAATCTGAATGGTTGTCACTTATATAGTGGTTAACATCAATCAATAACCCATCACAATCAATCGAGTAATCAAATACCCTTCTTTCGCAAACTGCTCACTGATGGCTTTAAAGCCTTTATAGCGTGAAGTGGGAGTGGGGTCTGTGATGGCATTGATGCCTTTCTTGCTGGCATACATGCTGGCTCGTCTTAGATGGTGTGGGTCACTGACGATGATGGCCGTATTAAAGCCCTGTTGATCCATAATATTCTTGGCGTATTGCAGGTTTTCTGCTGTGGTAGTGGATTTCTTTTCGATCCAAATGGCTTGCTCTGGTACTCCCTGAGCTAGTGCATAGCGTTTGGCGGCTTCGGACTCAGCGAGTTGATCTCCCTCAGCCAAGCCGCCAGTGAAGATAATGGCTTTTACCTTTTTTTGTTGGTAGAGGTGGACTCCGTGTTGAATGCGTTCGATAAAAACTGGGGATGGGCGGTTGGTATAGACGGCGGCTCCCAAGACGATGGCAACATCAGCTTGAGCGTTTTCGTGAGCTTGACCACCAGTGGCAATGGCAATGACTAAGCCTGCACACCATAAAAATATGAGAAGGCTTAGTAGCAAGCAAAATTTTAAAAAACGTTTAATCATGGGTTCGTTTGATTTTACGAGTGCGCCGAGTCGGGTTGAGTTGTCTGTCAAGAGCCCAGTTTATATGTTCTTTTAGCATCGGTGAAGCACTCTTTAATCGTTCGGTTAATGCTTGAACAATTTCTGGGTTTGATGGTGCATTACCAAGGCCCACACTCAGATTTCGCAGCCAACCCTCGTAGCCAATGCGTCGTAAAGGTGAGCCGGCGGTTTTTTCTAAGTACTCTTGCTCACTCCATAAAAAGAGCTTCACGAGTTCGATATTGTCGAGCTGGTGCCTGGGTTGGAAGTCCCGTTCTTGTGTGGTGTGCGCGAATTTATTCCAAGGGCAAATAATTTGACAGTCGTCGCAGCCAAAGACACGGTTACCCATGGGTTCTCGAAACTCCACTGGAATGGCACCTTTATTTTCGATGGTCAGATAGGAAATGCAGCGGCGAGCATCCAATTGGTAAGGCCCGATGAAGGCATCGGTTGGGCAGACTTTTAAGCAGGCCGTGCAATCTCCGCAGCGGTTTTCAGCAAGCTGAGTGTTGATGGGGAATGGGATGTTGGTATAAATCTCGCCCAAAAAAAACCAGCTGCCAGCTTCTTGATTAATGACTAAGGTGTTTTTGCCGATCCAGCCTAGTCCTGCTTTTTCGGCCAGTGCTTTTTCCATGACCGGCGCGCTGTCAACGAAAGGGCGCTGGCTCACTGGGTGGTTCGTAAAGTTGTCTTGAATTCGATTGGCCAGCGTCGCGAGGCGCTTGCGAATGAGTTTATGATAGTCACGCCCTAAGGCGTAGCGAGATAAATAGGCTTTGTCAGCTTGTTTTAGGCGTTTAATTTGCTCGGTGTTTTCTGGCAGGTAGTTCATGCGCACAGAGATAACGCGTAAGGTTTCAGGGTGCAGTGCATCAGGCTGGCTGCGCTTGTCAAAGTGGGTTTGCATCCATTCCATGGTGCCGTGGTGGCCCTTGGCTAACCATTGCTCCAAATAAGCTTGGTGGCGCTCCAGTTCGCAATCGCTAATGCCGAGTTGATCAAACCCCAACTCTTTGGCCCAAAGGTGAAGTGCTTGGGTGAGCGCTGTTAAGTCTGTCGTGGGCATGGGATTTGTTACGTGTTAGATCTCGGTATCATCATACCCCAATAAACAGGTATGATGAAACGATGACTTTCTAGGAGGCAGTGACTGTGGGTGATTTACAGCAAGCATTGTTCGATCAATCACCGGTTCTCATTTACAATTATGACCCGATGTGCAGTTGGTGCTGGGCGTTTTCTCGTACTTGGCAAACGGTGCGAGCGGCTTTAGGGTCTAAGTCAGTGTTTTATTTGGCCGGAGGTTTGGCGCCAGATAGTGCTGAACCTATGCCTGAGGCGCAACGACTGCAAATCCAGTCCTATTGGCGAAAAATCATGGAGAGAGTGCCAGGCACCGAATTTAATTTTGATTTTTGGTCTCACAATACGCCGAGACGATCCACTTATCTAGCTTGTCGCGCTGTGCTGGCGGTAAAGCAACTGGCTCCTGATAAAGAAGCCGCCATGGTCGATGCCATTGCTAAAGCCTACTATCTTCAGGCTCAAAACCCCTCTGATGCTGATGTGCTCATCAACTGTGCGGTCAGCTTAGATGTTGACGCTCAATCAGTTCAGGCTCTATTAAGTTCTAAGGAGCTAGAGTTGGTATTTCAGGAACATTTGGCCTTGACGACTCGTTTGCAGCAACTGGGGGTGGCCAGCGGGTTTCCCAGTTTAGTATTGCTCCAAGAGCAGCAATTTAAGACCATAGCGATTGATTATAATCACCCTGAGTCTATATTGGAGCAGCTGCGATCGAGTGGGTTTGTCAACTAATTGTTGCAAGGGGTGGTGCTGGGGCGCCGACTTTAGGATAATGGCGCTTTATTGGTGAGCGGTGAAATTATCGTCGTTTCGTAAATTATTCAGTGGTTAATCTATGACAGAACAGGCTTCTTTGCCCCAAATGCTTTTTACTCCAGATCAGGTGCGTGCTTTCGAGCAGAGCGCTATCGCGGCCGGAACCTCTGAGGCCAGCTTGATGCAGGCCGCCGGTGAGGCGGCCTATCAATGTTTGCTTGAATTGTGGCCAAGCGTTAATCATGTCCATGTTTTCTGTGGTGGCGGTAATAACGGCGGTGATGGCTATGTTGTGGCGGCTTTAGCCGCAAAGCGGAATGTGCCCACTACGGTCTGGTATCTTGCAGATCCCACCTCTTTGAAAGGCGTTGCCGCTAAGGCGTTTCAATACGCTAAGCAAGAAGGAGTTTCTATGCATGCGTTTAATGCCCAAGCTTTTTTAGCGGCGGTCGCTGAGCAGCAAGTCATTGTTGATGCGCTCCTGGGTATCGGCTTTCAGGGGGCTTTGCGCCCTGAATATGCGGAGGCGATAGCGGCCATTAATAGTGTTAATGCACCGGTGCTGGCGATTGACTTGCCATCTGGCATCCATGGCGAAACGGGCTTTGGTGATCTGGCGGTTCAAGCCGATGCCACCATCTCCTTTGTGGGGATGAAGTTGGGCTGCTCTACAGGTAAGGGTTTGGCCGCATGTGGCGCGCGCTATTTTGATGATTTGGGTTTAAACCTGAATGAAACTTCTTCGGTGAGGTCATTGTCATCGTTCAACGTGCCTCGTTTGCCTGAGCGCCCATTAGATGCTCATAAGGGAGTGAGTGGTCATGTGCTGGTTATTGGTGGTGATTATGGTACCGGTGGTGCATCGACGATGACCTCCGAAATGGCGCTGTTTGGTGGTGCCGGTCTGGTGAGCTTGGCGACTCGTCCTGAGCACTGTGGCCAAATGCTAGCTCGCCGGCCTGAGGTAATGACTCAGGGAGTGACTTGTGGTCAAGAGTTGTTACCTTGTCTGGAGCGGCCTTCTGTGTTGGCTTTGGGGCCAGGTTTGGGGACGAAGGCCTGGGGTAGCCAGCTCTGCCATCAAGCATTGGATAGCCACTTGCCTATTATTATGGATGCTGATGCCTTAAATCTGTTAGCAAAGACTCCTTTCTTGCAAGATCGGCGCGATAATTGGGTATTAACCCCTCATCCAGGAGAGGCGGCGCGTTTGCTGGGTATTTCAACCCAAGAGGTCGAGAGCGATCGCTTGAGTGCAGCTAAGCGCTTGCACGATCAATGGGGTGGGATCATTGTCCTTAAGGGTGCGGGAACGATTATTTTTGATGGCCAAGTGGCTTATGTCTGCGATCAATTGGCGCCAGCGCTTGCGGCCGGTGGTATGGGTGATGTCTTGACTGGCCTCATCGCAGCCTTCCATGCCCAGGGGTTGCCAATGTTTGAGGCGGCGCAATTGGCGGTTTGGCTGCATGTACAAGCCGGCCAGCGTTTAGGAAGAAAAATAGGTGCTCGGGGTGTCTTGGCAACCGAGGTGATTGCTGAGGTGAGGACCTTGTTAAATGAAATCGCTTGACCTGGTGGATGAGAAGGCCACTCTAGACAGTGGTCAGGCGCTTGCGAGAGCGCTTAGTGGCGGAGAGGTCATTTATTTAGTGGGGCAGTTGGGTGCAGGAAAGACCACTTTTTCTCGAGGTGTGATTCAAGGTTTGGGACATGACGGTCAGGTCAAAAGCCCAACGTATACCTTGGTTGAGCCTTATGAGCATACTACGCCTGCGATTTATCATTTTGACCTTTATCGTTTGGGGGATCCGGAAGAATTGGTCTATCTTGGGGTAGAGGATTACTTTCGGTCAGATGCCTGTTGTTTGGTAGAGTGGCCTGATAAAGGCTTAGGTGTGTTGCCGGCGGCGGATGTCCTTGTAGAATTAAGTGTGGTGGGCACCGCGCGCCGATTAAATTTGAAGGCCTTCACAGCTCTTGGCGAGAGTGTTATGAATTGTTTTAACGAATGGGTGTGATGTTGCGTTATTGTATTTTAGTGTTTTTATGTTTGTCGAGTTGGGCTGTCAGTGCTGCGACCAAGGTCGATGGTGTGCGTTTATGGCGAGCACCGGATCACACTCGGCTGGTGCTCGACTTAAGTGACGGTGTCGAGCATAAAGTCTTTTCTTTGGATAACCCCGAGCGGTTAGTGATTGACATTAATGATACCGTGATGGCGACCAAAATCCAGGGTTTAAATTTTTCCAACACGCCCATCAAAACGATTCGAACTGGCGTTCGAGAAAAAACGCATTTGCGTTTGGTGCTTGACCTGCAAGCCAAAGTCGAGGCGAAAAGTTTTCTTGTTGCTCGCCAATCGGATAGGCCAGATCGCTTAGTCATTGATCTTTATGATGAGCAAAAACTCGATGCATCAGTCTCTAACTCTAAGCCAGTAGTAGAGGTGCAGGCGCCGACTGGACAGCGAGATATTATTATTGCCATTGATGCGGGGCATGGTGGGGAAGATCCGGGAGCCATTGGGCCGTCGGGTGCCCGTGAAAAGCATCTAGTATTAGCGATTAGCAAAGAGTTAGCGAAGCAAATCAATGCCATGCGAGGCTTTAAGGCCATCATGACTCGCACGGGCGATTACTATGTGCCTTTGCATACTCGTCGCGATCGTGCGCGCGCGGCAAAAGCGGATTTGATGATTTCCATTCACGCCGATGCCTTTACTAACCCTAAAGCTCGGGGTGCTTCCGTCTTCGCGTTGTCACAGCGAGGCGCTACCAGTGAAATGGCTAAATTTCTGGCTCAAAGAGAGAACCAATCGGATCTGTTTGGTGGGGTGAGTAATGTTGAGCTAGAAGGTAAGGATGAACAACTCGTGGGTGTGTTGGTCGATCTTTCTATGAATGCGACCATGAACGCGAGTTTGGTCATTGGTGGGCATGTGATCGAGCATTTAAAGCCGATCGCTCACCTCCATAAAAAGCGAGTGGAGCAAGCGGGTTTTGTGGTATTGAAATCGGCCGATGTGCCATCGATTTTGGTTGAAACCGGTTTTATCTCCAATCCTGATGAAGAGAAAAAGTTAAAGAACCATAATTATCGAGAAAAAATGGCTCGGGCGATTGTCAAAGGCGTTCGGGACTACTTTTCCAAAAATCCTCCCCCTGATACCTGGTTGGCATCGCAACCTAAAGCTCGCCCGGCGGAGCACGTGGTGGCCGCAGGTGATAGTTTATCTATCATCGCTGAGCGCTATAACATTACCATTGCGAGTTTGCGTTCGGAAAATAATTTATCGGGCTCTACCATTAAGGTCGGGCAAAAATTACGAATTCCAAAACGGTAATAGTATGACGATTCATGTGCTCAGTCCACGCTTGGCGAACCAAATTGCCGCAGGTGAAGTGGTTGAAAGACCCGCGTCTGTAGTGAAAGAAATTATTGAAAATAGTTTGGATGCCGGCGCCACCGATATCGATGTCGATATCGAAGAAGGTGGTGTTAAGCGTATTCGCATTCGCGACAATGGTCAGGGTATTCCCAAGGATGAATTGTCATTAGCATTAGCTAGGCATGCCACCAGTAAAATTACTGACCTTGAAGATTTGGAGGCGGTGGCGACCTTGGGGTTTCGTGGCGAGGCATTGGCGAGTATCAGCTCAGTGAGTCGTTTAACCTTGAGTAGTTTAGCGCGCAATCAAGATTTGGCCTGGCAAGTGCAAGCCGAAGGGCGCGATATGACGACCGATATTTCACCAACGTCACATCTACAAGGCACCACAGTGGATGTGCGTGATTTATTTTTTAATACACCCGCTAGACGCAAGTTTTTAAGAACCGAAAAAACTGAATTTAATCGAGTCGAAGAAGTCATTAAGCGCTTGGCTCTTTCGCGTTTTGATGTCGGTTTTAATTTAACTCATAACCAACGCAATATTTATCAATTACGAGCCGCGAGCAGTGAGCAAGAAAAGGCGCGTCGCATTGCGGAACTTTGTGGTTCGGCATTTATGGATAATGCGTTATCCATCGATGTGGAGCGTGAGGGTTTGCACTTGTGGGGCTGGGTGGCGCAGCCCACCTTTTCTCGCTCTCAAGCGGATCTGCAATATTTTTATGTCAATGGTCGAGCGATTCGCGATAAGTTGGTCGGTCATGCAGTTCGCCAGGCCTTTAGCGATGTGCTCTATCATGGTCGCCACCCCGCGTTTGTCTTGTATTTTTCGCTGGATCCAGCGATTGTAGATGTCAATGTGCATCCCACCAAGCACGAAGTACGTTTTCGAGATCATCGTCAAGTCCATAATTTTATTTACAGCAGTTTGCATCACGCTTTAGCTGATGTTCGTCCAGAAGCTAAGGCTCATGCGCCCACTCCAGCTCCTTCATTATCGACACCTGCTGCGCCAGAGCCTCAGCAGCAGCCTATGCGCTTTTCATCTCAGCCGCCAATGCAAACGCGGCCTCAAGTGCGAGAGTCGATGGCATTTTATGAGGCCAGTCAGCCCCTGTCTGAGCATCGGCTGCATGCGTTAGCGGAGGACGCTGTAGCGGTTAGCGAAGAGCCACCAGAAGTGCCACCATTAGGGTTTGCGATTGCGCAATTAAAAGGGATCTATATTTTAGCGGAAAATACACAGGGCTTGATTATTGTCGATATGCATGCAGCTCATGAGCGCATTGTCTATGAGCGCATGAAAACGGCTTTCGCACAAGGTGCGATTGCCGCGCAACCCTTGTTGGTGCCTTTGTCCATCGCCGTAAGCCAAAAGGAAGTGGGGCTTGCTCAGGAACAGGAAGAGCTATTTAATCACTTAGGCTTTGTCGTTGAGCCGGCAGGCCCTGAGACTTTGTTAATACGTCAAATCCCTGTGATTTTGCAAAAGGCAAAAGTCGAACAGCTAGTGCGAGATGTGCTGGCTGATGTGGCCGTGCATGGTACCAGTGAGCGTATTCGCCAACACATCAATGAAATTTTAGCGAGCATGGCTTGTCATGGTTCGGTGCGTGCTAATCGCCAACTCAGTATCAATGAAATGAATGCGCTGCTTCGAGATATGGAAGTCACGGAACGCAGTGGCCAATGTAATCATGGTCGCCCCACTTGGACGCAAGTGAGCTTGGGTGAGCTGGATAAACTCTTTTTAAGAGGCCAGTAAATGTTATGCCGGCTTGGGTGCCCTATTTATTTTTAGGCATAGGGCTGTTGCTGGCTTTGTTTGCCAAGGACTGCTCCAAACATTATCCCGTTTCGCTTATTCGGTTTGGTGTTGCGGCACTGTTCAGTTTATTGTTGCTCAAACAACTGAGCTTGATGTCTCTGTTGGTGTTATTGTCAGCTCTCGTATGGGCTGCCTTTGGTGCTCATCGGCTCTTTTCAACTATCGGTTTGATATTGCTAAGCATCGTATTAATGCTGCATCAATTTCCCTGCATCTCGAATTGGTTGCTGTATGATGACCTGCTCGTTTCCTCACAAGCCTTCGACTTTTACGCGGGTTTTGATAAAGGCTTCGCGGGTTTATTGCTGTTGATGCTTTTGAGTAAAATGCCAACTTTGCAGATCCAAGCTACAAATTTAATCATAGCCGGGCTGTGGTTTGTTATAGGTTTATTAGTAATGCCGATGCTCGCTTGGGGTTTGGGCGTTACTATTGACCCTAAATTTCCATCTGAAACGTTTGGCTTTATTACCGTCAATATGCTTTTTACCGTAGCGCCTGAAGAGGCACTCTTTCGAGGTTTGTTACAAGCAGCTTGTGTCCATTGGTTGATCAAGAACAATCAGTCGCCTTACTGGGCAATTGGAGCCGTCAGTATTCTTTTTGGTGCGGCACATTTTAGCGGTGGTTGGCTATGGGTAGTGCTGGCTACCAGTGCTGGAATATTTTATGGTTTGGTTTATCACTACAGTGGGCGCTTATCATTTGCCGTTGCCTTGCATGCCTGCGTGAATGTTTGTCATTTTTTGTTGTTGGAATACCCGCTCGCTCACTGATTTTTTAAGAGAGGTGATTTTTGTGATGCGTGTCTCGTTTAAGGGGGGTTGAATTGACATTTTCAGTGTCTTTGCCTAGAGTCCGGCCCTTTTTAAGGGAAAGGTACACAAATGAAGGCTCTAATCGTTGCTGCATCCATTATTCTTCTTTCTGCCTGTGGTGGCGGAGGTGGAGACGGGTCATCCGTAACTCAAGCCCAAAAGTTATCCATAACTCAAGCAAATGCTCGTCAAGTCCTTGAGGCGGCTTACTTTGCTAATGATATTGAAGGTGAAGTGTTTGGTACTATTATCAATATCGCTGAAATGTTAGATGGAAATCAAACTTTTCCTTGTGATCTTGGCGGCACTGAATCATTTACGATGAGCTTGCAAACCCCTGAAGTAATAACCGCAGGGGATAGTGCTACGCTAAGCTTCGTTGATTGTGTTAATGATGAAGGTAACACATCAAATGGTACCGTTGATTTGACTGTTGAGTCGATTAGCGAAGAGAGTGTGAGCGTGAACGCGATAGTAGATTTGGATTTTGCGGATGATGACGGGGTTCAGTCTTTAAATAGTATTTTCTCAATGGATGTCAGCTACCAAGATTCACTTTTTGTCATATATCGTGGTTCAAAAACGCTGACTAGCGGTAATCGAACCATCTCTGTGACCAATATAGTGGCCTCTGTGGAGGCGTCAGAGTTAGGTGTTGCCATGGATTTCAGTGGTGTTGTTAGTGATTCTTTATTGGGTCAGGGTACTTTTGATTTTAGTCTTAGCTCAGAATTGGATAGTGATGTTTCGGAAGGTGTGATCCGTGGGGATAATTCAACCATTGAGTTGACATCAGATGGTGTCACAGTGATGGCAGCGCTTGATGTTAATAATGATAATGTGGTGGATGAAACGTTGTTTATCTTAGAATCAGAGCTTTATGATCAATAACTGACTGCTCCAAGTCAAGGCTGATGGAAAACTCCTCTATGATAATAAATTTACAGGGGTTTTTCAGGTTGAAATACCGCAGCTTGAAACGGATGCAGATCAAATAGAGGTAACTCTTAGTAGCTTGATCGAAGGTTTTTGGGGTGAGAGGCAATATACATTTTGGCGTCAATAAGGGGCCTCTCGCCATGATTTGAATAAGCTCTTAGCTAATGTAATTAACTACGAGCTTATTATCGGAACTTTTATCACTGCAATCTTGTAATTCGTAACAGGTTTCATTTTCAATGCTCGTACTTTGGCGCTATACTAGGCCAATGCGCCTATTATTTATACTGTTTATCTGTTTTCCGTTATCGACATTCGCTGATATAGCCATCAAAGGCTTGTTTTCGGGGGCGGCGTTGGTTGAGATTGATGGTCAGAGTCATGTCATCAAAAAGGGGCAGACCATTGAGGGCATCAAGCTGATAGATGCCAACAGTAGCCGCGCCGTGATTGAGGTTAATGGCCAGCGTCAAACGCTGGGTATATCCGATGCGATCAGTACGCAGTTTACGTCTCCAGCCGTAGCCACTGTTCGAATTGTTGAAAAGGATGGCCATCATGTAACCTATGCGGTGATTAATGGGCAGCGCATACCAGTATTAGTGGATACTGGAGCCACGCACATATCATTGAATGAGCCCACCGCGAGAAAGCTCAATATTAAATATCACAGTGGCACTCGAGGGGTGGCTGATACGGCTAATGGTCGAGTGCCCATATACATGGTGATGCTCAAGGAAGTGGCTATCGGAGAAATTGTGTTAAAAAACGTTAGCGCAGTGGTTCATGTAGGCCGCTCCCCGCCGATTACTTTACTTGGTAACAGCTTTTTATCTCGAGTGAAAATGTCAACTGAAGGCCGGATAATGGTGTTGCAGACCATATTATAATTATGTTTGAAAAGGAAGGGATATGAATCAACGGCTTTGGTGTAGAGGATTGATCTGGCTGTCTATTTTAGGCCCTGGTTTTTTTCTTCTCTATGGTAGTGTTAATCATTTTACAGCTACCCGCCAGGGGGTAATCAGTCTGTACTGGGAATTTGAGCGGGTCATTCCCCTGGTGCCTTGGCATTTTATTCCCTATCTTTTGCTGGATTTCATGTTTGTTGCCTCCTTGTTTATGTGTCGCTCAAAGGACGAGCTTGATCGACACGCCAAGCGTTTGGCTGTTGCGATTGTGGCGGGTGTTCTGTGTTTTTTATTGTGGCCTTTGCAATTTGCGTTTGAGCGCCCGAATATGGAGGGCTGGGTCGGTGAGCTTCATAAAGCCTTTATTGAGTTTGATCTGCCCTACAATCAAGCGCCTTCATTGCATGTGATTATCACTTATTTAACGGGTATGATCTTTGTTCGCCGTTTGCCCAAAATACGGTGTTGGATTATGGCTTGGTGTGCGTTGATTATCGTATCGGTATTGACCACCTATCAGCATCATCTTATCGATATTGTAACGGCATTGCCTATTATTGCGTTTTGTCTGGCCTTGTATCCAGATAACCCACAGCGCTACCAAACAGCTGGACGTAATGGCTATCATTGGGTGGGTTACTTCTATCTTGGTTTGACCCTCGCCTTCTTATTGTTAGCGGCTTGGATGGGTTATGCGGGAGTGCTCCTCGCTTGGCCAATATTGGCTTGTATCATTATGGCAAAGGCTTACCTGATGAGGCAGCCTGAGTTGTTGCATAAGCGTGTCAATGGCACTCAGGTATATTATGTTAGGTGGTTGTTGTTTCCCATTACCCTTGTGCAGCAGTGTTATAAATTCAGTTATCACCATAAAGTGGATGTGCTAAACGAGGTGTTGCCCAATGTCTGGGTGGCGAGAAGGCTAAGTTCAACAACGCTCGTGCAGTACGCTGATCAATACAATATTAACACGGTCATTGATGTAGCACCTGAGTTTAATGCTCCCAAAACGCCACTTCATTATTACACTTTGAATTGGTTAGATTTATCGCCCGTTGATGTTGACGCATTGCGTGAGGCTGCGGCTCTGGTTGCAGAAGGTTTGCGAAAAGGTGGTGTATTGATCGAGTGTAAGTTGGGTTTGCAAAGAAGTGTGCTGGTCGCTTTGGCGTATAGTGTGGTTACTGGCACTGATAAAGGTGCAGCACCTTCAAAAAAAGTTCAACAGGCGTATGCTCAGATAAAAAGTAAAAGGTTCAATGCTGTTCTAAGAAAGGCGCAGTGTGCGGCATTGGAAAGCCTATGTTCTTCATAGGCTCTAAAACGAGAATTTGATATATTTTCAGCAATTTGATCAAAAAATCCCGGAGTTATGTGATGGAAAAACAGCTTATCGCCAAAACTATCAAGGCCAGAAGCCTTTTTAAATATTTCTTTTTGG
>CAXQRU010000090.1:0-34021 GCA_964226685.1 Polaribacter sp. | reverse complement strand
CTACACGACGCTCTTCCGATCTCGTGCCCAAAGGCTCGGAAACCCATTTTAAAATTGTGGTTGTTAGCGATAAATTTCAGGGCTTAAACCCTGTCAAACGCCAACAATTGGTGTATGGCATACTGGCCGAGGCTCTTGCTGGGCCGGTTCATGCACTTTCAATGGCCACACATACTCCATTGGAATGGGCAAAAGGTCCAGAAAACCGACCATCACCGCCTTGTATGGGTGGTTAAGTTCGTATAACCCGGTTAAAATAATGGTTTTTGAGTTAGGTTTTAGTATGAGTTCTCCCGTTGTCATTCTTGCATTGTATCGTTTCGTTTCACTCCCTGATTTTGAGGAGTTAAGAGAGCCTTTGCTACAGCGCTGCCAAGAGCTTTCCATTCGGGGTACGTTATTGCTAGCGAAGGAAGGGATTAACGGTACCGTTGCTGGAAGCCGCGAATCGATTGATGAACTGGTGAAATATTTGCGCCAAGACCCTCGTTTGAAAGATATTGATATGAAAGAGTCTTATGAACAGGAGCGGCCTTTTTATCGAATGAAAGTGAAATTGAAGCGAGAAATCGTGACGATGGGTGTGGAGGGAATCGACCCTTTAAAAGTTGTTGGCACTTATGTTGAACCTGAGCAGTGGAATGAGTTGATCAGTGATCCAGACGTTTTATTGGTGGATACTCGTAATTACTATGAAACGGCTATCGGCACCTTTAAAGGCGCGCGCGATCCTAATACCACAACCTTTAGAGAGTTTCCTGACTATGTGCGCGAGCACCTTGATGCCTCCAAACACAAAAAGGTGGCTATGTTCTGTACCGGTGGTATTCGTTGTGAAAAATCAACGGCGTACCTCAAAGAGCAGGGTTTTGATCAGGTCTATCATCTGAAGGGTGGGATTTTAAAATATTTGGAAACGGTTCCCAAAGAGGAGAGTCTTTGGGAGGGCGAGTGTTTTGTGTTTGATAACCGCGTTGCAGTAAATCATGATTTGAACAAGGGTTCTTTTGATCAATGTCACGGCTGTCGACATCCAATTACCGATGAAGACAAAAAATCGGAGCAATTTTTACCGGGGGTGGCCTGTCCGCGCTGTTTTGATCATCAAACACCCGAACAGCGCCAGCGTTTTTTTGAGCGCCAAAAGCAAATTCAGCTCGCTAAAGAACGACACTACGAGCATTTGGGAGAAGAGGCGGGTAAGCGAGTTTCAGCTTAAAGCCCTTTGGATTGCTTGGCGGCTTCAATAGCTTGTAACGTTTGCAAAGCCCCGGCTTCTACAGTAAAAAATTCTGCGATTCTTTGCTTTGCGGCTTGGCCATAACGCTGTGCGAGTTCAGGTGTCTCAATTAGCTCGTTAATGGCTTTGGCGATGGCTTGGCTATCGCCTGGGGTGACCACAATCCCTGTCTTTTGATTCACGACCAGTTCAGCGTTGCCGCCGGTATTCGTCACAATAGGCGGTACCCCATAAGCCATCGACTCGATCACTGTTTTGGGTAAGCCCTCCCGTTTTAGGGCCGGTAAGACAGATGCTTGGCAAGCGGCGACCAGTGCGGTAGCGTCTTTTCTGTGTCCAGCACAGTGAATTCTTTTGGCCATTGGGCTTTGGGCAATGGCCGCTTGTAGGTTGGGTTCGTCTAGGTTATTGCCTACTAATAAAATGTGAACGCGGGGGTCATTAATAAACTCCCCAGCTTTCACCAAGCTTACAAGCCCTTTTCTTGGACGATTGTTGGCTACACATATCACGGTGAAGTCGCTCTTGGAAATGCCAAACTCGCTCAGGTCTGCTGGCTTTTCGTTGTACCAAGACAGGTTGTGCCCCTTATAGGCCCTTTGAATTTTCTCGGGTTGTTTGTGTTGTGCTCGCAAACTGTCTTTTACGGCATCCGCTACACATAAAATTAGATCGACTCTTGGATGCAAGTGTGTTAAGTAAGCACTAGGATCTAGCTTGTTGATATTGCCAGTTTGTCCCCGGTAATTCACTACGATTACAGGTAAGCCAATTGCGGCCATATTGGCATTGGCAATGGCTTTGTTATTAAAACTATAAACGGCATCGTATCGGCCTTCCTTAAGTTCTTTGCGGATACGTTTGATCGCTTTCAAAGACCATTTACGCTTAGGTAAAAAGGGAATGAACTTGATGCCGGCTGCCTCCATCTTTTCTCGGTAGGGCGATTCGCCCTGTGTCATGATGGAAACCTGGGCTCCTAGAGATTGCATGGCTATCATTTGTTCTGCTTCTGGTCGAATGCTATTGTACGTGTCGCTGTGAGATGTGATACAAAGAATTTTCATGGGTCTTGGTCTAATAAAAGGGTGCGTTATGATAGCTTACTCTGTCACAGAGATGGAACCTATGGCTTTGTTTATTTTTAATTGATTGTGTAAGCAAATGAATTTTTGTAAAGGGTAAATGATGAGAAATTTTGTCAAGAGAATGCTGGGTTGTTTTTTTTCAATAGAAAAATTAAGCAATCTTTTGTTTTTTTACTAAAACAAGCTGGCTTTGAAATAGAAAAACAACAAGAATATATTCTGAGGGCGTTTAAAAAATCGTGTCGAATGATAATTATCGTTGCTCGCTACATGACGGATAAGCCTTCGGCTTGAGAATAATCCACGGGTAACAGTTCCTTTTCTTCTTCAGACTTTTGGTTTGCTATGTTCTTTCTTTTTTCTATTTGATGATATTGAGTGAGTACGTTGTGGAACTGGCGAATATTTTCAACGTACTCAACTGGTTCCCAGCCTCGAGCGTATCCATGCCTTGTGTTTTTATAGTATTTGGGTTTTGAGAGCAGGGGCAGCACTTCTTTTACATCGCTCCACAAGTCCGGATTTTTACCTAACTGCCTAGCAAGTTTTCTTGCATCTTGAAGGTGGCCAAAGCCAACATTGTAAGCGGCCAGAGCCATCCATTTTCGATTTTGCCCTTTAATTGAGTCTGGTATGCGATTTAATACTTGAGTGTAGTATTTGGCTCCACCATAAATACTTTGAGCGGGGTCGGTTCGATCTTTAATGCCTAAGTCGGATGCCGTTGCGCGAGTGAGCATCATCATTCCGCGAACACCAGTCGGTGATTTTGCTTTGGGATTCCAATGTGATTCTTGATAACTAATGGCTGCAAGAAATAACCAGTCAAGTTCAAATTCATTGGCTACTTCTTGAAATAACGGTGCCCATTTTGGAAGTCTATCTTCCATTCTTTGGACGAGCGTTAGAGCATTGCTGTGGTCGATTCCATTTTCATTCAAAAAATATTTTTTCTTTAATGCGCGGGCCAGGCGAGTAGTTTCTCTACTATTGAGATAAACTTTGGCTGCCTGTAATAGGGAATCGTCTTTGCTTTTTGGAAACGCCCAGGCTAAATGCTTTTCTCCTGAAATATCTAAAGCAACTCTTGCTCTTGGGTAGATAGCTTGGTTGATGCTATATACATGTGAATCAATGATGGCGTATTCGATTTCGCCATCGTGGATCATTTCCATGAGTTCGATCATTTCAATATTATTGACTTCACGCCATGTAATATTGGGGTATTTTTTCTTATGCTCGCGAAGTGTGTTGATATGGGAGCTGCCCTCAATTACCCAGATTTCTTTGTTTTCAAGCTCGGCAATAGAGGATGGTTTTAAATTGCCTCGTCGGTAAATGAGCTGTTCGGTCACGCTCATATAGGGTTCGGTAAAGTTCATGATGTTTTCGCGATCTGGAGTAATGGTCAATCCTGCCGCTGCGAAATCGGCACCATTGCCAATAGAGTCTAATAGTTCAATTAAGTTATTACTATCTAGCATCACTAACTCTACGCCAAGCTCTTTGGCAAAGCCGGCGGCGAGTTCATATTCTATACCTTGATAGCCATGTGGGCCTTCAAAAAAGGTGGTTGGGCCATTGCGAGAGACGACATGTAGTTTGCCCGAGGCGATAATTTTTTCAAGTTGATTGGGTTGGCCAGATTGAGTCACAATAACGGGCAAGCTAAAAATCAATGCCGCGCCGATAACTCGCAGCAGATAGGTGATCAATAGGTTGACGTTAAGTGTTGTCACAGAAATAACCCAGGTACCTACTTATTATCCTATTAATCAATTTGATTAGCAGAATGATGATTGATTAGTGTATCGGCCAGTTTAACGCTCTTTGTGTCATTCGCAAAAGAATGACGACTTGTTGCGACAAAATAATCTAAAAACCTGCCAGTCTTATTCCCTTTTGTGTATTTAATTATAGTCTATTTTTTGCTTTATTGCTCATAAATCAATCAGTCTGGATGCCTTTTTTATGTGATGCGTGCTGCGTTTAAGACAAAATTCAAGTACAATTCCGCCCTTGATTTAGCCCATCCTAAGGTAATGCTATGTTGGTTTTCCCTGGCGCTTCAGCGCTGTCTGACTTTCGTCAACAAAAATTGCTGCCGGCACTGAAAGCACAGTGTGCAGACATTCGTCATGTTAGCGCACGTTATGTGCATTTTGTTCATGCTGATCAAGATCTATCCGATGAGCAAAAAGAAACCTTGCGAGCGTTGCTGACCCCAGGCGGCCATCTGCCTGAACACGCTGAAGTGAGTGAAGAGGGGCTTTACCTGGTGATCCCGCGTTTGGGGACTATTTCGCCTTGGGCGTCGAAAGCAACTGATATAGCTCACAATGCTGGCTTAACCGAGGTTCGACGAATTGAGAGGGGCATTGCATACCATGTCAGTGGTGGGAGCGGTTTTGATCGCGATATTGCTGCTCTATTGCATGATCGCATGGTAGAGATTGTGGTTGACTCAATACATGCGGCCAGCGCTTTGTTTGAGAATCACGAGCCTAAGTCAATTGTGGCGGTCGATATTCTCAATGGTGGTCGTGAGGCTTTAGTACAGGCGAACCAATCTTTGGGCTTGGCTTTGGCTGATGATGAGATTGATTATTTGCTGGAGGGTTTCAAGGGCTTAGGTCGTAACCCTATTGATGTTGAGTTGATGATGTTTGCCCAGGCCAACTCAGAGCATTGTCGTCACAAAATATTTAATGCCAGTTGGACCATTGATGGGGTTGATCAAGAGCGTTCATTGTTTTCTATGATCAAAAACACCTATGAACAACATAGCGATGGTATTTTGTCTGCTTATGCTGATAACGCTGCCGTGATTGAAGGCCCAACCGCTGGCCGCTTTTTCCCCAATCCTCAAAACCAGGTATATGGTTATCATATCGAGCCAATGCCCATTTTAATGAAAGTAGAAACGCATAATCACCCAACGGCCATTGCGCCCTTTCCTGGTGCCGGAACCGGCGCTGGTGGTGAGATCCGAGATGAGGGTGCGGTTGGGCGCGGTTCAAAGCCCAAGGCGGGCTTAACAGGCTTCTCGGTGTCCAACTTGCTTATCCCAGGCTTTGAACAGCCTTGGGAACTTGAGTACGGCAAGCCCAATCGTATCGTATCGGCACTGGATATTATGATCGAGGGGCCGATTGGTGGCGCCGCCTTTAATAATGAATTTGGCCGTCCAAACCTTTGTGGTTATTTCCGAACCTTTGAAATGTCGGTTAATGGTGAGCAGAGGGGTTATCACAAGCCCATTATGTTAGCGGGTGGCTACGGTAATATTCGAGCCGAGCATGTTGAAAAACCACCGTTTGCACCGGGTGCTCAATTGGTGGTACTTGGTGGCCCAGCTATGTTGATTGGGCTGGGCGGTGGAGCGGCCTCATCGATGGCTTCGGGCAGTTCTTCGGAAGATTTAGATTTTGCTTCAGTACAGCGTCAAAACCCCGAAATTGAAAGGCGCTGTCAAGAAGTCATCGACCAATGCTGGCAGCGAGGTGAGGCCAACCCGATAGCCTTTATTCACGATGTGGGTGCCGGTGGCTTATCCAATGCCTTTCCAGAGTTGGTGAAAGATGGTGGCTGTGGAGGCGAGTTTGACATTCGAGCGGTGCCTAACGATGAGCCTGGCATGAGCCCTCTGGAGATTTGGTGTAATGAATCTCAAGAGCGTTATGTGTTAGCAATTTTGCCTGAAAACATTGCCGTATTTGAGTCGATTTGTCAGCGTGAGCGCTGTCCTTATGCGATTGTGGGGCAGGCCACTGGCGAGAAGCATTTGCGTGTGAATGACACTTTGTTGGAATCCACCGTCGTTGATTTGCCGATGTCAGTGCTTTTCGGCAAGCCGCCTAAGATGCATCGTCAGGATCAGCACAAGCCCTGCGATTTGCCGGCTCTTGATACCCAATCCATGGATATCAAAGAGGCGGCTCTACGGATCTTGCGCCACCCCAGTGTGGCGAGTAAACAGTTTTTAATTACCATCGGTGATCGCTCGATTACTGGGCTTGTGGCCAGAGAGCAAATGGTGGGGCCATGGCAGGTGCCGGTTGCGGATTGTGCCATTACCACCAGTAGTTTTGATACCACGGCTGGCGAGGCGATGTCGATGGGTGAGCGCAACCCGGTAGCGCTGATCAATGCGCCAGCATCGGGTCGCTTGGCAGTGGGTGAGGCGATTACCAATATTGCTGCGGCGCCGATTGAAAAATTAAGCCAAGTGGTATTGTCCGCCAACTGGATGTGTGCAGCCGGCCAACCGGGTGAAGATGAAAAATTATTTAGAACCGTTGAGGCCATTGGTATGGAATTGGCGCCGGCACTGGGTATTACCATTCCTGTGGGCAAAGATTCTATGTCGATGCGCACTGCTTGGCAGGAAAATGGCCAGGATAAGGCTGTGACCGCTCCGATGTCAGTGGTGATTTCAGCGTTTGCACCCGTGACCGATGCCCGTAAAGCATTGACACCAGAGCTTCGCCCAAATGCAGCAGCGTCTTTATTGCTGGTTGATTTGGGTCGTGGACAAGCTCGCTTAGGTGGTTCCATCTTAGCTCAGGTCTTTGGGCAAATGGGTAATGTGGCTCCAGATCTTGATCAGCCTTCTTTATTGTCTGGCTTCTTTAGCTCTATGCAAGCGTTGATTAATGAGTCCTTGTGTTTAGCTTATCACGATCGTTCTGATGGCGGTTTGTGGGCTACGCTTTGTGAGATGGCCTTTGCGGGTCGCTGTGGTTTATCGATTAGCCTTCCTTCTGGTGATGCGAAAGCGTTGTTATTTAATGAGGAGCTAGGTGCTGTCTTGCAGGTGGCGGATGAGCACAAGCAGGCGGTTATGGAGTGTTTTTCAAAAGCGGGTATTGCTGAGTGTGTGTCTGAAATAGGTCGTGCTCAAGTAGATCAGAGTATTTCGGTTTATCAAAACGATGATTTATTAATGCAATATTCTCGCGGTGAGCTGCAAGAGGCTTGGGCGCAAACCTCATATCACATTCAGCGTTTGCGGGATAATCCTGAATGCGCCGACCAAGAGTTTTCGGAGATTGCCAGCAACAATCCTGGGTTGTCGAGCCAGTTAACTTATGACCCTTCAGAAAATATTGCTGCTCCCTTCGTGGCTTCTGGAAAACGACCTAAAATTGCTGTGTTGAGAGAGCAGGGCGTTAACGGTCAAATCGAAATGGCCGCAGCGTTTGATCGCGCTGGTTTTGATGCGATCGATGTGCATATGAGCGATATTATCAGCGGGCGTTTTTCTTTGTCTGAGGCGCAAGGTTTAGTCGCTTGTGGCGGCTTTTCGTATGGGGACGTGTTAGGTGCGGGTGAAGGTTGGGCAAAAACCATTTTATACAATAGCCAAGCGCGTGATGAGTTCTCAGCATTTTTTGAGCGCGATACCACCTTTAGTTTAGGGGTGTGTAATGGTTGTCAGATGTTGTCTCATCTAAAAAGTTTGATTCCAGGCGCTGATCACTGGCCGCGTTTTGTGCGCAACCGTTCAGAGCAGTTTGAAGCCAGAACCAGTTTAGTGAAAATTGAATCATCGCCTTCGGTTTTGCTGGCTAATATGGCCGGCTCACACTTGCCTGTGCCCGTTGCTCATGGGGAAGGTTTGGTGGCGTTTGATCAGCCGCAAGATCAAGAGCAGTGTTTAGTGGCCATCCGCTATGTTGACAATCATTTGCAACCAACGCAAAAGTACCCGGCAAACCCCAATGGTTCAGTGGGAGGAATTACCGGCGTGTGCTCTAGTGATGGTCGTGCAACGATATTGATGCCTCATCCCGAGCGCGTATTTAGAACCATCAGTAATTCTTATCAGCCAGAAGGTTGGGGTGAAGACGGTGGCTGGCTGAGACTATTTTATAATGCTCGTGTGTTCTTAAAATAAAAGACCGACAAACCGGGGATAAGTTTTCTATGAGTGATGTGGCAAATTCTTTGAGCTGTTTATTAGTGGGTGAGGGTTCGCTGCTCACCGAATGTGTTAAGCGGTTGCAGGCAAGCGGTATTCGCGTAGTAGCGGTTATTAGTTCTAACAAAGAATTGCCAGATAGCGTGCCAGCTTATCCTTGGATTGATTCAATTGCCCAATTTTGCGAGCAATTTAGTTTTGATTATCTCTTTAGCATTAATAGCCCATCCGTGTTGCCTGAGGCATTGTTGGTTCAGGCAAAGCGTGCTGCCATTAATTTACACGATGGCCCATTGCCAGAATACCGAGGCCTAAATACGCCCGCGTGGTCAATATTAAACGATAATGCTGAACATGCGGTGGCTTGGCATTTGATGACGGAAACCGTTAACGGTGGCGATATCATCATTGAATCGCGTTTTTCCATCGATGAGGAAGAAACCGCTCTAAGCTTGAACGCCAAGTGTTATCAGCATGGTTTAGAAACTTTTGCAACGCTAATCGATGCTCTTGTTCAAAACGCTATTCAAGCAACCCCTCAAACATCACACGGTCATTATTATCATAGATACCAACGTCCCAAGCATTTGGGTTTCTTTGATCCCGCTTGTTCGGTTAGTGAAAATCGAAAACGTTTTCGGGCTTTGTTTGCGGGGCCTTACGGAAACGCTTTGTGTTTGCCAAAAGTGCTCACTAATGAGGGCATTGCGGTGATTACGCAAATGGAGCTGATTGAATCTGATGGTGCGGTTGGGAGTCTAAAGCCTGCTCAAGATGGAGTCATTTTACACTGTGTAGATGGCGCAGTCCTTTGTACGTTGCAGGATTTATCGTGCGAGCCGATGAAAGTGCCCGCACAGCTCTTGCCGGTTCTTGATCATGAGTTGATAGCAAGCATGGCTGGCGATCTTGGAAAGATGGAGTCCTACTGGCTCAAACAATTGGCTAGGCGTCAATTGACGCAATGCCCCTATTTGCGTGCAGGAATGGTGGCTAATGATCCTTGGCAATCGGCCATGGTGAGCTTGCCTTACCAAGAGATAGAAAAAGTATTGGCTCTGGTTTGTGCTTATTTTTCTAAGCTGTCTAATGAGTACGTGGTGATGCCGTTGTTTACCGCTAGTCAGCATTTTCTTGCACACGAATGTCTCTATTTAACGGTTGAGACGAACAACGATCATTGTTTTGAAGATTGGCATCAAGCCACTAGCGCTGCATTGGTAGAGCTTGAACAACATCCATGGATTCCAGCCGATCTCACTCACCGTTTGCAGTGTATTGCGAATTTATTTGATTCGCAAAAACAAATGGCGGTGTACTTTTCTAAGCCTGAACATTTTGCGGCTGAGCTTAATGTTGTGCTGGATCAAAACCAGTTAACGCTGTACGCCAGAGCCAGTGTGTTGGCCAAGCCGTTAGTCGATATAGCCAGAGAGATATCAAGCTTTGCCGAACGTATTGGTGAGCAGCCAATTGCTGAGATAAGTTTGATTGATTCTGTTCAGCAAAGTCAGTTAGATACTTGGAACCAGACTCAGGCAGACGTACCATTTAATACCATACACGAGGCCATAGCGGCTCAAATTTCCAAAGACCCTGAGCGTACGGCTTTGATTTTTCACGATCAACAATGGAGCTATCAAAAGCTTGATGAAGTGTCCAATCAAATCGCGCACGGTCTCATAAAAAACCAGGTAAAACCAGGCGATCGAGTTGGTTTAATGGTGGGGCGAAGCTTAGCTATGGTGGCCTGCCAAGTAGCTATTTTAAAAGCCGGTGCCTGTTTTGTGCCGATGAGCCCGGAGTACCCGAAAGGTCGTTTGCAACATATGGCCGATGACGGCGGTTTAGCTTGCGTCATTGTTGATCGAGATTATGGTTTAAATTTGCCACAAACGCCGCAGTTATCGGTTAGCTTTTTAATGGCGAGTGAGCAAAAACAAGCACCAAAAATTAATGTGTCTGACTCTGATCTCGCCTATATGATTTATACCTCAGGATCGACCGGCAAACCCAAAGGGGTGATGATTGAGCACCGTCAAGTCACCAACTTTTTTGTCGGGATGGATGGCTGTATCCCGATGGCTGAGAACCCCACTTGGTTGGCGGTCACCAGTATGTCTTTTGATATATCCATCTTAGAATTATTATGGACTTTAACACGCGGTTTTACCGTCGTCATTTACGATGGTTCTGATACCGCAGCAACACCGAGTTATGCGACCAATATGGCTTTTGGTTTGTATTACTGGAATGTGGCAAATGATCAAAAACCAGGTCGAGATGCTTACAAATTGCTTCTTGAAGGCGCTCGTTTTGCCGATGCTAATGGCTTTCAATCTGTGTGGACTCCCGAGCGTCATTTTGGTGATTTTGGGGGCTTGTATCCTAACCCCGCGATTACCAGCGCAGCCATTGCTACCATCACAGACAATATTTCGATTCGAGCGGGCAGTTGTGTCTTGCCTTTGCACCACCCAGTGCGAGTGGCTGAGGACTGGGCGTTAATTGATAATTTATCCGATGGTCGTGTGGGCCTCTCTGTAGCGCCAGGTTGGATGCCTAACGACTTTGTGATTCGTCCTGAAAATTATGACAATGCCAAGCAAATTATGTTTGATGGCATCGATCAGCTTCGAAAATTATGGCGTGGCGAGCCGGTTACTTTTCCTGGGCCAAAAGGCGATGTCGATGTGGTGACACTGCCTCGCCCCGTTCAGCCTGAGTTACCACTTTGGTTAACGACGGCGGGTAACCCTGATAATTTCAAGCGAGCAGGGCGAATGGGGACTCACCTATTGACGCACTTGCTCGGACAAACCTTAGAGGAAGTCACTGAAAAAATCCGTTTGTATCGGCAAGAGTGGCGAGCGGCGGGTCATCCTGGTGAAGGTCAGGTGACCCTGATGTTGCATACTTTCGTCGCTGAAACGGATGAGCAAGCTAAACTGTTGGCTCGCGAGCCTATGAAAAATTATTTAAAAACTGCTTTGTTTTTAGTAGAAGCCGCCGCCTGGGATTTTCCAGCTTTTCGAAAAATGAGTGAGGAGCAAGGTAAAACCCTGGATGAGTTTTTTGCCTCCATAACGGATGAAGATATGGATGCTTTGTTGGATTTTGCCTTTGAGCGATACTATACCACCAGCGGTTTGTTTGGCTCTGTCGATCAATGTTTGGCAATGGTGACCAAGGTTAAAGCGGCGGGTGTTGATGAAATTGCCTGTTTGGTGGATTATGGCATTGAGGCCGAAACGGTTCTCAAGCATTTACATTTTCTCAATCAGGTGCGAGAGCAGTGCAATCAAATTGTTGCCAATGAAAGCTACGGCTTAGCTCGCCTGTTAGAAGAGCACGATATCACGCATTTACAATGCACACCGTCGATGGCTCGTTTAATGTTAACGGATGAGTCGATCAGTCGAGGTCTTGATCGAGTGGGTACTATGCTTGTCGGTGGTGAAGCGCTGCCATTGGAGTTGGCTCACACGCTAGTAAACAAAGTACGTGGTCCACTAATTAATATGTACGGGCCAACAGAAACGACCATTTGGTCGACCACAAAAATAATCGATAGGCAAACGAATCGCATCACTATCGGTGGCCCGATTGCCAATACGCAAACCAAGGTGGTCGATAAAAATAATAATACCCTCCCGATAGGTGTTCCTGGTGAGCTGTTGATCGGTGGCAGAGGTGTGGTCAGAGGTTATTGGCAACGTCCTGAATTAACGGCTGAACGCTTTATTGAGTTAAGTGATGGTCGCTATTACCGAACGGGTGACTTAGTGCGTATGGGTGCTGATGGAGCCATCGAGTATTTAGGTCGCACTGATTTCATGATGAAAATCCGTGGTTGTACGGTTGAGCTTGGCGAGATTGAATCGCGCTTGGTTGCGCATCACTCGGTTGAGAATGCTGCGGTTGTGGCTCAGCAATCGGCAGGCGAGCCACGTCTGGTGGCTTTTGTGACAGAAACGTACAAAGGCTCGGTGAATGTTGATGAACTCAAGGTTCATCTAGAGAAAACCTTAACCGATTTTATGGTGCCCTCAAGCATTCATATCATTGAGGCTATGCCGCTCACGCCCAACGCCAAAATTGATCGCAATCGCTTGCCCGATGTCAGTGTGAAAGCCGTTGCTGTCGAGCATAAAGTACCGTCTTCTGGCAGCGAAGCTATCGTGATTCAAATTTGGAGTGAGCTGCTGGAGCGCGAACCCGCTACCATTGGTGCGCAAGATAATTTCTTTAGTATCGGTGGGCACTCTTTATTGGTCGTACCCATGATGAGTAAACTCAAGGACGCTTTTTCGAAGCCGCTGAAGCTGACGGATTTATTCCGTTATCCAACGGTGTCAGGCTTGGCGGCTTATTTGGACAAAGATAATACTAACGCAGAGCAAGAAATCACAAGTGCGGCGCAAAAACGTGCAGCAGCACGTCGTGCGCGCCGAAAAAGTTAAGCAGTTCACAATTAATTTGAGGAGTCTGATAGCGAATTACGCTATCCTATTGCGATGTCAAACACTTCCTATAATGGTGATGAAATAGCTGTCATTGGTCTGGCTCTAAGAGTACCGGGCGCCAATGATGTACAGTCTTTTTGGGATAACTTGTCCAAGGGCCGTGAGTGCTTTAAGCACTACAGCGATCAAGAATTGATTGATTCGGGTGTGAGTGCTCGCGATTTAAATGACCCCAACTATGTCAAGGTGGGGGCTGAGATGAGTGACGTCAAAGCCTTTGACGCCGCGTTTTTTGGGATGAGCGCCCTTGATGCCAGTTTTATGGACCCACAGCATCGACATTTCTTGGAACTCTGTTGGGAAGCTTTTGAGCATAGCGGTGAAGTACCGAGTGCTTACCCAGGCGCCATTTCCGTTTATGCCGGTTCGGGTCAGAACACCTATTTATTTCATAATTTAATCACCAATCCAGAGTTGGTAGCCAATCCAGGCTTATGGTACCTGCGCCATATTGGTAACGATAAAGATTTTCTAGCTTCCAGAGCATCCTTTGAGTTTGATTTGAAGGGCGCCAGTATCAATATTCAAACCGCTTGCTCAACGTTTTTAGTTGCGGCTCATAGTGCGACTCAAGCACTTCTTAATCGTGAGTGTGATATGGCCTTAGCGGGTGGTGTTAGCATCATTGTGCCTGAGTCGAGAGGTTATCTGTATCAAGAGGGTGGTATTCAAGACCCGACAGGGCATTGTCGAGCCTTTGATGTCAACTCAAAAGGAACGGTTTTTGGCTCCGGTGGCACCGTGGTTGTACTTAAGCGTTTAGAGGATGCTATCGCTGATCACAACACCATCCACGGTATTATTCGCTCGTCAGCCGTCAATAATGATGGCGCAATGAAAGCCGGTTTTACGGCTCCTAGTGTCGATGGTCAAGTAGCGGCGATTGTTGAAGCCTTAGATTTGGCAGAAATCGATCCCTCTAGTATCGGGTACATGGAAGCCCATGGTACGGGCACCCCGATTGGCGATCCGATAGAAGTAGCTGCATTGACCCAGGCTTGGCGTCAGAGCACACAAGAGATTGGCTATTGCGCCTTGAGTTCTGTGAAAACCAATGTTGGCCATCTCGATTCGGCGGCCGGTGGTGCGGGGTTTATAAAATTGCTGGGTGCTTTATCTCAACAGCAAAAATACCCCACCGTGCATTTTACGGCGCCCAATCCGGCTCTCGATCTTGAGCAGAGTCCTTTTTATGTCAGTAATCAATGCGAAGTTTGGACTGATCCGGTTAGGCGAGCGGCAATCTCAGCCTTTGGTGTAGGTGGAACCAATGCGCATTTAATCCTAGAGTCTTATGATCAACCCCCAAGCCCAACTTATAACGGCGATGTCTGGTTGTGTTTATCGGCCAAAACCGCGTCCGCGCTCGCTCGAGCTCGAGAGCGTTTGGCTGATTATTTGGTTGACCACAAGCCCTCCTTGGCAGATGTTAGCTATACCTTGTCGGTTGGCCGGGAAAAGTTTGATTACCGATGTGCACTTAAAGCCTCAAGCCTTGATGAGGCCATCCATAAACTGAGAGGTGCAAAAGTTGCCGAGTCTTATGGGCAAGAGCAAGCGCCAGAGCGCATTACCTTTGTGTTTACCGGGCAAGGCTCTCAATATTTAAGAATGGCCGAGGGTCTTTACCAACAACATACTGTCTTTAAACAAGCATTTGATCAGTGTTCAGAAATATTATTACCCACACTCGATCTAGATATTCGCTCGCTGGTGTTTGGTGATGATCCTGATCAACGTATTGATCAAACCGCTGTTGCCCAACCTTTATTATTCAGTCTTGAGTACGCTTTAGTAAAAGCTTGGGAGAGTGAAGGGGTTACTTTCAACGAATGCATTGGCCACAGTATTGGTGAGTATGTATGTGCCACCCTGTGTGGTGTATTTACGTTAGAAGCGGCATTAACCTTGGTGGCTAAGCGAGGCGCACTGATGCAGTCCTTGCCCGAGGGTAGTATGTTAGCCGTGAGTTTGAGTGAGGCCAATATTCAAACCTACCTCAAGCCTGATATTTCGCTTGCAGCCATTAACGCAGAGCAACTCTGTGTACTCTCTGGCCCTATTGATGCGATCAATGCATTAGCTGAGCAGCTCAGTGCAAAAGATATTGCTCACAAACCTTTGGTAACATCCCATGCTTTTCACTCACTCATGATGGAGCCAATTCTAGAAGAGTTTGAACAAGCTGTACAAGTCGCCTCTCCAAAGCCACCTTCAAAGCGTTTTATTTCTAATGTCAGCGGTGACTGGATTCTACCCGAACAAGCGGTATCCCCTTCGTATTGGAGTCAGCATCTACGTGGGACCGTGAATTTTTATAAAGGCATCAGCACACTGATCGCAAGTGCGGCTTCACAAATATTTGTTGAAGTTGGTCCAGGTAATGGTTTGACAAAACTTATAAATCAGCACCCTGGACGAGGTCGTCGACACAGTGCTATTGCCTCATTGCCCGGCCCCAAAGATACGCTTTGCTCATGGGATTATTTTCGTCTAGGAAAGGGACGGCTGTGGTGTGAAGGCTTTGATATTTCTTTGGCACTTTCTAGCGGACGTAAAATACCTCTGCCTACTTATGCATGGGATCACAAAGAGTATTGGGTGAAGCCCGGCCAATCGACGATTCAGCATCAGGCACCCGGTTTAATTAAACAACCCTTTGATCAATGGTTTTATCAAGAAAATTGGCAATCGACACCGCTGTGTCCGCCTTCAGAGACGACTGATTCTATTTTGATCCTCGCCAATGAAAACTGTAGTGGCTCGTTATTAGAATTAGTTGAAACCTTAGCTGCCAATGGTGCGCGCTGTGTGTTGGCTAAAAAATCCATCCAGAATAAAATCCTGGATGGTCAGAATTATCAGTACAATGCCTTTAATGAGAGTGGTGTCGAATGGTTAATGCAAAAAATACCAGCGCCTACAATTATCATTGATTATCATTATTTTGATGAGCAACCCGTTTTTAATGAGACGGCAATCGAGCAATGGCAGCACGATTGCTTTGATCCCGTTTTTTATTTAACAAAATTTTTAGCGACGGCCGATGTGTCGCTCACCTGTGTCAATTTGATTGAATCATTTTATGAGCATCATCCTGCGTTGGCATTTATAGATAGAGCCTTGGCGACCCTGTCGGCTGAGACGAAAAAAATCAAAACTCGCACCATTGAACGTATCCTGTTTGCTAAGGAATCCCCCGTTGCTGCACGTCAGTCGCTTGCCTATATCGTCGATGATATTTTGAGTGCTCATGAGCCGCGAGTGCGATATCAATTATCTCAGCGCCTATGTTTGTCCTATCAACATCAGAAGATGGATAATCAGCGAATTCATTTCCGTTTGAGAAATGATGGAGTCTATCTTATTACCGGTAGTCGTGGTGTATCCATCGATCTTGCTCGCTACCTTTTAGAAAAATACGATGCGCAAGTTATTTTATTGTCGCGCAATGAGTTGAGCGAGCCGAGTTTATGGACTAAGGAAGCGGCCTTAAATAGTCGTTACCAGCAATTAGTGACTTTGTTACCCTATATTGATCGGCTACACATCATCACAGGTGATATCACAGCAGCCAACACATTGCCAACTGTGATTGAGCAAATGGCTCCCAAGCGTTTAAACGGTATTTTTCATACCGCAGGGGTTTTGGACGATGCTTTGCTGGCTAACAAGTCATTGGCGTCGGCTTACCAAGTGTTGGCACCCAAGGTACAAGCACTTGCGCATTTTGAGCCTCTGTTGTTAGATGATGCACTCGATTTTTTATTATTGTTTTCCTCTGTTTCTTCTATTTTACCTGTCGCAGGGCAAATCGATTACAGTATCGCCAATGGTTTCATATCGAACTATGCCCATATCCAAAATCGATATTATGGTCGACCTGTCACGGCTATTAATTGGGGTAGTTGGGCCAAAAGTGGTATGGCCGTTGATGCCGCTAAAGCCTTAGGCTTGATTGAGACAGAACGAGAGATCGATGGTTGTGGGGTTTTTCAGTTGCATCGAACCATTGGCTCGAACCATTATTGGCTGGGCAAACTATCAACCGATGTGCATTGGTTGTTGGATCAACACAGAACGCGTCAAGGTTTGGCCTTAATGCCGGCTACGGGTTACATTGATCAAGTTGTCAGTGCTTATCGAGCGCAAACAGGCATCCAAAAAATTGAAATTTGTGATCTGTTATTTATGGCGGCATTTACAGTGGCCGATCATCAAGAGCGAGTATTTGCTATTCATTTTAATGAAGATGAGTTTGTTATTTGCAGTGCTCATTCATTAACCGCAGCTAAAAATGGGCAGTTTTCGCAAGAGCATGTGCGCGGTTCGATAGGCCCAACTCAACATATTCCTCAAAAGGTTAATATTGGAGATCTCGCGCAGCAATGCTCTCAATCACTGATCGATCGAAGAGGACAAGCCGAGCATCGGCATCTTGTTTTTGGTGATCGTTGGCGTTGTGTTGATAAAACCTTAATGGGCATCAATCAATCGCTAACTTACTTACATTTAGATGATCAGTACTTGGCAGAATGTAAACAATATCCATTGCATCCAGCGATGATGGATATGGCCATAGGTAATGTCCATTTGATTACAGGCTTTGATGAAAACCGAGACTTTTACGTGCCCCTGTCTTATGGACGTTTAGAAATTTATGGCGTGTTATCTCAAGAGATCATCAGTCACACCATTTACAAAGGCATGGCTCAACCTAATACGGCTGCGTTTGATATCATGTTAATGACGACCGAGGGAGAGGTGATTGTTCAGATCACGGATTTTATGATGAAGAAGGTGGCCTTCGATGCACTGGATCAGCTCGAAGCGGCTTCATCGATTGAAGAGGTGGTCACTCCCCAAGAATCGCCAGCCAGTGTATTGGAGTTAAGTATTCGCCACGGAATTAATCCAGAAGAGGGTTGCCAAGCCATCGAAACTATCCTCAATGGCCATTTGCCTGCCCAAACGGTAGTCTGCCCCTTAGAACTTGAGGCCTATGAGCAAGCCCTATTAGATCTGGATGATGATAATGAGCCAGACTTATCGAATGCCCTCGAGCGCCCCAATTTAACGACCGAGTATCAGCCGCCAAGCAACGATACCGAAGAAAGCATCAGCAGGCTTTGGTCTGAAGCCCTGGGAATTGCGCCGATTGGTATTGATGATAACTTTTTTGAATTGGGCGGCCATTCATTATTGCTCACCCAAGTGGTTGCCAGAGTCAAAAAGCAATTAAAAGCTACGATTGCCATTGGTGAGTTTTTTGAATTTTCTACGATTCGAGAATGGTCAACCTTGATCTCTGATCAATCGCAGACTATACCCACTTTACCACTAGTTGAACCAGTAGATCGAACAATGTATCAGCGAAAATTGTCTGAGTTGGAGTGTGTTCATGGTTAGCTCCAACGATTTTTCAGTCAGTGTTATGCCTCTGAGCTATGCTCAGAAAGCTTTGTATGTGATGCAAGTCGTACACCCTCACTCTGTGGCTTACAACATTCCTTTTGCCTATCAATTTGATGGAGTCATTGATCCGCTTGCACTCGAGCAAGCCATTAATATTATGGTTGCTCGGCACGAAACCTTCAGAACGGCCTTTCGTTTGATAGAGAACGAACCTCAACAAATTATTTATCCACAGCTTTCAGTTAAGCTTGAGGTAGTTGATTGTCGTGGTCGGCAAGACGCAGATTCTTGGATTAGAGAACAAGTCCAGGCATTAGCGCAGACCCCTTTTGATTTATCATGCCTACCGTTAATGACAACGTATTTATATCAAAAAGCCGATCAATCTTTTATTTGGTTTTTTAATATTCATCATATTATTGTGGATCATTTGTCCGTGCTCCAGTTGGCCCAAGAAATTAGTGCAAATTATCAGACAATTACACAAGGTGGCCAGGTTGATTCGGCTCCAGTGTCTTTGCACTATGGTGATTATGCCGTTTGGCAAAATCAGCACATTCAAGGAGAATATTTAGATCAGCTGCTGGGTCAATGGCAAGATCGAATTGATGATCCTAGCGCGTGTCTTGCGTTGCCTACCGTATTTTCTAGGCCTGCAAAACCAACTGGAAAAGGTCGCGATTTTTGGTTTGAGTTACCAAAGGATTTATCTCAACAGGTTCGGCAGTTTGCTAAGAATAATAATGCGTCTTTATATATGGTGATGCTTGCAGCCTACGGTGTTTTACTGCATCACTATACAGGAGAAGCGCAAATTGTTATTGGCTCGCCGTTTGCTAATCGAGGTGAGCAAGATGAACTGCAAAAAGTCATGGGTTGTTTCACTAATGCCTTGCCATTGGTTTTGAATTTCAAAGAATCAGCAGACTTTTTTGAGGTATTGCAACAAGTCAAAAAATCCGTACTGCATGCGTTCTCAACTCAAGAATTACCGTTTGAAAAACTCGTTGAAAGTTTAAAACCCCACAGAGATCCAAGTGCTAACCCAATTTTTCAGGTGGCTTTTTTACTGCAAGATCCTCCGATGGAGGTATCGTTAGCGGGTATTGAAGGCAAAAGCTTTCGTCTTCACAGTGGTACTTCTAAGTTTGATTCTCTGATTTGGTTATGGGAAACGCCAACGCAACTGGCTGGTCTTATCGAATACAGTACAGAACTTTTTGATCAAGCGTTTATTGAGACTTTTCTACAGCATTACCAACAGTTACTTGGTGAAATTATTGCTTGCCCAGAGCTTGATGTTGGCAAGCTCTCTCTCGTCACCCAAGAAGATGAGCGTCAAATTCATGCGCTTAATCAAACCCAACAAACCATTGATTTGAGCAAAACGCTGCCCCAGTTAATTCAAGCCGTTGTATCAACAAAGCCAGATGAGATAGCTGTTGTTGGCGAAAATGAGAGTCTCACCTACAAGGAGATAGAACAGCAAAGTAATCAATTAGCGTATTACCTGATAGGACAGGGAGTAGTGCCAGGTGATTATGTCGGTTTGAGTCTTGAGCGTGATGCCGCCATGATCGTTGGTATGTTGGGTATTTTAAAAACTGGCGCGGCTTATGTGCCGCTTGATCCCGATTATCCCTCTGATCGCTTAGCGTATATGATTGAAAATGCCAAGGCGCACTGTGTTGTGACAGAAACCGCAGTGCTAGAGCGCTTAGATTTTCAAGTCAAAACAATATTAGTGGATCAAGATGCTGACGCGATCGATAAAGCCCATGCGAGTTTGCCAGAGATTGATAGTGAGCACCCGGCTTATGTCATTTATACCTCGGGATCCACTGGCAAACCAAAAGGTGTTGTGGTGCCTCATCGTGCTGTGGTCAACTTATTGGGCAGCATGCAAGTACAACCAGGGTTTTGTGCGGATGATCGCTTGCTGGCCCTAACAACTCTGTCTTTTGATATTGCCGTGGTAGAATTATATCTACCTCTAGTAACAGGGAGTCGAGTCATTTTGGCGACGAGTGATCAAGCCAAAAAAGCCGAAGAGTTAGTGGCGCTGATAGATCAACATTCCATTAATTTTATTCAAGCCACGCCCGCAACTTGGCGGCTACTCATTCATCATGGTTGGCAAGGTGTTAAACCCTTAACCGCCATCGTTACCGGTGAGCCGTTTCCGCAAGATTTAGTCGAGCCTATGTTGGGGCTATCAACTTCGTTATGGGATTTTTATGGGCCTACGGAAACCACGGTTTACTCTACCTGTCAGCCGATGCACAGTCTTGATGAGCCGATTACTATTGGCCGGCCTTTAGCAAATACCCAGTGTTATATTGTCAATCAATACGACCAGTTGTTACCTCCTGGTATTGCTGGCGAAATGTTAATTGGTGGTCAAGGTGTTAGCCATGGTTACCTGAATCAGCCGCAATTAACGGCAGAGCGATTTATTGATAATCCTTGGGGTAGTGGTAAGTTATACCGAACCGGTGATCGAGTTACCTTACAAGCTAACGGTATTTTAAAATATCATGAGCGTTTGGATCAGCAAGTCAAAATTCGAGGTTTTCGAATTGAGTTAGGAGAAATTGAGACACATTTATTAACTCATCCAGATGTCAGTGCTTGTGCGGTCGTAGTTCAAGGCGAGGCATCCTCGCGACGCTTAGTAGCCTTTTATATTCAGGATTCTCAAACCATCAGTTTGAGTGAGTTAAGGCAACATATGGCTAGTGGTTTGCCCGCATATATGATTCCTGATCAGTGGTTTGCAACTGATGAATTACCTTTGACCCCCAGTGGTAAAGTCGATCGGAAAAAATTAAAACATCTTGAAGTCACGACAGTGACATCGGTGGCTTCACATTTGAAGCCTAGCTCAATGACCGAGAGATATTATGCCAATCTTTGGTGTGAACTGATTAAATTAAAAGAAGTCAGCGTTGAAGATAATTTTTTTGATATTGGTGGTCATTCGCTGTTAGCACTGACGTTTATGTCAAGAGTTAAAAAAGAGCAGCAGATTGAGTTGACGATTACCAGCCTAATGATGAACACATTAGGGCAGTTATCTCAACAATATCCTCTCACTGAGGATGACGCTAGTGAAGATAGTGTCATTAGGCAGTCCAAGGTTGAGCCAAAATTTATTGGTCAAGACTATCAACAAATTTATACCGTTTATCATCCTGCCCAGGGCGATGCTCAACACTATGCCGTTCTTGTGTGTAACCCTTTTGGTCAAGAATATATGAGATCTCACCGAGCGGTCCGCACCTTGATTGCCCAATTGAGTGCACAGGGTATTCCTTGTTTGCGTTTTGATTATTTGGGTACGGGCGATTCCAGCGGCAATTCATTCTCTATCGATCAAGCGATCTCTGACGCTCAAATGGCCGCTCGATATTTACAGCAACGTAGTGGTTGCCATTCGATTAAGGTACTCGGTATTCGTTTGGGCGCGGCGATTGCCTCCTATGCCTTTGCTAAAGATTCGTTAGTGAATCACTTTAGTTTTTGGGATCCTGTGATTGAGGGTAATCGTTATCTTGAAGAACTCAGTGGGGAGCGAACCAGTCGATTGCATTTTCGTGAGGATCAATGGTGGATTAATGGTTTTATGCTCTCGCTCAATACTCGTCAACAAATCAGTGATATGAATCTATTGGAGTTAGATTTTAGGGCTAAACAGTCTTTGCATGTGGTTTACGATGCTCAATTAAAAGAGAACATTCTTGGTTTTGTTGAGTTGGCCACACAACTCCCGCTTTCTTTTATTCATGAGCCAATGCCGAGTTATTCCAGTGGGGATTGGGGTTTTGTTGATGGAGAGGGAGGTTTCATACAGCCTTATGATATTTTATCGGCTTTAAAATCTCAGCTTGGGGTGTCGCCATGAAAGAAGTGCTATTTACGGCTGGCAAAAATTATGATTTGCATGGTGTTATTGGTTTACCAGAGGACCTCGGCGCTAAAAAAACAGCGGTAGTGTTTTTAAACTCCGGCTTAATGCATCACATTGGTACCTGTCGAACTTCAGTAATTTTTTCTAGAGCATTAGTTGAGAGTGGTTTTTTGACTGTGCGCTTTGATTTTTCTGGTATTGGTGACACCCCTCCGGCAAGTGTCGTTGGTGATGATGAGCAACGCATTATCGATGAAGTAAAACAGGTATTGGACTACGTGCAAACGGAGTACTCAATTAATCGCTTTGTGTTATATGGGCTTTGCTCGGGTGCAAGAAACAGTTTTGCTGCCGCGCTACAAGATGAACGTGTGGTGGGCCTATTTGGAATTGATAGCCATGCTTATCGTACTAAAAAGTTTTATTGGCATAGTGTCTTTCCTCGCGTTATTTCTCCAATGTTTTGGCAAAGAGTACTAAAATATGGTCTTACAAGACTTTGTAAAAAATTAGGCTTCATCAAAGATACTCCAAATGCTTTGCCTCCAGCCAAAGAAGAATTGTGGGCCTATCCAAATAAATCAGTTGTTGAGCGTGGTTATAAACAATTAGTGCATAGATCCGTTAAATTTTTCCAGGTTTACACCGGTAATTGGCGCCATGAATATAATTATGAAAAGCAATTTTACGATATGTACTCTTCGGTCAATTTTGGCAAACAACTAACGGTAATGTTTCGACCGGAAATGAGTCATATCATGGCTGAACCTGAATCTCAGGAGTTGCTGACTCAATCGTTTCTCAAGTGGATGAAAACCTTTAAATGAAAAAACTGACATTCTCAAAAGTACTGACTGCATTAATGTTATCTGTTGGATGTTCGCCCTCAGTCCCTGAAGTACTTGATGCTGGCTCGACCACCTTAGTGAATGATTTTACTCAGGATCTCGACACCTTTTTTACCCCATTTAATGCTGCTGTGTTACCGCAGGTGAGCGTTAAAGAGGGGCGCTACCATGCGATTGTTTCCGATAATACCAACGATAAGACCTTGCACTTTAATCAGCATCAAGGCAGGCTGGATGCAGTAAAAGTCCAATTTCCATTTCGAGTTATTGCAAGAAATATTGGTGTTGGTACTTTGCAAGACTCGCAAGTGCCTCCTGGGACTGAGGGTGATCCTGTAATTTTTGCTGGCATTCAAGTCCATGATCTCGATATGAATAAGAGAGATTCGGCACATATTGTGGTTGGGCATCGCTGGCGTACGCACTATACTGTAGAGGGCAAAAACACCGTCGATGGTAAATCCAGTGTCAGTGATGAAGGAGCCAATGCAGCACCCAATACCCGGGCTGATTTATTGATTATTGGTAATAAGGATCGAACATTAACGGTTTTTTGGCAACTGCCAGTCAAGCCAGGAGAAAAAGACCAGTGGAAGCCTTATGGTAAAAAAGGCAAATTGCCAGGTATGGCACCAAGTTTTGGTGAAAGTGTATATGTAGGTTTAATTACTTATGCTCAAAAGCAAGCTGGTTTGCCCTTTGTGGGAACGGCCGATGAGTTTTGGCTTAACTACTAACCTGATAATCAGAGTCTCCTAAAATATTCTTTAGGTTCATTATTCATTCTTATGACGCGAGGTGCTTCATGAAATTTATTATAATCTCACTGATGATGCTGTTGAGTTTTCAGCTTCAGGCCAAGGATATTATTCCTCTAGCTGTGGGTAATGTTTGGCACTTTGTCAATCCTAACAACCCTGCAGACGTTGAGAAGGCTGAAGTTTTAGAACAAATTGAGCATGCTGGCCAAACTTGGTTTAAATATCGGGAGCTGAGTGACGATGACATTTTTTATGTGAGTAATGGAAGGGGGGCAAGTAGAAATTGATTTGGACACCTCTGATAAAGCCTTGGTATTAAAATATCCTGTAGAAAAAGAAACAATCTACTCGCAATTTTCTGTAAGAACCAAAGTCACTCCAGGTGTATCAGTCACTGTACCGGCGGGTACCTTTAGGGCCTATCTCTACGATTTTTCTATTGATGATGCCGATTATGAAATTAAACTATGGGCTGTTCCTGGGCTTGGGCCTGTGAAAAGTGTTTATGGTGAACAAGTATACGTGCTGAAAAGCTACAAGCTTCAATAGTCTTTATTGGTAAAATCAATCAATTATAGATGAAATAACTGTTTTATTGATTTTTTGTTTTGCCCTATAGTCATGTTTTCAAAGGGAGGAAAGAAAGCATGACTTATGTTGTAACTGAGAGCTGTATCAACTGTAAACATACTACTTGCGTCGAAGTGTGTCCTACAGAGGCCTTTAAAGAGGGCGAGAATTTTTTGGTGATTGATCCTGCGCATTGTGTTGATTGTAATTTATGCCCCGCACAATGCCCAGAGGAAGCCATTTTTAGTGAATATGATGTGCCAGAAGATCAACAACATTTTATTGAGCTGAACGCAAGGCTATCTTTAATTTGGCCGGTGATTGAAACAGCTCAACCACCATTGCCGGATTACGAATCTTGGAGTGGGGTTGACAACAAAATTCACCACTTGAAGTCAGAGGCTTTTTAAGACCTCTGACGGTTCCTGGTGTTGCGACTTTTGGGTTTCTTAGCCGAGTGTTTGGGTCTATCTTTTCGGCCGGCAAAGCTGGGCTTTTTAATTGGTTTGTGAGCCTTAATGGGTGTTCCTGGGGCCGGTAGATCATGTACAGGCTCAAAGCCATCATAATATTCGCGATTAATGCTTTGCTTGATGAGTTTCTCGATATCGCCAAGTAGCTTAATTTCATCAGCACATACTAAGGATATGGCTTCACCACTGGCTCCTGCTCGCCCAGTTCGGCCAATGCGATGCACATAGTCTTCGGGAACATTAGGCAGATCAACATTTACGACTTGTGGTAACAGGTCAATATCCAAGCCTCGGGCGGCAATATCAGTCGCCACGAGTACCCGAATCTCTCCCTGTTTAAAATTGGCGAGCGCTTTGGTTCTGGCGCCTTGGCTTTTATTTCCGTGAATAGCGGCCGCCTTTAGACCGCCATCTTCAAGATAGTGAGCCAGCTTGTTCGCACCATGTTTGGTCTTAGTAAAAACAAGTACCTGTTTCCAATTATGATCGATAATAAGGTTCAGAAGTAAGGCCGGTTTTTGTTTTTTATCGACGGGTATGACGAGTTGTTTGACTTTCTCGACGGTAGTGTTGGGAGGTGTGACGGAAATCTCAACCGGTTTATGCATCAGGGAGGCCGCGAGGGTTTTAATGTCCTTTGAAAAGGTGGCCGAAAACAATAAATTTTGACGTTTGGCGGGCAGCAGATTAATAATTTTTCGAATATCACGAATAAAACCCATATCCAACATGCGATCAGCCTCATCCAAGACCAGAACTTCAAGCTGTTTAAATTGGATGGCATTTTGTTGATAAAGGTCGAGCAACCTACCGGGCGTTGCTACTAAGATATCAACGCCTCGACGTAACTTCATCATCTGAGGATTGACCTTGACGCCCCCAAAAACCACCTCGGCTCGCAGAGGCAGGTGTTGGCCATAAAGTTTAACATTGTCAGCCACTTGCGACGCTAATTCTCTGGTTGGAGTCAGTATTAACGCACGTACCTGATTATGACCAGCGGGCTTGCCTTCACTAAGTTTTTGAAGAATTGGCAATGTAAAGCCAGCTGTCTTTCCCGTGCCTGTTTGGGCGGCTGCCATCACATCCTGGCCCTGTAAAATCGCAGGTATTGCTTTTGATTGAATGGGGGAAGGGGTGTTATAACCTTTGTCTTTAATGGCCTTTAGCAAGGCAGGTGACAATCCTAGTGAAGAAAAACTCATGTTACATACTCATAGTGTTAAGGCGCGGAGTATACCAGATAAAAGCCCTCTAAACCTTAATTACTAGTGTTAGAGTAGAGACTCAACCTGCCGTTTTATCAGTGCACGGATTAAAAATCGTGTTGGGTTGAGTGCCGCAACCAGTTCGTTATTGATTGCTGGTGTATCACCTGAAAGGAATGAAGCCAGAACTTTAGCACTTAAAGGCGTGTAGCAAAGCCCCCTTGAGCCGTGACCGACATTGAGATAAAGGTGAGGGTGATAACTGTTGGCTTCATGAATGATGGCATTGGCATTGTGACTGAGTTTTTGGTAGCGTTCACAAGTGGTTTCAAAAACAGGGGCCGGTCCGACGATGGGTAAATAATCTTTGGTGCTGCAGCGAAAGCCTACATTGCCCGAATGGGGTTTGGGGGTTTTTTGAAAAACGTTCGATAGCTCTTGCAGGCGATTCCAGTTATCTATGTGATCAGTTTCAAGAATATCGAGCACTTCAATTTTAGGAGTGTAGCTTGCCCCAAAATGTAATTGGTTATTTTGAGCCGGTGCGCAATAACCTTGCCCACAGATCACGGTATTGATCTGAACATCTGATTCAAACGAGTGACTGACTTGGCCCCTCAGTGGTTTGATGGGGAGCCACCGCGTTTGCTCAAATTGATTGGCATGATAGGCGTTGGCAATCACTACGGCATCGGCAGAATAGTGGCTATTGTTGGTACTTAATTGCCAACGACCGTCAAACTGAATGTTTTTTACATCGGTATTAAAATGCGTTTGAATCAGTTCATGATTAAGCAATGTTTGGCACAGGCTATAGGGATAAAGCCAGCCGCTGTCTGGAAAAAATAAGCCTTCATTATGGATTGGAATTCCTGCCAGTTCTGATGCCTCAGTTGGCGTTACCCAGCGTGAAAAATCAATTGGGAGCTGGCTGCTTAGTTGTTGATAGAGCTGATGGGTGCTCTCATTGAACGCCAGCTGCAGTACGCCACATTGTTGTCCATGTTGTTGCCAATATGGCTGATAAAATCGTTGGGCGTAGACGAGAGCCTCTAAATTAAATTGTCCAAGTGCTTGTCCATCGGCTGATAATTTTGCATAAAGCATGGCTTGTTGATTGCTTGAGCCTTGCGTGCATATTTTGCCTTGTTTCTCAAATAATTGTACCTGATAGCCTTTTTCAGCTAATGCGCGAGCACTGTGACAGCCCGCCAGGCCGCCGCCAATAATAGCGATCGTACTGCCTGGTGTTAAAGGTTGATAATTCTCTACCACCAACCATGGTGTGGGATAAGGGCTTTTATGTCCTAGTGTGCGTACGGTTTATGTAGTAATCTCTTGTTCTTTTTTGCCAAAAATCATATCTCTTTTTGAACCAAAGCCTGGCATTTTATTAACCGTAAAGCCGGCCGCTTTGAGTCCTCTTCGCACTGGCCCAGCAGCGGTAAAGGTGCTGTAGCTTGCTCCTTGAGCACTGAGCTGATTGATGCATTTAAATAGCGCCTCGCTCCATAGTTCAGGATTTTTGGCCGGACTAAAGCCATCTAAAAACCAAGCATTGACGCCTTGCCATTGGGGCTTTCGGTAGTTGGGATGATCACTCGCCAGTAAACCTTTAAAACTTTCACTGGCATCTCCAATCATTAATCGAAGTTCGATTTTCTCATCGAGTAGAAAGTGATATTGGGTTGGTAAGGCCGTCTGCGGATATTGTTGAATGAGCTGATAGGACCATGGTTCTAATTCGGGCCAAAGTTGTAAAGCTTGCTTTAGCTCTTGAAGAGTCAGAGGATATTTCTCTGTAGAGATAAACAGCAGTTGCCCCTGACTATTAGATTCCTTAAAAAGTTGGCAGCACGCCAAGAAATTCAAACCGGTACCAAAGCCGGTTTCTCCAATGATCAATTTTTCCTGAGGTTGAAGCGCTTTAAATCGCTCGAGCAATTGGTTGGGTTTTAAAAAAACGTAGCGAGTTTCTTCTAGGCCATTTTCTTTGGAGAAATAAATATCATCAAAACGCTGAGAGATTGGCTGCCCTTGCTGCCACTCAATCGCGCTGGGTTCTGTCATGAAAAGTAGGGGCGAATCATATCGCACCAGATTTGAATGCGCTCGTCAGTTAACTCAAATTGTTGCTCGTCATCGAGTGCGAGACCTACAAAATGACGGCCATCCTCTGTCAGCGCCTGAGACTCGTTAAAGTCATAACCCTCATTAGGCCAATATCCAACCACGCTTGCGCCCAACAAGATGACTTTTGCATGTAGGTACCCTAGGGCATCTAAAAACCAGTCTGGGTAGCCGATTTGATCACCTAAACCATAAAGCGCAACCGTTTTGCCTTTGAAATTGATCTCGTCTAATTCATCCCAAACATTTTCCCAGTCTTCTTGTAGCTCGCCATAATCCCAAGTGGGAATGCCTAAAATTAGGTGGTCGTATTGATTGGCTAAGTGCAAACAGCCTGAGTTGATATTGTGCAGTTCCACTAGATCCTTACCCAACTGTTCCCGAATTTTTTCGCCAGCCATTTCGGTGTAACAGGTGGAGCTGCCGTAAAATAGTCCTATTTTTGCCACTAAATTGCTCCTTTAAAATCGAGCTGGCGCCAAGCTTCGTAGACCGTAACGGCGACGCTGTTGGATAGGTTCATGCTTCGACTATTGGGTTTCATTGGAATTCGTAAGGTGTCAGTAACGGCTTGGCTACTGAGTACTTCTGGGGGTAGGCCGCGAGTTTCTGGCCCAAACAGCAAATAATCGCCTTCCATAAATTCGGCTTGGTGATGAAATTGTGTGGCTTTGGTGGTCAGTGCGAATAAGCGATTGGGTTGTTCTTGCTCCAAAAAAGCGCCCCAATTTTTATGGGTCACCACATCTTGCCATTCATGATAATCCAGTCCAGCGCGTCGCAGCCTTTTATCGTCCATCACAAACCCCAAGGGCTCAATGAGCTGCACAGAGCAGCCGGTATTGGCAGCCAGGCGCAGAATATTGCCGGTATTGGGAGGAATTTCGGGTTCAAAAAGCACAATGGTTAACATGCGCGCATTATAGCGGAACTATAGAAAGATGGTAAATACCGGTGTCAATCTTTCAGAGTGGATTATTCCGAAACTGTATAAGACAAATGCTAGATTAGTCTATAGTATCAATGTGGGTTCGATTGTGCTCGAGACCTACATAGCCTTGGTTACCCTTATCCGCTGTACTGGTAACCAAGGACTTTTTTCAGTAGCCAGCTAGAGCTTGGCGCTCAAAGAAATGTCGATACCTAAATGATCAGCTACACGATCTAACTCTTCAATAATTTCATTCGTATCTAATGACGCTGGCGCTGCGAGTTTACCTTTTGCGCTAAAGAGTGGTTCGCCAGACCAGGCCATACTGGTGCACTCGGTGGCAATTTCAGAAATACTGATGCCCTTAGCGGCCAAGCATTGAGACACTTCATGAACAATGCCTTGTCGATCTGCGCCAGTGAACTCAAAGTTAATTTGTTTAGTTGGCCCTTTCTGAGCTTTGTATTTATTTTCTCGTTCAATTTGGACTTGTATACCTCGGGCTTTTAGCTGCGTTAGGGCTGAAGCCAGGCTAGCCATTTGGGATGAGTCAATACTGATATTTAATATGCCAGCAAATTTGCCCGATAATTTTGCCATGCGACTTTCTAACCAGTTGCCGTTATGTTGGCTAATCAAGTTTGAAATCGTTTCAACTATACCCACATCATCTTCACACAACAGTGTGATCACTGCTTGTTCTCGAGCCACGGCACATTTCCCCTTCTAATCGATTAATGACTGCATTATCATTGAGGCTCTTTTAATGGGGCCAACAATGATTATCTCTAAAGACTTATTATCACAAGATGCGCTTTTAGGGCTAATAGAATCCTTTATTAACCGTGAAGGCACAGATTATGGTGCTGATGAGATACCGCTAGATCGTAAAGTAGCGACACTAAAAGCGCAAGTAGAAGAGGGGCGAGTGGTAATTGTTTTTGACCCAGTGACGGAAACGCCCAGTTTAATGACAAAGGAGCAGTATCGGCAGTGGAGCCTTGAAAATGGCGGATAAAGTTTTGGATGCCAGCGGTTTACTATGCCCCGAACCTGTAATGTTGCTGCATCAGTCTGTTCGAAAGATGCAAGTGGGTGAAACGCTGGAAGTGATTGCCACTGATCCGTCTACTCAGAGAGATATCCCTAAGTTTTGTCATTTTTTGGGGCATAATTTATTGAGCCAGTCAGAAGACGGTGGCGTGTTCACTTACCTAATCAAGAAACAGTAGGCACCGGAAAAACCCGGTGCCTTGGTCTCAGTGGTCAGCCAGCAGAGAGATCGCTGCAATTGCCTCTGGATCTTGCGCTTTGATCTTGTTGGCAATGTGATGCTGAAAGTAGTATTTGAATTTGGGGTTATCTTGAGCGTTGTAAAGGCAATCATCACCGGGTAACACGGGAGTTGATTGTACTTTTGACTCATCGGCCAACATGCCCAAAATTTTGCCATTGTGGTGCAGGCGCCAACTGATGACCTCAGTTAGAACCAAGCTTCTGAAACCATCGTCAGACATAATGGCATGGGTGCCAATGGTGTCAGGCACTTCTTGAATTACATCTTCAGGGGTTTCGCACTGGTAATCGTAATACTCAGCAGCCGTTTCCAATTCTACCACTTTGTGGATGGGGGCTTCGTCAAAAACCTCATCTATACCTGGATCGTAGTAGCCTTCCCATCGACCATTGAGTGGGTCGCAAATTTCAGTGCAGGCCACTAATTGATTGAGCCACGGCACAAGACCCACGACTTCGCCATTGGCGCGCAGCCCCCAGCAGAGTACTTGCAAGCTGAAAAGGCGTCCTTCACTGGCATCGTTGGAGTAAAGCATCTCGAGGCCGTCGAGCTCGGGCGATAAGCGGATGAAGCGTTCGTCATTTAAGTCAGTCAGAGTTTTGCCTGAAAAAATATCAATGACGTTGTCGCTATTGATGGTTTCATTTGAGGTCTTCATAATACGCCTCCACCTAGGGTTAGTCCCTCGTCCTTGGTTGAATTACATCCAGACAAAATGAGATCTGGATAGTTTAAAGGTATATCCTAGCGAGCAAAAGTACAACCTCGGGGATGCAAATTATCTAAAAAAAGTGGTCTTTATATGATTAAGCCATCAAAAAACGATGATTTAATACACAATCGAATAGAAAATTGGTTTAATAGTACGATTGGCGCTGAAAGCAATGTCATGCTGGTGGGTGGTGGAGAGGAGCCTGTCTACTTACCAGCGAATAAATCGTGCACTAAACACCGAATTATTTATCGCTTAGATTATGCCTCCAGTGCATTGCATGAATTGGCTCATTGGAGTCTCGCTGGCGCTAAGCGTAAGTTAGAAATCGATTATGGTTACTGGTATAGCCCCGATGGGCGTACCCCGGATCAGCAAGCACACTTTGAAAAAGTAGAAGTAAAACCTCAAGCGGTTGAGTGGATTTTTAGTCGTGCCTGCGGTTTGCCGTTTTCGGTCAGTGCTGATAACTTGGATGCTGAGCTTGGGCCGAGCTTGCAATTTAAAGAGGCGATTGTGGCTCAAGTCAAACACTATTGTGATCATGGTTTACCGAAGTGGGTCGAAGCAATAGCCCTTGGACTTGTGCGCACCTTTGGTCTTATCGATCAAGCGACTTTATTCAGTAGTGAATATTATCAATTAGAAGGGCTTAACTAATGCTAACCATTGTTGCCGATGAAAATATTCCCTTTATCGATCATTTTTTTGCGGATATTGCCAACATCATCAGACTTCCAGGGCGCTCAATTAGTGCTCGTGATCTCGTTGGGGCTGATGCGCTGTTGGTGCGCTCAGTGACTAAGGTCACCAGTGATTTGTTGCGTGGCAGTTCAGTTCAGTTTGTGGGAAGTTGTACTATTGGTACCGATCATATTGATCAGCAAGATCTTAATCAACTGGGTATTGCTTGGGCGAATGCACCGGGTTGCAATGCACACAGTGTAGTGCAGTATGTGTTAAGTGCTATGGCTTCTTTTGAAGAAGACTGGCTGCATAAAAAAGTCGGCGTGATTGGTTGTGGCAATGTCGGGGGGCGTTTGATTCGTGCTTTGACTCGCTTGGGAGTGAATTGTATCGGTTACGATCCTTTTTTGGTTTATCAACCATACTTGCGATCCCTTGATGAGGTATTAGCTTGCGATATCATCAGTTGTCATACGCCACTGACATTAACGGGTGATTATCCCAGCCATAATTTATTACAAGATGATTTGTTACGGCTAAAGCCAAACACTTTACTAATCAATGCGGGCAGAGGCGGTGTTATCAACGAAGCGTTTGCCAAAGAGGCCGTCATTCAAAATGGCTTGCGGTTGGTGCTCGATGTTTGGAGTCATGAACCTGCTATCGATCCAGAGTTGTTAGCCATGACTTGTGCTGGAACACCCCATATTGCAGGTTACAGTTTAGAAGGAAAAGCCCGTGGCACCTATGCTGTGTATCAGGCATTTTGTGCTCATTTTGGTTGGGAAGCAAAGAAAACATTGCCGGATTTGGGCATGCTAACTGTAGAGCCTGCAAAAAGTTTTAATGACTGTTTATTGCAGATTTATCCGATTGGTTCTGACTCTCAGCAGTTAAAAAACTGGCGCGAACACTCTTCAGACTTGGGAAGTTACTTTGATCAGTTAAGAAAGCACTATCCAGTGCGAAGGGATTACAGTGCATACACGACCACCGATTCACAGTGGTCGTCTACGCTGGTTGAATTGTTTGATTAACGTTTTTTGTAGTTATTAAAAAAGTCTTCCAAACTATTGAGAGCTGCGGTTAGGTCGTCGGTGTTGGGCAGAAAAACAATCCTAAAATGATCCGGTTCTGGCCAATGGAAGCCACTGCCAGGTACCAGCAACACTTTTTTCTGTTGTAAAAACTCCAGCACCCATTCCTGATCATTAGTGATATTAAAGCGCTTAGTGTCGACTTTGGGGAACAAGTAGAGTGCACCTTTAGGTTTGGTACAGGAAAGCCCCTCAATGCTATTGATTTTTTCCCATGCCAAATTGCGTTGCTCCAATAGGCGACCGCCTGGCAGGATTAATTCGTTGATACTTTGGTAGCCTCCCAATGCTGTTTGCACACCTAACATGGCCGGCCCATTGGGGCAGAGTCTCATTGAGGCCAGCATATCGAGGCCTTCAATGTAGGCACGAGCCCTCTTTTTGTCTCCACTCAAGACCAACCAGCCCGAGCGGAAGCCTGCCAACCGATAAGATTTTGAAAGGCCGTTAAATGATAGGCATAGCGTTTCGTTGACCAAGCGCCCAAGTGGCACAAACTCGGCATCATCGTATAAAATTTTGCTGTAAATTTCATCGGCAAAGACAATCAACTGGTGTTTTTCAGCTAAGGCGACCAAATCTTTTAATACCGCTTCACTGTATACTGCGCCCGTTGGGTTGTTGGGGTTGATGATGACGATGCCGCGAGTATTGGGGGTGATTTTTGCCTCAATATCACTGATATCTGGAAACCAATCACTTTGTTCATCACACATATAGTGAACGGGCTTGCCCCCTGATAAGCTCACAGCCGCTGTCCATAATGGGTAATTGGGAGCGGGTACTAAAATTTCATCGCCATTGTCTAGTAAGGCTTGCATACTCATGACAATCAGCTCACTAGCGCCATTACCTAAATAAATATCGTTAATTTCGACTCCAGGGATATTGAGTCTTTGAGTTTCATGCATAATGGCTTTGCGAGCGGAAAAAAGACCCTTAGACTCTACATAGCCTTGGACCGTGCGTAAATTTGCCATGATATCGTGTATGATCTCATCGGGCGCATCAAATCCAAATGGGGCGGGGTTACCAATATTTAACTTGAGGATGCGGTGGCCTTCCTCTTCGAGTTTGGTGGCTTGCTCAGAGATGGGTCCACGAATGTCGTAGCAAACATCTTTGAGCTTATTGGATTTTTTGATATCAGTCATTTGGGTATCCTAGTCATCGTGTTGGTGATGACTAGATCGGAAGAGCGTCGT
>CAXQRU010000089.1:0-6977 GCA_964226685.1 Polaribacter sp. | reverse complement strand
TACACGACGCTCTTCCGATCTTTTTAAAGAAAGTGCCAAAGCTTTAGAAACCCTCAAAAAAGCAGTTCATCACGGATATTTTTACACCAAGCGTAAGGCCTGTTGGGAGCTTAGTGGGCAGCGAATGATTACGGTGGATTACACCGTAACGCCTTTGCCCGATGGGCGCCAAGCAATTATAGAAATCCAATCTTTAGATCGCTTGTTAAAAATTAGTAGAGAAGAAGCGTTGCTGAATTCACAAGAGACAACGCGAAGTTTGGTGCGAGGCCTAGCTCATGAGGTTAAAAATCCTTTGGGTGGTATTCGAGGGGCGGCACAATTATTACAGCACGAATTAAGTAGTCAAAGCATTGATGGCCTCAATGAATATACTCAGGTTATTATTGATGAGGCTGATCGGCTGCGTAATTTAGTCGATCGATTGTTAGGGCCAAGCCAAAGAGTCAATTTAAAACAGGTCAATCCTCATGAGCTCCTTGAGCGAGTGGCGCTGCTGATCAACGCGCAAACTCAGTACCGTATAAAAATTATTCGTGACTATGACCCGAGTATTCCCGATATAGAAGGTGACAAAGAATTATTAATACAGGCGATTTTAAATATTTTTCGCAATGCCGTTGAAGCCTTGGAAGAGCAGCAAATTGAAAATGCAAGCATCACTATTGCCACGCGCGTTCATCGCCAATTAACCATTGGCAGGGTTCGCCACCCCTTGGTATGCGGTATTAGCATTTGTGATAACGGCCCGGGGATTGATGAAAATTTAATAGAATCAATTTTTGTGCCTATGATCTCAGGGCGTGCTGAAGGCACGGGCTTGGGCTTGGCGATCTCGCAACAAATTATTAATCAGCACAATGGTGTGATTGAATGCATGAGTAAGCCTGGAGAGACTTGCTTCTCAATTTATTTACCCTTGGAGTCTTCATAATGACAGATACCGTTTGGATTATCGATGATGATCGTTCAATACGTTGGGTGCTAGAAAAAGCCCTTGGAAAAGAAGCTTTGAATATTGTTAGCTTTGAATCGGGTGATAAAGCCATAGAGCAAATTAAAAAACATCAGCCCGATGTGATTATCAGTGATGTTCGTATGCCCGGAATTAATGGCATTGACCTTTTGAAAAAAATGCAAATGGAATATCCGGAAATTCCAATCATTATTATGACCGCTCATTCAGATTTAGAGAGTGCGGTTTCAGCGTATCAAGGGGGTGCGTTTGAGTATTTGCCAAAACCTTTTGATATTGCTGAGGCACTTTCTGTTACGCGGCGAGCATTATTGAGTGTTCAAAAAAATAAATCAGAAAGCTTGGACGTTGAGATTAAGGGACAAGATAGCGAAATAATTGGAGAAGCACCGGCTATGCAAGAGGTGTTTCGCGCGATTGGTCGATTGTCGCATTCTAATATCACTGTGCTGATCAATGGTCAATCTGGTACTGGTAAAGAGCTAGTGGCGCAAGCGTTGCATCGGCACAGTCCCAGAAAAAATAATCCTTTTGTCGCACTGAATATGGCGGCCATACCCAAAGATCTGATGGAGTCAGAGTTATTTGGGCATGAAAAGGGCGCGTTCACCGGCGCTAATAATCAGCGCATTGGTCGGTTTGAGCAGGCCAATGGAGGAACATTGTTTTTGGATGAAATTGGAGATATGCCGGGCGATACTCAAACACGCTTACTAAGAGTGTTAGCCGATGGTGAATTTTATCGGGTAGGGGGGCATACGCCGATCAAGGTCGATGTGCGCATTATCGCAGCGACACATCAAGATTTAGAAAGCTTGGTGCAAGAGCGCCAATTTCGAGAAGATTTGTTTCACCGTTTAAATGTCATTCGTATCCATATTCCCAAATTGGCGGACCGTCGAGAGGATATTTTAACGTTGGCAGAACACTTTTTTAAAATGGCAGCAAAAGAACTGGATGTTGAGCCTAAGATTTTAAGCCAAGAAGCGGCTGATTATCTTCGTCAGTTACCTTGGCCGGGTAATGTTAGGCAATTACAAAACACCTGTCGATGGATTACCGTTATGGCTTCAGGGCGAGATGTTCATATTAGTGATTTGCCGCCCGAATTATTAGCCGAAGAGTTAAAAGCCGATGATGCCATTGAGAGCTGGGAATCCAGTTTGCGCGCTTGGGCTAAGTTGGCATTAAGTCGAGGTCAGACGGATATTTTATCCCAGGCTGTCCCTGCGTTTGAAAAAACATTAATAGATATTGCACTAAAACATACGGCGGGTCGCAAAAAAGAGGCCGCAAATTTACTGGGGTGGGGACGAAACACATTGACAAGAAAGTTGAAGGAGCTTGAGATCGATTGAGTCATCATCTTGAACGAGGATCGTAGTTCAACTGTAAAGCTTAGCCTAACTCTCTATGCAACCAGGCATTTAATCCAATCTCTTTGTTATCGTGCGCTAGGTTAATCAGAGTCTCCATAAGCGCTATTGAGCGCTTAAGCTTCCTCTGATTCAAGTTCAGTCTCTGTGATGACTGATGTTTGTAAATGTTGGTAAAGAGATTCAAACTGTTGAGTCAAATTATGTTTAGGAGCCATAAAAATCAATGGCTTGCTAAGCTGATGCGACTCTCGCATTTTGACTGAGCTATTGAGCATGACAGGCAATACTGGAAAGCCTGCAGTTTTGAGCTCTTCCACAATTTGAGTGGGCAGCTTGGCTCTTGGTTGGAACTGATTCACGATGACGCCCTCAATGGTCAGCTGCGGGTTGTGGTCCTCGCAAATATCAAAAATAGCAGCAGAGACTTGCTCGACAGATTGTTTAGAAAAGGCATCGCAATCAAAAGGTATTAGCACGGTATCGGTGCCGATGAGCGCTGACTTGGTAAAGAAGTTGAGAGCAGGAGGTGTATCGATATAAATATCGTCATAATACTCTGCAAGTTCATTCAAGGCATCGCGGATTTTGAAAATTTTATAACGAGACTCTAGCTTATGCTCGATTTCAGGCAGTCGCTGGCTTGATGGCATGATAAACAAGTTTTCAAAAGCCGTTTGATAGACAAATTCGTTGGCACCATTGCCCGCGTTAAAAAAACCGGTGGTTTGATCTAAATAATCAGCGACGGTACTATCAACGCCTAGCCCACCTAATAAATAGTCACTCGCATTGCATTGAGAGTCGAGATCGATGACTAGCGTCTTTCGTCCTGCTTGTGCGCCGACGGCTGCCAAATTACAGGTTATGCTAGTTTTGCCTACTCCGCCTTTCTTGTTGAAAATTACGCGCTTCATCATCGGCCCCCTTCAGGATTAGAAGATTACTTGTGCAGTATATCGCCTATGGCATGAGATAACTATAGGGTAGAGCTGTCAGAATGGGTTAGATTTGTTTATAAAGGTGTCAGATGCTGATATCGCTATAAGTTGGCAAGATAATCTGATAGTTTCATTGGTTTTCCGTAATGAAACCCTTGGGCATAGTCGACCCCGATTGTTTTAAGGTGCGCCTCAATTTCTTCGGTTTCAACGTATTCGGCCACAACCTCTAAGCCAATCAGTGATGAAACTTCATAAATGCTATTGACCATAGCGCGATCGATGGGATCTTTGTCCATGTTGACCACAAAAGAACCATCAATTTTTACAATATCAATGGGCAGTGTTTTTAAATAGCGAAAAGAAGATAGACCGCTACCAAAATCATCCAATGCCAGTTGGCACCCGAGTCCGTGCAGTGAATTCATAAAGTGTATGGCTATATCCAGTTGGCTGATGGCGGAAGTTTCTGTGATTTCAAAACACAGGCGCTGATTGAGTTGGGTTCTCTTACTTAAAAAAGCATAAATATTTTTTAGCAGTTTGTTGTTGCTAAGTGAGCGCCCAGAAAGATTGATGTTAACCGTTAAATTTGTATTATCCAAAAAATCATTCATATAACGACGAGCTAAATTTTCGAGTATCCAGGCATCGATACTGGGCATTAGGCCATAATTTTCAGCGACAGAAATGAAGTGACTAGGCATAACCAATCGGTGCTCTCTATCATACATCCTGACTAAAATTTCGATGCGCTTTTTGTTAGGATCTTTGAGGCAAATAATGGGCTGCGCATAAAGTTCAAATAAGCCATTGCGAAGGGCATGATCAATATCTTGCGCCATCGCTAGTTCGTCTTGCATCTTGAAAATAGGCTTATTGTCTTCTTTATAAAAATGAAAATGGCCCCGGCCAGATTCTTTAGCGGCGTAGCAAGCCAGATGAGCCCGGCTGATAATGGCATCGACACTTTGAGTGGAGTCATCTATGGCGATGATCCCAATGCTAGATGATAAGCTGTATTGCGATCCTTTCCAGAGAAAAGGCCTAGTTTTTAGTGCTTGGCTTATGCTTCTGGCAATATCTTTCGTTTCGGTTTCTGTTTTAGCATCGGTAATTAAGCCAAAGACATCACTGCTGAGTCTGCCGAGACAATCGTATTCATTGACATACTCAGAAAGTATATTGGCTACGTATTTTAATAAAAAATTGCCTGCACTATTGCCGGCGGTATTAATAATGATTTTAAATTGGTCGATATCAATCAGTAGAAAGATTTTATTTTTGCTGTTTTGATTGAGGTGTTGCTCTAAAACTCTGCAAAATTCTTGTCGATTGAGAAGGCCGGTAATATTGTCTCGTTTGCTATAGTGCTCTAATTTTTCCGTTAATTTTTTGGTTTCAGTATTGTCTTTAAAGGTAATTACCAGGCCAGATGGGTGATTGCGGGAGCTTAAAATAGACGCTATAGAGTCTTGTATTAATAATTCTTTCTCAGATTTTGTCAGTAGTATAGAGTGGCTGCGCTCATGAAGCGGTAAATTAAAGCGCATATACAGTTCCACATCAACCATCTTGGTCGCTCGAGTTTTGATATCCTTTCTATGAAAGATATTATTGATGGGTGAGCCTATCACCTCTTTCTCATGATAACCCAATAATCGTTCAGCGGCAGGGTTGATGAAATCAATGATGCCTAAACGATTTGTGGTAATGACTCCGTCGCCAATGGCGGATAGTGTAATTAGGGCGCGATCTTTTTCTCTGGCTAAGTCTTTGCGAGTGTTATGAATCTCGGTGAGGTCGGTGGATATGCCAATGACTCCGCGAATATTGCCATCAGAATCTCGCAGGGGCACCTTGGTAATCTCCATAAATTTTTTATTGCCGTTTTTTAAGCCCATATACTCCTGCAGTGTGTAGGCTTGATCTAATTCGATGGCTTTCATGTCGGAGGTTGCGCAACCCATGGCAATTTTGATAGGCATATTTTCGCAATAATGATCGATATTCAAAAAATCTTTTTGAGGTTGTTCGACGGATGCGCAAAACCCTCGATTAAAAAAGCTAAGATGACCATCGGCCTGCACAAACCAGATGCCAATTGGAGCATTTTTAATAATGGCTTGTAGCGTTTGCGCTTCATTGATGGGTTCTAACGATAAAGATTGGCCGAGCAACTCAAGCACAATTAGCGTTAAGCCCTCGTTAATGAGTTTGATCTTGAGTTCGACCTTAAGTGATTTTTTTTCAGCTTCAATGGTAAATTGTTTGTGATACGGTTCGGGAGAATGGCACTGGAACGCTTGGAGCTCTTCCAACATTTTTATGTTTTTACATTGCTCAAATAAAGTAGAAAGTTTTGGAATTTCTTCAGGTCGGTATTGTTTTATGATTAAGTCATAGGCCAGCGGACTGATAAAAAAGACCTGACCAGTGGGGTTGAGCAAAATGCTGACACGCCCACACCGGTTGAGTGCGCTAAGTATGCATGAAAAATGCGAGGTGGCCATGAGTCGCTGATTCAACTAATTATTTGATTTTTAAAGTATAGCTTATTTGTTGGTGCTAATTGGTTGCTTTAAATGTCGAAGACCTTGTTTAAGTTTATAAAGGTGTTCATTGAGGTCAGCCCCCTTCTTTTGTGCCACCCCAATTGCTAGGGTATCGATGACGACGAGGTGTGCAATCCTTGAACAGAGTGGAGTGTAAAGCTCGATATCTTCCTCCACATTGACCGCCAGAGCGATATCGGCTTGCTCTAATACCGGGGTTTGGCTGGGCGCAATGGCCAGCACCGTTCCGCCAGATTGCTTCACCAATGACATTGACTCTAAGAGCGAGCGTGTCGATCCGCTCTGAGAAATGGCGACCACGACATCGCCCGGTTCCATCGACATCGCCGACATGTTCTGCATATGATGGTCACTGTAGGCCGCCGTTGCCACTTTCAGGCGAAAAAACTTTTGCTGCGCATCGCTCGCGACCAGCCCAGATGCTCCAAAACCGAAAAACTCTACCCGTTTGGCAGCTGATAATACGCTTACGGCTTGATCGAGAGCGTCATTATCCAGTTGATCTCGAACCGTGAGCAGGGAATCTATGGTTGCATCGAAGACTTTGTGTGATAAGTCAGCGGCGGTATCGCTCTCAGTGAGTGCGATTTGCCCAAAGCTTGGGCTGGAGGCGAGTTGTTGAGCCATGGCCAATTTGAAACTTTGAAAACCATCATAGCCGATAGCCCGGCAAAAGCGCACAACCGTGGGTTCACTGACGCAAGCGGCCGTTGCTAAGTCAATGATTCTCATATGAATCACTTTGTCGGGGTGCTGCAAAATGTATTGGGCCACCTTGTTTTCCGATTTTCGAAGGCGGCTTGCAGATTCGGCAATATGATGACTTAACTGCGCTGGTTTCATAACTCAATCGCTGGATTTGGTGAACAGATAGTGTAGAGTATTTGAGGGAAAATGATAGCCAAAAAAATATGCACTCAGAAAGAGTGCATATTCCACTATCACACACTGCCGGTCACTCCTTTGTGCATCATCATCCTTGTGTAATTATTATGCAGTTTTGGGGTGGCAAAATCTGGCAGTTTGTCACAAAAATAAACATTTGGGTTAAAAAATAAGCAAAAAACCACTGTAAAAAAAACCACTAATTTAAAAATAACTTTGATAC
>CAXQRU010000088.1:0-8920 GCA_964226685.1 Polaribacter sp. | reverse complement strand
CTCTTCCGATCTCGCCAGTGCAAAGCACTGGCGTTATTTTGCTATAGCAGGTTATCAAATGCTGCTGTATCGTCCGTGTCTTGTATCAAACTAATACCGTTAATTTTAACGGGCTCACCATTTTCAGGGTTCGCAAAGACGTCATTGACAAAGCTAGTTGCTGGTACGTCTTCAGGAATCACATTGACCACGAAAGTGGTTGAGCTAGAGTTTAAATCGCCATCAATGGCCGTCACAGTAATCGTGGCGGTTCCGATCTCATCGCTTAATGGTGACACAATTAAATTTCTAGTGGCACCATTGGCAGTAACAATCAAACCCTCATTAGTGATGATTCTGGGGTTCGATGATGAAGCCGTGATAACGATATCTGCTGGCAATGTATCCTTGTCTCCCACCAAAAACTGAATGTTATCACTATCCATATTGGCCAGTAAGGTCACATCGTTAATGGACGAAATCGTCGGATTGGTCTTACTTGGCTTGCCGCTACCGCCACCACATCCGGCCAGAAGGCCGGCGGTGATGACTGCGCTAAGCAATAGTGTTTTACGCTTTAGCATTATGACACTCCCAATTAGTTACGTGGCTGAGGAATCGCAGCATTATTAGGAGAACCTGGGTAAGGTGCTACCAAATAAGGGAACTGGTTTTCAAAGTCGGCAGCTGAAACTGGTACGCCGTCTGTGAGTGGTGCATTACCAACTGGCGCATTTTCTGAGGCACAGTAGCCTAGGTTCAAACCTTCACCGATGGGTAGGTCATAACACAGTGCGCCCATAGCCACTCGAAGTGCGATATCGACCGCATCATCTCCTGGACGGCGACCATTTGGGAAGCCTGCAAGGTCACCAGCAGCGACACCCAATGATTGCTGGTCAGCTTTTGGTGTGGCGGCAATACCCGTGTTCAGACGCAGCATTTCAGATGGCGTTACATTGGCTAGTTGGTTAACGCCAGGTACACCGGTTAGGAAACCTGCAACCAAATCCGTACGTGGAATATTGTTTGGCGCTAGGTCGCTAATGTTTGCGTTCAATGTGGTGTTAACCGCATCTTTGAACAGCACGTTGACAATCGCAGGGAACACAGGATGAGTCACGTAGTCCGCAAATTGACCGTCGTTCATTGGCTCGCTGCCATTGAAACGATCTTTATCAGGGAAGCCAATGAATAGCTCGTTCACCAAAAAGTTACCTAAACGAGAAACCTGAACCCAAGCACCGCCTGATACTTCTGGTTTATCCAAAGTTGCATTGGGGTTAAGGATGGTCGCTTGCTTAAGACTAGCTGTGGTCCAGCCACCAATCACGCCGTTACCAGAGCCCACTAAGCAGTCTTTATGAACTTCGATAGCAATAGTGGTGATGTTGTTGCGAGCCAAATCATTACGGCTAGCGTCTTGTGTGATACCACCAGGGAAGCCTGCGCCATCGCCTGCACCAGGAGCACTGTCACCTTCGATAGGTACAAAGTTAACTAAGTCAAAAATTTCACCCAGTGCCAGTTTAAAGCTTTCTAAACGTTGACCCACGAAAATTTTAGCGGGTTGGCCGCAATTTGGAATAGAGGCGGTGTGAATGAAGGAGTCGGCATAAGTTGCATAATTGTCTGCGCTGCCGCCATAGGTTTTGTAACCGGCATTGTCGAATGGTTTTGCAAAGACAGTACCGCTGGTGGCGTCATTGGTGACGGCAGAGCTTGAGCCAGTGCGTCGATCGCCGCTGACGACATTAACGGTATACGACTCTTGATAGTTAAGACCCGCCGCTGAATTAGCGGTAATGCCGCCCACATTGCGCAGTACTGCAGGAATGTCCTTAGCGTTTGCGCCTTCACCGATGCTGAAATTTAATGTGCCGCCAGCTGGCTCAGCATTATTGAATCGAAATTGGAAGGTGACGTCTTCAACCGCATCACCAGTGTTATCGATATGGATTTCATAGAGAGCATTTTCATCCATGGGGAAGTAGTTGGGGCCGCCGTAGGGGGCTTGTACCGGGATGTAGTTGGCTAAGATGGTTACATAGCCGTCACGACCTGGCTCGTAACTGTTGAACATATAGAAGTCGGTGGCATCGACTTGTGGGTATTTTGAAATATATGGGGCTTCGCGGTGACTCGATGCTTGCACATTAGCCATTAGGCTGGTGCCGATTAAAGCAGCAAACATCCCGCGGGATAGTTTAGCAGTGGTTGTAGACATAAGAATACTCTCCTAACATAAGTGTTTTAGTAATGTCGGGCGGGATACGGTGCTGCTCTTCGATAAAGATGCAATAAAAACAATTTTTTGCGAATTTTTTAAAAAAAGTGTGATTTAGTTTTATTTTGGCGTTATTTTTGTCTGATTTTTGAATAATTTGAATTGTTATTGAGCGAGTTTATGTCTTATGAATTACTGGATTCGATTGCCGATTCCTACAATCCTTTACTTTTTGTAGCATGCTTGATCATGTCGGCCTATCGTTGGCGGCAGGATAAAACCGCGCTTTTGAGGTTAATCATGGGCTTGGCCTTGGCCTATGGTGTGATGTTTTTTGATAAAAAAACTCAGTTATGGGCATCATTTGGGTGGGATTATTCTACTCATTCGGCAGTGGCGTTAGTATTGGTGCTGTTTTTAATCCATCGCCATTTGCTCACCCTGCAATCAATATTGTTGCTAGGGAGTTTATTGGCTTATTACGCTTTAGAAATGTATCAGCAATATCATACTCTGGCGGATATTGTGACCACCGCATTGGTGATCGGCCCAATGACGGCCTCAGTATTGCTTACTACATTAAAAAAAGCAGCGGGTTAGGCTGCTTGTTAAGGTTGAAATAAATCACCGTTCCACGATCTCAAAGAGGTTGTCAAATGTCGTTTCTAACTGATCGATCATATGATCTCTCGAACGCAGTTGACGCCCTCCCAAAGGAACATGAATGTCCCCTTTCTTGATCCCATCGAGTAGGAAGGTCACCCTATTCAATAAAATCTTTGGGTTGTAGATCTCGGGGCTTTGAGCCATCTCTCGACTGGTGAGTCGAAGACTTGGATCATTAAATCGCTCCGTGGGGTTGAACGGTGCACTGGGTCCACTCATGTCCAATTTATTTTCAATCGCCTTTAATAAATTAACGGCGGATTGAAGCTTAGGACGATCGCTTGGCAACAGTGCATTTAAGTCAAAGCTGGACGATTTACGCGTATGAGCGTGTTCGGCCATACTTTGTTTTTCCTCTGGTGTGTACCAGAGGTTGGCTTTATCCTCATCACCTGTTGGTTCAAATAAGTGTTGCTGTATTTCTTCGTTAAAAGAAACACTCTTCTTTGAACTTGAAGGTAAGCCACCATCCGACACAATACGCCTTGCGGCTTGAGTGGTTTGTGGTTCCTCGAGTTGCTCACGGCTGTCGATGGAATGAGGTGTCGTTTGTGTCGTAACACTATCGGTTGACTTACAACTAAAATTTCCCATTTTTGCATCTCCCTTGCTATTGTTGTTAGGTTGACAGTAGATCAAATGATCAGCTCACCGGGTGATAAAACCACCGGTTTTGGTAACATAAAAACATTACCTAACTGAATAGTTGCCGATTACATCAATCGTGTCAATGAAGTTTAAGTGGTTGGCGCATAAAGCCTTTTTGAGCGTCACATCCTTGTGAACTTCTGAAATTAACTGCGGTTAACCGTTGCGGTATAGACCACTTGGCCGGTCGGTGCACCTGTGGGTGAACCACCCTTCGGCTCGATACTGATGGCCAGTATTGAACGCCCAGAAACCTGCTTGGCCATGGCTTCAGAGAGCTTGATCGCGCCCTTATCCGCATTGTTCATCAAACCCAGTGATTTCGGTGCCTGGGTTTCATCGGCGATTAGCCAGAGCTCGTAGTCCTGATCGCTCGGTAGCTGTTTAATATCACCGACGGCGGCAATATTAATACTCGAGGACGCATCGTCAATGGTGATGCGCCAGATCGGAGCATTTTCTTCACCCACGACCGTAGCCACCCATGTCGGTTGATGCGGAATACCAGTAGGACTGGTTGTCACGAACACCATCACCAACAAACTAAATGCCACAGCGGCACCCAAAGGCATCCACAATGAGTCCCACCACTCACGAAGACTCTTAGTTTTCTTCGGCGGTTCAATTCGCTCCATAATCCGATCCCATACGCGATCGGGTGGTGAAACCGGCTCTGCTTTATGCAGAGGCATTAAGTAATCCTGCCACTTCGCCACAATCGACTGAAGGCCTTTGTCATCCAACATCAAGCGCTCAAATCGCCGTCTGGCTGGGCCTTGAAGAGTACCAATCACATACTCTCCGGCCAATAAGTGTTGTAGATCAGGATGCTGATAATTCATGGATACAACCCTTTAATCGTTCTAAACTGCGTCTAATCCAGCTTTTAATGGTGCCAATTGGCTTCGCCATTTTTTCGCTGAGCTCTTGATGTGTATAACCTTCTCGATACGTTAGCATGATGCACTCTTTCTGTGAGTCAGATAACTTTTGCATACACTCATGCAAATGTTCTGTTTCGGCTTCAATATGCTCTTGGTTAAGCGTATCTTCGGATTCTGAGAAATCTTGTTCATAGTTGCGTCTGGTATTGCTTTTTCTAAGTAAATCGAGTCCTCGATAGCGGGCGATGCTAATCATCCAACCGATGGGTTGTCCCAAATGTGGTTGATATTGATCGGCCTTATTCCATATGTTGATATAGGCGTCTTGCAGCGCTTCCTCTGCTTGAGCCTGATGCTTTAATAGCACCATCAACACGCTAAATAGCGTCGATGAGGTACATCGATACAGTTCGCTAAAGGCTTGTTTGTCTTTCTTTTCCACTTTTTTTAACAGTCCGATCAGTTTTTCTGAGGAAACTTCGTTCATATCAGTTACTACCGCTTCAGTCAGTGATTGTTAGAAATCATTTTTCTTCAGCGCCATACTAATACTGATACGGCGCTTGTGATAAATTTAGATGCAACACTGACAAGTATATACAAGGTGGCTGATAATGGTAATGTCTTTTATTGAGTACATAAATGAGGAGTTGTCCGCAATTGAGCATGCAGGTCTTTATAAAAAGGAACGTTTAATTTCCTCCCCCCAAGCAGGGACTATCTCTGTTCAATCCAATTGTGTGACGAAAACAGGCATTATAAATTTATGCGCAAACAATTACTTAGGCTTGGCCGATCACCCCGAACTCATAAATGCCAGTAAACAGGCGCTGGATCAATACGGTTATGGCATGGCTAGCGTGCGTTTTATTTGTGGCACTCAAGATCAGCATCGAACCTTGGAAAAAAACATAGCAAAATTTTTAGAAAAAGACGATGCGATTTTATTTGCGGCGTGTTTTGATGCCAACGGCGGTTTATTTGAGCCACTGCTGGGGCCTGAAGACGCCATTATTTCCGATGCCCTCAATCATGCTTCAATTATTGACGGCATTCGTTTGTGCAAAGCTAAACGCTACCGCTATGCCAATTCAGATATGGATGATTTAGAGGCAAAGCTCAAAGTGGCGAGGGCCAATGGTGCACGTTTTATGATGATTGCCACCGACGGAGTTTTTTCGATGGATGGCTACTTAGCTAAACTGCCAGAGATTTGCGCCCTAGCGCAGCAGTATGAAGCGCTTGTGATGGTAGATGATTGCCACGCCACCGGCTTTATGGGGCCGCAAGGTCGGGGGACTCATGCTCATCATAATGTCATATCTGGAGTCGATATTTTAACCGGTACACTCGGTAAAGCCTTAGGTGGTGCCCTGGGTGGTTATATTGCTGGCCCCCAGGCGGTCATCGATTTGCTACGTCAGCGAGCAAGGCCCTATCTCTTTTCAAATTCACTGCCACCCTCTATTGTGGCTGCCAGTATCAAAGCTTTGGAATTGGTGGAGCAGGGCGATCATTTGCGCGCGCAATTGTTCGACAATATGCGCAAGTGGCGCAGCGGCTTAGAGGCCTTGGGTTTTAATTTATTACCCGGTGAGCATCCCATAGTGCCGATTATGTTGGGTGATGCTAAGATCGCCCAAGAAATGTCGGCAAAATTATTTGAAGAGGGCGTTTACGTTTCGGGTTTCTTTTACCCCGTTGTGCCCAAAGGACAGGCACGCATTCGAACCCAAATGAATGCTGCATTAACAACCGAAGAATTAGATAAAGCGCTCGGCGCGTTTGAACGAGTCGGGCAAGCAATGGGTGTGATATGACAATTCCAAACACAATGAAAGCGCTCGTAAAAGCGCGTCCGGAAAAAGGCCTATGGATGGAAACTCGAGATGTACCGACTATTGGCGATGACGACATTTTAGTGCGCATACGCAAAACCGGCATCTGCGGAACCGATATTCATATTTGGAACTGGGATGAATGGGCGCAAAAAACGGTGCCGGTACCGCTGGTGATCGGTCACGAATTTGCGGGCGAAATTGTCGCGCTTGGGCGCGATGTCGATCACCTCAGTATTGGTCAGCGCGTTTCTGGTGAAGGCCATTTAATAGGACGCAGTAGTCGAGCCAGTCGTGCTGGCCGTTTTCATTTAGACCCAGACACGCGCGGAGTCGGAGTCAATGAGCCGGGCGCCTTTGCCGAATACCTCCGGCTGCCAGCCTTTAATGCTGTGCCCTTGCCCGATGACATCAGTGATGATATCGGCGCGATCCTCGACCCACTCGGTAATGCTGTGCACACGGCGCTATCCTACGATTTAGTGGGCGAGGACGTACTCATTACCGGTGCGGGGCCAATCGGTATTATGGCCGCGGCTGTGGCTCGCCATGTGGGTGCGCGTCACGTCGTCATCACCGACATTAATGCCGACCGATTAGCCCTTGCCGAAAGCGTGGCGGACATCATTCCGGTGAACGTTGCTGAGAGTGATTTAAGAGACACCATGGCCAAGTGCAAAATTAAAGAAGGCTTTGACATCGGTTTGGAAGTCAGCGGTGCGCCGCCAGCATTGGAACAAATGGTGGACTCTCTGGTGATCGGGGGGCGCATTGCCATGCTTGGCATTCCGCCCTCTAAGTCGCTCGTGGACTGGTCCAAAATTGTTTTACGCTCGATCACCATTAAAGGCGTCTATGGCCGAGAAATTTTTGAAACCTGGTACAAAATGATTGCCATGCTACAAAACGGTTTGGATGTCAGCCGAGTCATTACCCATCGCTTTTCTGTCGATGAATTTGAACAAGGTTTTGAAGCCATGCTCTCAGGCTCCAGTGGCAAAGTGGTGTTAGATTGGACGTGAACGATTTTTTCTCATTAAGCTTCGAAGCATTTTGCGCGCGCTACTGGCAACAAAAACCATACCTGTTTCGCCAGGCGTTTACTGAACTTGATTCATTATTAGAAGGGGGAGACTTAGCCGGTTTGGCCTGCGAGCCAGAAGTGGAATCGCGCATTATTCAAGGCTCCGGCTTAGAAGGCCCTTGGCAGTGTAAGCAAGGCCCTTTTGAAGAAGACGACTTCCAATCGCTCGGCGATAAACCTTGGACGTTGTTGGTACAAGGCGTTGATCAATGGCTGCCAGAAGTACGCGAGTTATTAGCGGCTTTTGCCGGTTTTCCCCATTGGCGCTTAGAAGATATCATGGTCAGCTACGCCCCCAAAGGCGGCGGCGTCGGCCCGCATTTTGATTACTACGATGTCTTCTTAATTCAAGGCACAGGCTCGCGTCAATGGCAGCTAGGCCCAATGTGCAATGAACAAACGCCACTGCAAGCACATTCAGAAGTCAAACTACTGACTGATTTTGCAACTCAAGAAGTGCACGAATTGCAAACCGGCGACATGCTCTATATACCGGCAGGCATGGCTCACTGGGGCACCGCCACCAGCGATGACTGCATCACCTATTCCATTGGTTTCCGTGCGCCTTCAGAACAAGAATTACTCGCGGCCACCTTAGAGCAATTAATGTCTCAGTGTTCAAATCACAAACGCTACCGTGACCCAGTCGCCATCACCTCAGGTTATGAGATTGATGCGAAAGCGCAATCACAAATTACCTCAGTGCTCGCAGGCTTAACACCTGAAAAAATCCAACAAGCTGCCTTGAGTGCCTTTGCCCAACTGGTCACCGAACCCAGATACCCAGCAATAGAGCCTGAGGAAGAAATAAACCAAGAGTCATTTGAAAAAGCGCTACAACAAGGAGTGCAGCTCAGCATTCCACCATCGACTCGAATAGCCACCCAAACCTTGGGAGAGAAAAGCTATCTCTATATCAACGGTGAAGCCTACCAATGGCCAAGTGCATTGATAGACGCGATTTTAGATGGAGTAGTTTCTACAGAGCATATTACGGAGCCTGCACAAATTGAGGTTTTAGTGCGTTTGATTGATGAGGGGGAGTTGATTTACGAGGATGAGTGAGCCCTTGTCAGTTTTTTGGTAATACATTGTGGGTTGAAGTGTGATGGGCGATAAACTCATCAGGACGGGAAGTAGCGCCTCATTAATTGCTATGCTACCAGGCGCAGTTAATAACTGATGGAAAAATACTCGAATATTTTATGGATGTCAACTTTCTATAAACTAGAAAACTAGAATGATTGAGTGCCTGTCCTTGTATGGTGAGCGCGGTTTCATTGTATCGTAATGATACCTGCCAGTTTTTGCGCGCAGGCCAACGATAGCACCTATGGCAGCGATAACGGTGGTATTCAATTGACCGTCCAGACGGATGTGACGATGCAAAAGGAAGTGTTGACCATCAGTGAAGAGCAAATTGAAGTTGACTATGTGCTTTTTAATGGCGGTGATCAAGACGTCGTTGCCAAAGTCGATGGGTAATGACCTTAGATGGCTTGGATATCACGCCAAAATTAGCACAATATGGCTGGCAGGTTGATGATGTCATTCATTTGATTAAAGGCGATAGAGAACCTGAGGGGAAGGAATC
>CAXQRU010000087.1:0-5754 GCA_964226685.1 Polaribacter sp. | reverse complement strand
GCCTGATTCTTCATCAAAGTACTGCCCCTGAAAGCGTAAATTGTTCTCTATCTCATTAACACGCTTTAGCGCCAGGTTACCGTAGGCCTTAAACTGGCCAGCCCACACGAGTTGGCCTTGGCTGTTGGTGATTTCTTGAGGGGTACCCAAATGGTCTAGGTGATAATGGTATACCTTGCCATGCTGCACCATTGCCATCGGCTTGAAGGTACCCGGCTCGAATAGGTAGAGCTTTTCGTTGCTATTGATCTCACCGTCTTGGCTGTGTTCGGTACGCTCACCCAAAAGCACATCACCATCCCAGTAAAATTCAGTGACGGTCTCTGCACTGACTTTGCGGGTTCGCCGCCCTAGAGCATCATAGTGATAAGTCGTTTGGCGGCCATTGACATCGATGGCAGCTAACTGCTGCTGAGCATTATAAGTGTAGCGTGTTTTTATACGCTGGTTTTTTCCTCGCGCTGACTCAATACGATTGCCGTGACTATCGTATTGATAATGAGTATCACCCTGAAAGCGTAATCGATTGCCTTGCACTTGGTTTGCTTGTTGCTCTACGACTGCACCATCGTCCTCTCCCATGGCCAATAGGTTATTGGCAGGGTCAAATACAAACCGCTCTGGCTGGGGGCCATTCACCTGAGTTAGCCGGTTGAGCGCGTCGTAGTGGTACTGGGTGGTACCGCGTATTTCATCGTCAATTTGGCTTAACTGGCCCTGGGTATTGTAATGGTACTGCCGCTGACTAATGGGCGTGATTGCATTGTGTTTCACATAACGCTGTTTCAGTGTGGTCTGCGCCCTCAACCGCCCTTGCGGGTCATAGTGGCTTTGAGTTTCGAGTTGATTGCCGTGGCGCCTTAAAAACTCGCGGCCGCCATCATCTCGATGAAGCTCTGCGACCATGTGCTCTTGGTATTGAAGGCCACTAAAGGCTCCTAACTCGTCGAACTGATAAGTGATTTGGTGCCCATTGGGTAAGCTTAGCCCTTGGCATTGGCCAAGCGCGTTGTAGTGGTACTGAAGTCGATAATCGTCTTGCGTGGATTCGGTCAGCAAGCCTAGTTCGTTATAGCTCCATGTTAAACGGCGCTCACCGTTGTCTGCCCGGGTCAACCGGCCATCGGTATCGTAACCAAATTGGGTCTCTCGGCCATCACTATTGTATTGTTTCAGTAACTCACCATTGGCTCCTCGTTGGTAGCGAGTTTCACTGAGCAACTTGCCTTCGTGGTCTCTTGCTTGGCGAGCGACTAACTGCCCTGCCGCATTGTACTCATAGGTTTGATGGCGACCATCGAAACCGATTTCTCGCACTAGCCGTTCGTTTAAGTCGTAATCTAGCCGATAGTGCTCACCATTTTCATTAGTGAGACCGATGAGGTTGCGCTCGCCGTCGTAATGATAGTGCAGTGATTGACCGTTTGGATGGATACGTTTAGCCACTTGAGAGAGACCATTGTATTCGTAGCGAGTTTGGTGACCAGCAGCGTCGGTAATGGTTTCTAAAAGCCCCAATGGGGTATAAGCATAGTGAGTCTGTTCACCATTGGCCTGGGTAACGCTAATGCACAGACCTAGCTCATTGTACTGGTAACGAGTGCTTTGGCCATCAGGCTTTTTGATACGCGATACCAAGCCCTGCTCATTGTAACTATAACGAGTATGGCCGCCTTTGGGATTACGAACCGCCAATAATTGTTGCTGATCATTCCATACATAGGTAAAAGTTTGCCCTAAAGCATTTGTGATCGCCGCAAGCGGGCCTTGCTCGTGATAACGGTAATGCGTGGTGTTGCCTTGCGGATCAATCACTTGTGTGAGCTGGCCTTGCTCGCTGTACCGGCGCTGCCAAACACGACCATTAGGTAGAATCACGCGGGTCGCTTGGCCGTGCTCATTCAGTACAAAATAATGAGAGTGGCCTTGCTTATTGGTGAACTTCGTCAGGTGACCTTGTTCATTATAGTGAAAATATTCGGTATGACCTTGAGGGTCTGTGGTGGATATTTTATTACCATCGACATCGTATTGATGGTGGGTTTCACCACCCTCAGCATCGCGAATCAATAGCGGTTGTCCACTTTCATTCATGCGATAAAAAATCGTAGCGCCACGAGTGTCCGTGACTTGGCTTTCGCGCCGTTCAGGCCACCATTGAAAGTGGTAGTCGTATGTGGCCTGACCATTAATGTGATCACCCCAGTTGCGCAAACACCGAGCCTTGGGGCTGCATTGGTCCCACTCAAAGTAAAAGCTATAACCCGATTTAAGTGTGCGCTGGGTGATAACGTGATTTTCATAGGCATAGGTTTCGCGGTGGCCTTGCGCATCAATGGCGGCGACCAAATCACCGTTATTGTATTCGTAGGCCATAACGTCACGCCACTGCTCATCGGGCAGAAGCTGCTTTAATTTAATAATATGCCCGTCGCTATCGTATTCCAGTTGCAGTGCGTGCCGACCTGAAACAATACTGACCAGTTGAGCCTGGTGATAATAGAAGGCAATCGCTTGAGTGCCTTGTACCTGAAGAACAAGATGGTATACCGAACCAGTAACATCCACTCTCTCAAAATGCTGATGCAGCCCGATTCCTGAGCTGGGAGCAACGCTATAATGGTGCTCGTCGTGCCGAGTGAGCGTGAGTTGTTCGCTACGGTTACGACACTGCTCGCCTACCTCAATCGGCATAAAATAAACGATGCGACCTTCGTTATCTTCGTAGTGGATCGCATCGTGCTGAATTCGCAACTGCTGACCAACCGGGCTAGCCCAACCATAACCGAGTCCACGGTCATATTCACTAAAACTGCTTCGATACAAACGCTGCCAAACAAAAGGGAGTGGGCCGGGCAATGTGAAATCTTGCAAGGGAAGGATTTCCTCCCCAGTGATCATGCTGATCGGCTCGCCACCGGTGTCAATTTTACTACTGGGTGGGCCACTAGCGCCGGTGGTTTCTGCTGCGTCAGCATTATCACCAGGTTTATTGCCGGCACTAGCATCAGACGAGGCGTTACTGCTGCTAGCACCCTCAATATCGCGATTCACCACCTGTTGTGTCACAGTGCTTTCTTGGCGACCAGCCGCTGTATTGGATGACTGAGTGATCTTTAGCTCGTCTAGTTCGACCTCCTCTCCTGCTTCGAGCTTGGCTAACTCCTCTTTGGTACCTTTAAAACTCACAACGGTTAACGCAGACTGAGCCGCCAATGGTCCAATGATTAAAGCCACGGCTTTAATTTTTTCACTGGCCGTGAGTCTGGGGTTATCAATAATGGCTTGAATTTCTTCGGCCGCCGTCGCTGTCAACAGAACTCCAGAAAGCACATCAGAGCTTATCTGCCCGTACAGCATATACTGGCCTACTTTTAAGCTAGCTTGGTTGCTGGCGCTTGCGGTTAAATTCAATTTGGACGAGATTTTGGCACGAGCTAACCAACCCAAACCGCATAAATTGCTAGCAATGGCCAGAGTGTCTAGGCCGTCATCTGTGTAGTTAGAAAAGCCCTTTTGATAGCGCTGATACATGTTAATGCCAGAGGAGGCTGCGCCCGTTGTTGCTACAGTAGCAAAAATATAGGCAGAAGCTACTCGTGAACCAGGAACAGGAACGAACAATAGCACCGTGCCCGCTAGCGAAATCCAAAAAAGTCCATTGCTCAGCGCATCCAAGGTAGACCCACCACTGGTGTGAAGTTCACCCTTCCACTCTATATTTTTATCAGGCACAGAAACGTTGCAAACAATACTACTTTCAGGCATTTGACTTTCGTCGCCCCATTCTGAAATTGCATCGCAAATGGCGTCGTAGTCTGTCGTGCCTTTACCTTCAAACTCACCATAAAACGCAGTGGAGGTGCAGTCCGTCCATTCAGCAATAACCCACACCTGATCGTCATTTCCTATCAAGTTTTCATCGACACCTTTTTTGTATAAGAACGCGCGAAGCGGAATGGTTTGGCTATCTGCAACCGTTGAAGCAATGGCATTGATAGGGTAACGTCGTTTGGCGTTTGAGTTATCCAGTAATTTCTTTAGCCTGACAATCCCAGCCTCTAGCTGCTCTATTTCTTTAGTATTTTTCTCACGAATGTCTGGATCCATCTTGGTATTTTTAGTCACTTTTTTAAGATCATCTATACTGCGCTGATTCGCTTTTAGACCGGCCTCTGGGTCAGTCAGCCCTCCGTATTTACTGTTCTCATCTAGCGGCAATATCGACCACGCCTTGCCCGCCTGAATGGGGTAACTAAAAAACATGAGGTCTTCGGTCGCCTGAGCCTTCGAATCCATGATCTTTCGAGTATTTAAGCCAACAAATTTACGACGACACATAATAGTATGCTGACCAGGGATGGTAAACTGCGCCTCTAGCTCTTCACTACTGCCAATAGACAATATCGGCTTGGCTTTGTGATGAGCAACGGCAATAGGGTCGTGAATAATAAACCAGGTGCAACTATATTCACTTCGTCTGTCAACGTAAGTACCGTTTTTAACCGTTAACAAGAGTGATCAACACGAATGATCTCAACATTTAATCGACGCAGATCATCCGCTGCACCTTTTATTCCCAACGTAGTCATAGTCGACACGACTATCAAAAAATGTAGTATGCATTGTAGCGATAAAGACAAAAAGCATATAAAAGCAATAGTATGATTAAGATCAACACTTTTGTCATGGATTCGCGACTAAAAACATAAACGACAAGAAAAACCGGAGCAATTATAAGGAAAGAATAAACAAGGGCAACTATAACAATATTTATTAAAAAAACAATCAAGCCCAACTCATAACTAGAGGCTAAGTCAGGCCAGATCGATGGGTATGTCAAAAGGATGCCTAAAATGGGTATGAAAAATAGTATTAAAAATCGTGACCTCATCTAACACCTAAGTTAAACAACTTTTGCGCCAACTCATCTCTTCTTTCATCCACCTCAGGCGTAGATGCTTCATAATAAAAATGCCCAGTTGAATCTCCCATTTGCTTAATTAAATCAGGGACACTTTTTACAATTTCTTCATCAGTCATGCCAGCATATATTGGATCACCGTACTCAGTTAAATCTAATACTATTACATTTACAACATTTTTTTCCTCCCGTACCGCAGTCAACAAACTCATGTTAATAGGCGCCCCAATGAGAACTAGATTATCTACTTCATAGCCTTTTTTGGCATGATAATAAGCACTTCTGGCAGCTATGACAGCCCCCCACGAATAGCCGATTAAATTAAATTGCCCACACTCTGGAGGAGCCTGTTGGATCCTCAGCTCATCTAACGAAAAATCAGCAACTAACTGACTCTCCAAATCATAAGTGATAGTAGTGTCAGCAAAGGATTTTTCTCCATTCTGCTGACATGGAGGCTCTTCAAAAACTTCAGTTTTTATACCAAACAACCCCTCTTTAACAGAAACTGGATTACTAAAATCGCATTCTATGGGGGCGCCAGATACAAAAACTTTTTCTTCCAATTGATTATAAAAGACAACAGAAGTTGCATCTACTCCCATGTCAAGCAACTGCGGAAGAGAAGAGTCATCATTACTCATAAATGCTGAATAGTTACCATAAACGGGATTAACAAAACCAGCCTTTTTGAACGACCTCATAAATCTCTCATTGTAACCGCCATTCATTCCAGCACCACCTAAAAAAACAGTGAGCCCATCCACATCAAAACAAACTATATTTGCGTTATTCTTAGGTTTTTTTCCAGATCGGAAGAGCGTCGTGTA
>CAXQRU010000086.1:0-11648 GCA_964226685.1 Polaribacter sp. | reverse complement strand
AAAAAGGGGCCGAAGCCCCTTTTTTATTTGAGCAATGAATAATACCTAGTGAATACCCTTCCAGTATTCGCGATTAAGCAAGTAAGCAAAAACAAAGAAGATGCCCAAGAATATCAAAACATAGCGTCCTATACTCTCACGCTTAGCCGCACCAGGTTCTGCCACGTATTCGAGAAAATTCACCAAATCACCAACGGCTTGATTAAACTCGTCTTTGTTCATTGAACCTTTCTGCCCCTCTGGAACAGCTAAGGAACCACACACCTCATCGGTAATTTCATGACCATTTTTATCTCTAGCCGTATGACCATGAGCATTGATTTTGGGCCCAGGTGCGCAAACAGGCAACCCTTGCAGCTCCGCCATCACATGAGGCATACCAACATTAGCAAACACTCGGTTATTGACACCTAAAGGCCGAGCATCATCTTGATAGAAGTTTCGTAGATAGGTGTAAAGCCATTCAGGTGAGCGTGAGCGAGCCACCAACGACAAATCGGGAGGGGCTGCACCAAACCATTTTTTAGCCTTATCCTGCGTCATGGAAATGGTCATTAGCTCACCAATTTTTTGCTGGGTGAACACCAGGTTATTCATCATCACCTCTTTTGGAATCTCAAGATCTCTGGCAACACGCTCATAACGAGAGAATTTCAAAGAGTGACAACCCATACAGTAATTAACAAACCATTTCGCACCACGCTGTAAAGATTCCTTATCCTCAAAGTTTGGCTCGTACACATCACAAGGAATGGAACCGCACTTGAAAGCACCTCCGGCAGCTACAGCCTTGATTGGCACAATGGTTAAAACTAGGAAGAACAACAATCCAGCAAGAACCATAGGCCTTGGTAAGCCTTTCATATTAACACGCTCTGGCTCAGGTTTAATCTTATCCTTAGGCGTGAAGTAGATTAATGAAATCGTGAACAGCCCCAAGATAATACCAAACAACCTAACGGTTACTGGTACCTTGGTGACATCAGATGCAAACAAATGAGCGAACAATGAGTGATACTTAACACCATCAACCTCACCACCAGACAATATAAAGCCCAGACTTGCTTCCTCAGGAAAGATATTATTTGGCAAGGTCAGGGACAACTTCAACAACAGGGCACCCAAGGCAAAACAAACACCCCACGAAACGAGCCGCTTTAGCGCACTCATAGTTTGCAAACTCTTCGGATTTGACCATATTGGCATAGTGAGGAAGAACACGAAGTAGTAAACCGTTCCAATTTGTGAAAGCACTGTGCGACCATCAGTCGGTGATTTCACCCCCAAATAACCCAACACCACAAAGATAGCTGCAAACGAGAACAACATCAGTTTGGGCAACATACCACGGTAACGAATCGATCTAACGGGGCTCTTATCCAACCAAGGCAGGAAGAACAACAATACAATCGCGGCACCCATGGCAATAAAACCAAGTAGCTTCGACGTTAAGACAAAACTACCCAAAGGCAGGTCAAATGTGACCGCTCTTAAAATGGCGTAGAAGGGCGTAAAATACCACACAGGGGCAATATGCTCAGGTGTTTTCAAGCCATTCGCTTCTTCAAAGTTAGCGTATTCCAAGAAGAAACCGCCACCTTCTGGCATAAAGAATACGACATAGCAGAACACGAAGAGGAAAACCGCAAGCCCCATCAAATCATGCACTGTGTAGTACGGGTGGAAAGGCACACCATCGAGCGGCACACCGTTCTTATCCTTATGTTTTTTAATATCAATCCCGTCTGGGTTATTAGAACCCACTTGGTGTAAGGCCAAAATGTGCAAAACTACCAGGGCCAACAGAACAATAGGCAAGGCCACCACATGCAAGGCGAAGAAACGGGATAAAGTTGCCTCTGAAATCAAGAAGTCGCCTCGAATCCATTCAACCAAACCGTCTCCAACACCAGGAATAGCACCAAAGAGCGATACAATCACCTGAGCACCCCAGTATGACATCTGCCCCCAAGGCAAGACATAACCCATAAAGGCTTCAGCCATTAGCACCAAGTAGATGATCATACCAAAGATCCACACCAGCTCACGCGGCGCCTTGTAAGAGCCGTACATCAAGCCCCGGAACATATGCAGATAGACCACAATGAAAAATGCCGATGCACCCGTCGAGTGGAGGTAGCGAATAATATCCCCCCAGGGGACATCTCTCATAATGTGCTCAACCGACGGGAAAGCGCCTGAAGCGCTGGGGATATAGCCTATGGAGATCAACCAAATACCAGTTAGCAATTGGTTAACCAGCACCACCAGAGAGAAAACACCAAAGAAATACCAAAAGTTAAAGTTTTTGGGGGCGTAGTACTTACCCATATGGGTATCCCACGCTCTTTGAACAGGCAGCCGATAATCAATCCACGACCATAAATCAGTTAACCATTTTGTCATGCTTTAGCCCCCTGCTCTCCACCCACTACAATGACCGTATCACTCTCGTAAGAATAGGGCGGCACCTCTAAATTAGTAGGTGCAGGAACCCCTTGATACACTCGACCGGATAAATCAAACTTGGAACCATGACACGGGCAAAAGAAGCCACCCTGCCAACTACTGCCGCCCAAATCAGCCACGCCTACCTCAGGAATAAACTGTGGCGCACAACCCAAATGCGTACAAACTGCCAGCAACACCAAAAATTCTTCCTTACCTTCCGGTGTGCGGTATTGATTCTTAGCAAACTCAGGCTGTACCGAATCATCAGAGCCTGGATCCCTCAAATTATTTTCAACCTTTTCTAACGACGCCAGTGCTTCTTTTGTACGACGTACAATATAGATCGGCTTGCCTCGCCACTCTTCCGTAATCATCTGCCCAGGTTCAATACTTGCCAGGTTAACCTTGATAGGGGCACCAAGGGCTTTAGCCTTATCACTTGGAAACCATGATCCAATAAAGGGTACAGCGGCAAAGCCAGCTCCGGTCGCACCAACGACAGAAGTCGCTACGGTTAGAAACCGACGCCGATTTTTATTAACGATAACGTCATCACTCATGAGAGATTATTCTCCGGTTTTGAAGACAAAAGAAAGCAAGATATAGTTCTGCTACGTAAAATGTGACACATGTTAATTAAATTAACTCTCACTGACAAGAAGAGCCTGTGTGCATGTGGTGATTTTCCTCAAAAATAACGAGGGATTACACCCAATTGGCGCAATAGTAAACAACCTTGCACTACCCAATCTCAACGATATACTCATCGAGATAACGGTAGGGCGGCACTTCTAAATTTGCTGGCGCTTTGCTGCCTTTGTAGACTCGCCCCGAAAGATCATACATAGAGCCATGACAAGGACAGAAGAAACCACTTCGACCTTCAAGCTCATTTAATACAAATTGTGGCGCACACCCTAGATGCGTACAAACACCAAAAACAATCAAATATAACTCTTTGCCTTTGGGAGCGCGAAACCGATTTTGTGCAAAATCAGGCTGCTTCGATTTAGCAGAGAGCGGGTCGAGCAAATGCTCTTCCTCTGTGAGCAAGGCGAGTATTTTCGCAGTCCGGTGGAGCATGTAAACCGGCCTACCTCGCCAAGTCTCCACCAACATTTGACCAGGCTCTATAGCGGCAAGGTCAACTTTGATTGATGCATTCAACGGCCTAGCACTCTCAGCAGGGTACCAACTCATTCCCCCAGAACTCGCGCTTGCACCTAAAGCCCCCACGGCCACCACAAACTGCCGACGACTTAATTTCTTAACATCGGACAAAACTCACCCCTTAAAACAAAAAAGCCCGAATTGGCAAGCAATCCGGGCTCTGAAAACCAAACAATAAACGATTAACGTTTTGAGAATTGTGGCTTCTTACGAGCTTTACGAAGACCAACTTTCTTACGCTCAACCTCACGAGCATCGCGAGTTACGTAGCCCGCTTGACGTAGAGGTTTACGGTTTGCTTCATCGTATTGGATCAATGCACGAGTTAGACCGTGACGAATCGCACCAGCCTGACCAAAGCTACCACCACCTTTAACGGTGATATTAACATCAAACTGCTCAACCGCATCGACTTTTTCAAGTGGCTGAAGCACAATCATGCGCGCAACAGGGCGACCGAAATACGCTTCTAAAGAGCGACCATTGACTGAAATATTGCCGCTTCCCGCTTTGATAAATACTCGAGCCGTAGATGTTTTACGACGGCCAGTACCATAATATTGTGTATCTGACATAATGCTCCCCTACAGCGTAAGTTCTTGTGGTTGTTGTGCAGCATGAGGATGCACAGCACCCGCATAGACTTTTAGCTTCTTAAACATAGCGCGACCCAAAGGACCTCTTGGCAACATGCCTTTAACCGCGCTCTGAATAGTGCGCTCAGGTGCTTTTTGGATCAGTTTTTCGAAGCTGATAGACTTCAAACCACCAGGATAGCCAGTGTGGCTGTGGTAAATTTTAGCCTTAGCCTTATTGCCTGTTACTTGAACTTTTTCAGCGTTGATCACAACGATGTAGTCACCAGTATCGACATGGGGGGTGTATTCAGGTTTGTGTTTGCCACGCAGACGAATCGCGATTTCAGCGGCCATACGACCCAGGGTTTTACCCTCTGCATCGATGACATACCAGTCATTGCGAACCGAACCCGTAGCGGCAGATTTAGTCTTCATGTTATTTATGCCTCTAAATAAATAGGGTTAATTCATCATCCTCGAGGTGAGGATGCTCAAAAAAGAGCGCGGATCATACAGCCTAGAATGAAAAAATTCAAGCAAAAAACGCTTTAATCGATCAGATAACAGCCAAACACTCGGTTAAGCATAGGAATCAAACTCCAAATAAGGTAAATTAGCGCCCTCAATGCACACCGAGGACAACCCGTGGACCCAAAACAAGTACATGAGCTCGCCCTGTTGGCGCGCCTATCCATTGATGACGAACTCGTAGACGATGTGACTCACCGCATTAACCGAATCATGTCTCTGGTAGACCAACTCAAAGCAGCCGATACTGAAGGCGTCGAACCCATGTCGCATCCACTCGACGCGACACAAGTCTTGCGTAATGATGAGGTCACCGAACTCAACCGACGTGAACAACTGCAAGCCTGCGCCCCCGAAACGGAAGCTGGCCTCTATCTTGTACCCCAAGTGATTGAATAAGGGAAAGCATCATGCATGAGTCTACTTTGGCTGAACACATTAAGGCACTAAGAACCGGCACCTATTCGAGCGTCGAGCTCACACAACACTATCTCAACCGCATTAACGCACTCGATAAAGGCATTAATAGCTTTATTACGGTGTGCGATGAACAGGCGCTCGCACAAGCGGCAGAGGCGGATAAGCGCTTGAGCGCTGGTAGCGCGCCGCTACTGTGCGGCATCCCCGTCGCCCACAAAGATTTGTTTTGCACCGAGGGCGTGCGCACCTCTTGCGGTTCCAAAATGCTCGACAATTTTAAGGCCCCCTACAATGCCACCATTGTTGAGAATACCTTAGCCGAAGGCATGGTCATGCTCGGCAAAACCAATATGGATGAGTTCGCCATGGGCTCATCGAATGAATCCAGCTTTTATGGTGATTGCGCTAACCCTTGGCAGCGCGATCGCGTTGCCGGTGGCTCATCGGGGGGTTCAGCCGCCGCTGTTGCCGCAGGCTTTGCTCCCGTTGCCAGCGCCAGTGATACCGGTGGCTCGATTCGACAGCCCGCCAGCTTTTGCGGCATTACTGGCATCAAACCCACCTATGGCCGCGTTTCGCGCTGGGGCATGGTAGCTTACGCCTCCAGCTTTGACCAGGCGGGCAGCATGGGTCGCACCGCTGAAGACGCCGCACTACTGCTCAATGTGCTCAGCAGCATTGACCCAAAAGATTCCACCAATATCAATCGCCCACTGGAAGATTACACCGCCAGCTTAAACGAGCCATTAAAAGGCCTCACCATTGGCCTTCCCAAAGAATATTTTGATACCGGTTTGGATCAGGGGGTAGCTCAACAAGTGGAAGCGGCCATTGAGCAATACCAAAGTTTGGGCGCCACCATCAAAAGCATCACCCTGCCCCACACCAATCTCGCCATTGCAGCTTATTATGTTCTGGCATCAGCCGAGTGCTCATCGAACTTGTCTCGCTTTGATGGCGCCCGCTTTGGCCACCGATGCGATAACCCAGAAGATCTGTTAGACATGTATCGTCGCAGCCGGGCAGAAGGTTTTGGCAAAGAAGTGCAATGCCGCATTTTGGTGGGCACCTATGCACTATCGGCAGGTTATTACGATGCGTACTACCGCAAAGCTCAACAAGTGCGCCGTTTGATCGCTCAAGATTTTGAAAAAGCCTTTAGTGAAGTCGATGTGATTGCCGGCCCCACCGCGCCCAATGTAGCCTTTGGCTTTGGGGAGAAAACCAGTGACCCAGTTGCCATGTATTTAGAAGACATCTACACCATTTCGGCTAACCTGGCCGGCATTCCGGGGCTCTCGCACCCCTGTGGTTTCAGTCAGGGCTTACCCGTTGGCTTGCAATTGATGGGGCCGCATTTTAGCGAAGCCAAATTGCTGAACTGCGCGCATCAATACCAACAAGTGACTGACTTCCATCGCCAAATGCCGGAACTATTAAAGGAGGAAATTGCATGAATTGGGAAACCGTTATTGGCCTAGAAGTGCATGTGCAACTCGCCACTCAAAGTAAAATTTTCTCAGGTTCATCCACCGCCTTTGGAGCCGAACCCAATACTCAAGCCTCAGCTATTGATTTAGGCTTACCGGGCACCCTACCCAGCCCGAATGCTCAAGCCTTTCGCTATGCGGCGATGTTTGGCATTGCCATTGGAGCTGAAATCAATAAGCATTCGGTCTTTGAGCGTAAAAATTATTTTTACCCCGACCTACCCAAAGGTTATCAAACCACGCAATTGGCCGAGCCGATTGTTAAAGCCGGCGAACTCACAGTGACGCTGGGCGATGGCCGCGAGAAAACCATTCGCATTCATCATGCACATTTAGAAGAAGATGCGGGCAAATCCTTACATGAAGATTTTCATGGCCAATCGGGTATCGATCTTAACCGCGCTGGCACACCACTGATTGAAATTGTCTCTGAGCCCGATATGCGCTCAGCAGAGGAAGCGGTCGCCTTTGCCAAAGCACTGCATAAAACCGTGACGTCGTTAGGCATTTGTGATGGCAATATGGCCCAAGGCTCCATGCGCTTTGACGTCAACATTTCAGTAAGACCCGAGGGCCAAGAAAAGCTTGGCACGCGCACAGAAACCAAAAACTTAAACTCTTTTAAGTTTATGGAAGAAGCCATTGCCAAAGAAGTCGAGCGGCAAATTGATGAGCTAGAAGCAGGCCGCGAGATCATTCAAGAAACTCGACTCTACAATGGCGAGACTAAAGAAGCGAAATCCATGCGCAGCAAAGAGGAAGCCAATGATTATCGCTACTTCCCCTGCCCAGATTTATTACCAGTGATTTTGAGCGATGAATACATCGAAGACATCAAAGCTAATATGCCCGAGCTACCTGAGGCTCGCAAACAGCGTTTTATTAAGCAATACAGCCTTGGCGAGCAAGATGCCGGCTTACTGGCTGACGACAAAGCCACCGCCGATTTCTTTGAGAAGACGGCTACCAGCACCAACCCAAAACTGGTGGCTAACTGGCTAATGGGAGAGATTGCTGCGCGCCTAAATCAAGCGGAAATCACTATCGCTCAAGCGCCCATTACGCCAGAACAATTAAGCGCACTCATTGCTCGCATTGAAGATGGCACGCTTTCCTCCAAAACTGCGAAGCAAGTCTTTGAAGGGCTGTGGCAACAGGAGGGAGATGTCGACAGCATTATTGAGAATAAAAACTTAAAGCAAGTCTCTGACACCGGCGCTATCGAAGCCATCATTGATGAGGTACTGAGCAACAACCCAGACCAAGTCAATAACTTCAAAAACGCCAACCCTGACAAGCAACCCAAAATGCTGGGCTTTTTCGTGGGCCAAATCATGAAAGCCTCGAAAGGCCAAGCGAACCCACAAATCGTGAATCAATTATTGTTAGACAAACTAAAGAGTTAATTATGAGCTTGAAAAAAGATAAACAAAAAGTACTGGGTGAACATTTTGATGATGAACGCATCCGCACCTTTTTTAACTACAAACCCTTTGACGACACGAACCCCGACTACCATGCATTGGAAAAAGCTTACCGTGGTATGATCGCTGAAAACTTTGCGACTTTTGTGGAGTTTTTTGTGGCCGAGGGGCGTGATATTAATGCTAAAAATCTGCAAGGGAAAACGTTTTTGGAGGTGGTGAGTAGTCATACTCAAAGCCAGGAATACGCAGAAGCGTTAAAGAAGGCCGGGGCACTTTAGCGGATTATTGAAATGACGGGCGACATGGATAGAGCCTGACAAAGAGGAAACTGAATATACTGATTGGAATGCCGCTAAAGATGGAAGATATTTTTCAGCTACCACCCCAGAAGAGTTACTGGGCTTGGTAGCCATGCATGAGTTTCGTGGCGATGATTGGCGATGGAAACCAGCAGAAGATTCCGACATCGTAGACGAATTATTCTCCGCCGCCTATCCTGACAATTAGTTCAAACTCACCACCACCGCCGTGCGCAAGCGCTGGTTACCAAAAGCCGTCATCTTATCAAAGTCATCGAGCGCGATTGGAATGTTTTTACAATCCAATGGCGTTTGATCCTCTTCTGGATCGGGGTCGTGCACATAAATACAATAAGGGTCGATACCGGTAATCATCACCCAGTGGGGCGCTTTCTTGCCATCTAAGCGATAAGTACTGATCAGCATTAACACATAGGTGTTGGGCCTAGTCACAATATCGGGCAATAGCGTTTGGTTTAGCTCCAAATAATTGACCGGAATATTTTCGTGACCCGCCTCAGTTTTAAATTGCTTATCGACCAATTTTAATACCGATTTTTTGTGGGCGTCTCGCACTCCACTCAAGAACAAGGGCTCTCGGGTATTAATGTAAACACTGGCCTTAAACCCACGCCTCTTGGCCGCCAAGGCCAAGCCAACAGGATGACAACCACCATGACCTGAGGTCATATAAATAGTGGTGGATTCCCGCCAAATATTAAGCTCCTCAACCATCGTTTGCGGATGATTTGGGTTCAGTGTTGCCATAGCCATCATCAAGGCCGCTGGCCCGCAGGTGAAAGGTGTATTTTGACCATACCAAATTTCTTCGTGCTGAATTAAATGACTATCACGATGACGAATGCGCTTTTGCAGCCTTAACGCCGTTTGATGATCCTCATAGTAATCCTCTTTGCTATCAAACACCTTATAATCTAACGACTCATACAATCGAATCGCAGGTGTATTGTTAATAGCCACCTCCAAGCGCATAAACAAAAACCCTCGATCACAAGCCTGCTGCTCCAAAATATGGATTAATTGTTTGGCCACACCCTGGCCTTGGCACCTAGGATCAACGGCTAGGGAGTAGAGCCTCGCCAGGCGAGTCCCCTTGTACAGAAGCACCAAACCATAACCGACCAAGGCGCCATCGAGCACAGCCACCTGCAATAGCCCATTAGCCACCTTGATCCAATGCTGAAATCGGCGGCGACTGAGCCGATCTACGTCAAAACTTTGTTGCTCTAAGGCACAGAGCGCATTAAGATCACTAGCAAGCGCCGGGCGAAATGTTACTGGCATCATACACTCCTAAAGAAGGTCTTTATGGCAAACGTCTACTTAGTCGTAAACAATATTGATGATTGGACAGGATATTACCCTAGTACGCAAGTACTGACACTTGATGAATACATCAAATCCAACATGACGTCAGATTCCATACGAATTATTAACCTTTGTAATGACTTCTCTTACCTTAGCGAAGGCTATTATTGCTCTCTGCTTTCGGAGGCCAGGGGACACAGCGTAATTCCATCTGGGCAGGTATTAAACGACCTTAACAACCCTTTACTCTACCAATTGCGGCTAGAGGCTCTCGCTCCTGCCTTAGACAAACTCGCTAAGCACAAAAATAGTGAGCGCACATTGTGCTTTAAGAGCTACTTTGGCAATACTGCTGATGGAGAACTCACGCCCTTAACTCGCTTGTTATTTGACTATTTCCCCTGCCCTATTCTACAGGTTAATTTAGTAAAAGAAATTAATGCCTGGAGGATCGACAAGCTATCGATCATTAGTCACTCCAGCCTGAATGAAGCCGAAGCTACTGAATTTGCCAACACACTAGACAGCTTTAGCAAACGCATTTGGCGACAGAAGAAACCCGACAAACAGGCTAAATACGACCTGGCTATCTTAGTTGAGCCGGGTTCTAGCTTATCCGCCAGCGATGAAGGCGCCATCAAGCAATTTATTAAGGCGGCCAAACGCTATGAAATGGCCGTCGAGTTAATTACCGAAAAGGATTACCCAAGAATCAGCGAATTTGATGCGTTGTTCATTCGAGAAAACACCAACATCGATCACTACACTTATCAGTTTGCCAAAAAAGCTGAGGCCGAGGGCCTTGTCGTAATGGATGACCCCCAATCCATTCTTCGCTGCACCAATAAAGTTTTTTTAACCGACTTATTCAACCACAAAGCAATACCTACGCCGACAACAGTGATCATTACTCGGCAAGAAGATCGTCAAACACAGTTGTCGCAACTATTAGAGAAATTAAGTTTCCCTTTTGTGCTTAAAATTCCCGACGGATCTTTCTCAAGAGGTATTATAAAAATTCAGAATGAGGCGGATTTTTTACAACATGCGGAAAAGCTATTTAGTGAATCCAGTTTACTACTCGCTCAGGCATTTTTATATACCGATTTTGATTGGCGCATTGGCGTCTTAAACAATCAACCTCTGTATGCTTGCCGTTACTATATGGTGAAAAATCACTGGCAAATTTATCATCACCAAGAAAACAAAAAAACTCAGGCCGGACGCTCAGATACGCTCCCTACCTTTGAAGTACCCAAGCCGGTTTTAAAGGCAGCAATCAAAGCGACCAAAGCCATTGGCAATGGGCTCTATGGCGTCGATGTTAAAGAATCTGGCGGCCAGGGCTATGTGATTGAAGTCAATGACAACCCCAATATTGACCGAGGCGTTGAGGATAAGTTTTTAGGCGAGGAGCTTTATAATACCATCATTAAAGAGTTTGTGAGGCGTATTGAACTGAACCGACAGTAACACCCAGGATTACTGGGTGTTTTGCAATTCTTTTTTGAAAAAAATACGAACCAAAAGATAATCCAGTGATAATTTACCAGCACCTTTCACCACCAAGATGGAAAACAAAAGGCCCCATAACAGACGCTGATCCAAAATAATGCTTTCAGGCTTATTATCAAAGAGTGCACCTGCGGAAATTCCATGAGTATACACATCAACCACGCTGAGCACGATGATAAAAACAATCATTCCAAGCGCGGCAATACGAGTGAACAAACCCAGAACAATCAACAGAGGCAAAAGAAATTCGGCGTAAGTACCGGCATATACGATTAGATCCAAATGAATTGGAACTTGACTAACATCATAGCCAATGGTTTCGAAATAACTGTCTGAAAAAATTTGAAAGTAAGCCCCATCTTGAACTTGAAAAAAACCAGAAAAGCCCGCACCCACCTTACCAGTAGCCGATACCCAAAAAGATCGGAAGAGCGTCGTGTA
>CAXQRU010000085.1:0-21323 GCA_964226685.1 Polaribacter sp. | reverse complement strand
CTCTTGAGTTGCATGTTTGAGTACGCTGTAGTGATTGTGGCAGCTCTTTTCAAATTTTTCTTGATAAGCCCACTGCCACTTATATTCAAATTTAGCTTCATCGAGCGGCTCATAGTTAGCCGTATCTAGGTAATGAACGCCAGCTTCCAAACACGCATCCATAATATTGAGGTCTTGATAAGGCAAAGCCACATTAATCACCAATAAGGGGCGCTCCATTTTTAATACCGCGACGGTTTCAGCAACGTTATCGGCATCCAATTGATGTGGGTGTATTTTGCGGCCGGTTTTTTCATAAACGCTGTCGGCAATGGCTTCACACTTTGAAAAGGTACGACTTGCCAATACAATTTCGGTGAACACTTCGGGTAATTGAGCACATTTATGTGCAACCACGCTACCCACGCCACCTGCTCCAATTATCATTACTTTAGCCATTGTTGCTCCCCCTATTTTTCAAAATATGTATAGCCGTTAAGACTCTCATTGAAATCTTTTAACATTTTTTGACGCTCAGACACAGTGATACGCCCCTCTTGAACTGCTTTTTCTGCGGTATTACGAAAATATTTTTTCATCGCATCGGGATGATACTCGACATAACTTAACACATCTGAAATGCTATCGCCTTCAAGCTCGGTCACCACCGAGAAGCTACCATCAGAATTAATACGAACACTGGCAACGTTGGTATCGCCAAACAAGTTGTGCAGATCACCCAGGGTTTCTTGATACGCACCAACCAAAAAGACTCCCATATAATAGTCATCGCCTTCATTGAATGAGTGCAATCTCAAGGTTCCTTGTGTGCCATCAACTCCAGCAAAACGATCAATTTTGCCATCGCAATCACAAGTAATATCTGCAATCACGGCATCGCGATCAGGCTTTTGATCCAACTTATGGATCGGCATAATGGGAAAGATTTGGTCGATTGCCCAGGTATCTGGCAGCGATTGAAACACGCTGAAATTACCATAGTAGATATCGGCCATTTCTTCTTTAATATTGATCAAATCGCTGGGGATTCTTTCCATATCCTCCAGCAAATGAATAATCTTCTTGGCTATGAGTAGAAAATAATTTTCAGCACAAGCTCTCTGCCTTAAATTAATTTGCCCGCGCTTAAACAGCTCACGTGCTTCCTCTCGATAATGCAAGCTATCGTTATAGGTTTCCTGAACGTTGTCTTCAGTTAAATGATCCAGCACATACTGCATACTGATAATAACGCCTGGCGCATCACTTGCAACTGCTTCAATGGGCAAAGGCTCAAAGGTACTGGTATCCAAAATATTAAATAACAGTACTGATGAGTAGGCCACTGTCGCACGACCTGATTCAGAAATTAATACCGGGTGCGGAATATTCTCAGCATTTAAGGCGAACATTACCGCCTCGACCACATCCACACAGTATTCATCCAAACCGTAGTTCATGCTATGGGTGTCATTACTGTGGCTACCGTCGTAATCAACCGCCAAACCGCCACCTAAGTCCATATATCCGAGAGGCGCACCTTCTTTTACCAATTCAATATAATAGCGGCAAGCCTCTAACATACCAACGCGAATATTACGAATATTGGGAATTTGCGAACCTAAATGGAAGTGCAATAATTGTAAACTATCGAGCATATCCGCCGCTTTGAGCTGATCAACTAAGTTCATCAATTGAATACTGGATAAACCAAAAATGCTTCGATCGCCGCTATCGGCACTCCAATGACCATCTACTTTTGCGGTTAATTTTAAACGCACACCTATCATAGGCTTAACACCCAAGGCACGACTGCGCTCAATAATGATAGGCAATTCAGATGGGGTTTCAATCACAAAGAAGCAACGTTTGCCGAGTTTGATGGCATGTAAACCTAGATCAATAAATTCGGAGTCTTTATAGCCATTGCAGACGATTAAAGCATCGTTATCTTGTATGTGCGATAAAGCTATGATCAGCTCAGCTTTGCTTCCCGCCTCCAAGCCGTGATGGTAGTGCTCACCAAATCGAGTAAGTTCCTCAATCACATGACTTTGTTGGTTCACCTTGACAGGAAACACACCGCGATAATGATTTTTATAGCCGGTCGACTCAATGGCTCGACTAAACGCCTCATTTAAGCAACTGATTCGATGATCGAGCAGGTTTTCGATACGCAGCAAAACCGGCGCCTCGAGTCCACGAGCATGCAGCGCTTCAACAATGGACATCAGCGACACATTAACGCCTTCGTGAAAAGGCGCACTAACGGACAACTCGCCTGCATCATTAATTGAAAAATACGATTTACCCCAGCGCTCAACGCCGTAAAGTTCGTTCGAATGTTCTATAGACCAGTCTTTTTCCATCATTTAGTCCATTGCTAAAGGTTGAGATTTACGGAAATCCAGCATGCGCTGGAGCGGCAACATCGCGCGCTTACCTAGATCGGGATCGACAACAATTTCGTCGCCACCCGTTGTTAGGCTGTGCGCTATTTTTTCGAGGCTATTCATCGCCATCCATGGGCAGTTGGCGCAACTTCTGCAAGTTGCACCATTGCCTGCGGTAGGCGCGATATAAAAATTCTTCTGAGGGCTTAGTTGTTGCATTTTATAAAAAATGCCCTGATCGGTGGCCACAATAAAGGTGTTATTGACCATCGTTCTGGAGGCCTCAATCAACTGGGACGTTGAACCCACCACATCGGCCAATTCGATCACGGAACTTGGTGACTCAGGGTGAACCAAAATGGCTGCTTCAGGATGCTGAACCTTAAGATCTAAAATACCTTTGGCCTTAAACTCTTCATGGACAATACAAGCACCATCCCACAACAAAATATCGGCACCAGTTTTACGCTGCACATAATCACCCAAGTGCTTATCGGGTGCCCAAATCATTTTTTTGCCTTCACTGTCTAAGTGGTCAACCACATCCAGAGCAATGCTTGAGGTCACCACCCAATCGGCACGGGCTTTCACTGCAGCAGAGGTATTGGCGTAAACAATCACGGTACGATCAGGATGTTGGTCGCAAAATGCAGAGAAATCGTCAATAGGACAACCCAGATCCAAAGAGCAGGTCGCCTCAATGGTGGGCATGAGCACACGCTTTTGGGGGGTGAGGATCTTGGCAGTCTCACCCATAAATTTGACGCCCGCCACGATCAAGGTCGTTGCTGGATGCTCCTTCCCAAAACGAGCCATCTCCAAGGAGTCCGATACGCAGCCGCCGGTCTCTTCCGCCAACGCTTGAACCAGAGGGTCGGTATAATAGTGTGCAACCAACACCGCATTTTGCTCGAGCAGTTGCTTTTTGATGGTATCGGTTAGCTCCGCTATCTTTTCCGGAGTATAGCTAGGCTTGGAAAAATCCGACAAATGCTCCTGTACGAGCTTGCGGGTTTTCTCCATTTGATCGGGAACAAGGATAGACATAGTATTTCTCACTCAAACAATGAGCCAAATCTATACAGCGTTGGCTCCAATAGCATTCGGCCGCATAATACCATAGGCACTGACATTGGCTAGAATCTATTTGGATGAAATCAGACCCGAAGGCCCAGGAAGATCAAAAAACAACCAAACTATCCAGAGGTATAGCGATAATCGATGGTCGCGGAGACATCATTGGCTTCGTTATCATTAATATTGACGACACCAGAGAAGCGTACCAAGCGCTTGCTATTTCGATCATAGGTTAGATAGAGGGGGTCAGCAAAGGCTCGAATCAAGAGATTATTGACTTTAATTGTCAGACATAACTGAGAATCTTTATCATAAGGATGGGGGCCACACTGAGTGTCACTCGATGGCTTCACAACTTGCAAGGTCACCGCCTTGCCATGCACTGGCGACACGAATTCAAACGTGGATTTGCTGCCATCTATCAGTGATTGCCATTCCTGTCGAATCAAGGGGTCAAAACCCGCATCAACAATGGCGTTTTCTTTGACGGTCACCTTATTGGTTTCAATATTCTCCCCGCTCGCTTTTTGGTAAAATAGCTGATAACTATCTCCCTGTTTCACCACAGATCGCCATTCACCACTGCGTTTATCCCTTTGATCCACATCGGGTGCCACCTGGCTCTTGGAGTAATCAATCGTTTTCGAGGCAATTAAGCTGCCATCTAATAATCGATAATCGACTTTTGTTTGTGAGGGGTTAACATAATGGTATTCGCAATAGGAAAACTTTCCATCATCGCTTTTGGCGGCACCAATGATATCCGCACTATGGGTATCACACGCCCATACGGGATTTAATACGCCGACGAAAAACAGAGTAAAAACAATCGCTTTCATTTAATAGCCTCCGGTGTCAATCGCTTTAATAGGTAATACGTCAGTGCAATCACAATGGCCCAAGAAATCGCGATTACCGATAGACTAAAACTCAATTGTCCCAACTCAACAGCATCATTGATCGCAGCCCCGGCATAATAGCTCCAAGGCGCCGCAATCGCGGTAAGAACCGCAGCTAACATCGCTCGACCCTTAAACCACGATAGACTGTGATTGAGCAGTGTGGCGAACAACACCCAAAGCATCAGTATCCAAATGGGTAAACGATCCGATATGATGACGCCGAAGTACAAATAAAGAGACTCTATAACAACACCTAAAACCAGATAGCTAAGGATCACTACTGACTCAAAACGCCAGGAACTGCGCTCAACCATCCACAAGAAGTGAACCATCAAGGCCGCGATGGTATATGACACCGCGACCCGATCACCAAAGAAGGTACAAACAAACCAGCCTAGATCAAAAATTGCCGCATTAACGAGGGCTTTAGTGAGAGACACGAGGCAGAGCGTTACATTGAGGCTTGGCAAATAATAATTGCACCGTACTGATTACCCGCTCCAAAAATCCACCCTCGCAATAACATAAATAAAAATCCCACATTTTGATAAATGTTTCATTAAATTGCTGAGCGCGAACTTCCTCGATACGATCAAAAAAACGTTCACGCCAATGACGGAGTGTTTTGGCATAATCAAGAGTGATGTCTTCCACCCCCACAATTTGCATATCGGTATCTTTACGAATGTGATTGCTAATGACATTAAGCGAGGGCAATTCTCCACCAGGGAAAATATAGCGCTGGATAAAATCACTCTCCTTTTTCATTTCTTCATAACGCTGATCCGCGATGGTGATCGCCTGAATCAACATAAGGCCATTGGGTTTTAATAAACGAGAGCAATGTGCAAAGTAGGTAGAATAAAATTTATGACCCACGGCCTCAATCATTTCAATGGATACAATTTTATCGAACTGCCCGGTTAAATCTCGATAGTCATGCAATAAAACGGTGATTTGATCACTCAGCCCCTCAGCTTCAACGGCTTGAACCGCATAATCAAATTGTTCCTGAGAAATAGTCGTAGTCGTCACTCGACAGCCATAATGTTTAGCCGCATAAATCGCCATACCGCCCCAGCCAGAACCAACTTCAAGCAGATGATCACTAGTTTGAAGGTTCAAACGCTGACAAATATGCTCCAACTTATAAATCGCTGCCTCTTGTAAACTTGAATCATCACGAGGATAAATGGCCGATGAGTACATCATGGTATCATCGAGAAACAATTTAAAAAAATCGTTACCCAAATCGTAATGAGCCGCAATATTTAACTTTGCACGTTGTTTACTATTGGCTCTTAAGCGATGGGTAATAACCCCAAATATACGTTTTAGAGCAGTGGAGAAACCGCCATCCATTTTGCTAATCATGCTCATATTGGCACACATTAATCGAATCACACAGACTAAATCTGGCGAACTCCATGAGCCACACATATAAGCCTCTCCAGAGCCTACGGTACCATTGAAGAGAACATCTTTGTAAACACTGTCATCGTGAACCACTACCTTGGCACAAATGCGGGCCTGATCGGATGGTTCGCCAAATTCATAGCTGCCATCGATTGTGTCTACTCGCAAACTCCCGACTTTAATATGTGCCAACAACTTGAAAATCAGCTTTTTGGCCACCCGATCCATCCATCGAGAACTCGTATTTGCAAGGTTCTGCTCATACTTTGTTGTCGTTGACTTCATACCAATACTCCGAAAACTAAACACTTTTATTGTTAGGATTAGAAAAAAACGGTACCCGACGAACCCACAACTTGACCGCTTGCCAGTAAATAGCAGCAAAAACTTTCAAAGTCATCAATGGGTATAGCAAAATCGTTTTATTCATCATACTTGTCGTCATTACGTTTCTGCTGAGGTTCATGGATGCATCAAAAACGGAATGCCCATTACGATGAACATCTAAATGAATCAACAAGTTATCACTCGGCGTTTTACTGTACCAGTGATAGGTCATATCCATAGGCTGAAAAGGTGACACATGCATTGCTTTATCAAAAGATATCTGCTGCTTGTTTGACCTGCTATCAGAGAAGTCTAGGACGTAGTGAATCCTGTCTCTCCAAGGTGTATTGGTCACCTCTGCCACAATATACTCAACTTGCTCACCACTCTCATCAAAACAGTAGTAGCAAGTAATGGGGTTAATAATAAACCCATAATATCTTAGATTTGTGAGCATCCTTACTGGGCCTTTGAGTGTTTTTTGGGTTTTCTCAAAGACCAAATTAGCCACCTGCTCTTTTAAGGGCTGATCAGTGCCTCCTAAAAAATCTTTTTTACGCAACCAAGCCAAAGAGAAACGCCGATGCGACCACAGAGGCGTTTGCTGAAAAACCGGGTCAAGTTCATCGAGATCCAGATAAACCATAAATACTCGATAGCTAAACTGCCTTTTGTATTTATCCCGCCTTCGATGCCTGACCAGACCTTTATAGATGGCACTTTCGGTCATAACTCGATACCGAACTCAGAAGCGACTCGCAAAGCGCTGACCACACCGTCTTCGTGAAAACCATTGGCCCAGTAGGCTCCACAAAACCAGGTTTTGTTGACCCCATTAATCTCAGCCCAACGATTTTGGGCGGCAATAGCATCCAAAGAAAAAACCGGATGCGCATAATGATAGGTGCCTATGACTTTACTGGGATCAATGATGGATTTTTTGTTTAATGTTACACAAAAAGTCACTGGGGCGTCGATACCTTGGAGAATATTCATATTGTAAGTCAACACCGGTACTTGCTCTGACTGCTCTAAACGATAATTCCAGCTCGACCAGGTGCTTTTCTTCTTCGGTAAAATGCTATCATCGGTATGCAAAACCACTTCGTTTTCTCGATAAGCAATTGCACCTAAAACCTCTTTCTCGGTAACAGAAGCATCTTTCAATAGCGCCAAGGCCTGATCGCTGTGAGCCGCAATCACAACTTGGTCAAACTGCTGGGTGCTCCCGCCTGCTGTCATCACCTCTACACCCGAGGCGGTTCGTTGCACACTCATGACTTTGGTGCCACTGATAATTCGATCCCTAAAGCCTGCAGTTAACGGCGCCAAATAACTTTTGGAACCCCCTTCAATCACCGACCACTGAGGCCTATCATTAACGCTGAGCAAACCGTGGTTTTTAAAAAAGCGCACAAAAAACAATAAAGGAAATTGTTCAACTTCTTCGATACTGGCCGACCAAATGGCGGCCCCCATTGGCACCAAGTAATGGCTAATAAAACGTTCCCCATAACGATTTTCACGAAGGTACTCACCCAGAGTCAAACCGGGAGATAAGCGCCCGCTGTCAACATCGATAATCGATTGCTTATTAAATCTCAAAATATCCTTGAGCATACCCCAATGGCTTAGGCTCAATAAGTTTTTAGGTTGAGCAAATAATGTTTTAAGGCTAGCGCCACTGTACTCGATACCACTATCCAAACTGGAGACACTAAAGCCCATATCCGTTGGCTTAAATGGCACCTGTATTTGCTCCAAAAGACGATTAAAATTTGGGTAGGTCCAGTCGTTAAAAACAATAAAACCGGTATCAATCTGATAGTGTTCACCTTGCCAGTAAACACTTTTGGTGGCGGTGTGCCCACCCACATCAGGTTCCGACTCAAACACCGTTATTTCATGATCGCGATGCAGCAAGTACGCTGCGGTTAAACCAGAAATCCCCGCTCCAATAATAGCTATGCGCATATATACCTCTATTGACGACTGAGCTTGGGGCCTATGTATCGATACCATAAGCCGGGTAACCAAGAAAAGAGACATAATAGAAAACTGAAACGCTTAGGAAAAGCAAAAAGTCTTCTGGGCCTATTAACGGCACGAAAAATCCTATTAGCTGCCTCGTCTGCCGTCATCAAAAATGGCATGGGGAAATCATTTTTATCAGTCATGGGGGTTTTTACAAAACCTGGTCGAATAATCGACACATCAAATTTTCTAGGGTCTAAATCGGTTCGCAAGGAGTTTAAAAAATATTCCAACGCGGCCTTAGACGAGCCATAAGCCTCTGCTCGCGGAAAACCAACGACTACCGACAAGCTACTGACTCCAACAATATGGGCGCGACCACTGGCCTTTTTGAGAAAGGGCATAGCAATGGCGATGGTATTGATGGCGCCAAAAAAATTGACCGAGAACACTTTTTGATACATGTCCATCGAAAATGACAGGTCATTTTCATACTCAGCAACACCCGCCGCCATAATCACTACATCGATTTGATCGACCATCTCTCCAAGCGACTGAGCGATGGATTTTCTGGCTTCAAAATTGGCAACGTCGCAAGGAAAGCTTGTGATTTGTTTAGGGTATTGCTGTGCTAACTGCTGCAGCGGCTCCTCACTGCGGGCACTCACAACCACTGCACTACCGGCCTGAGCTAGCCGAACGGCGAGCGCCTGACCAATGCCAGAACTAGCACCGGTTAACCAAACTGTTTTACCTTTCATAGTCATGATGGGTCTGCCAACTTCTTATTGATCTTTTTGACAATGCTTCCCAAAAGTGGAACATGTTGGTATAGCATTGCGCCCATATCATAAAAATCCTCATGCTTAACCACTTGATTTTTATGGATATTAATTTTTGAAGCTCCATTGAGGCGTAATAAGCGACCCTTTGCCAAGCGCGGGTGCTGATACCTCATAGTCCACTGAAACCAAGCGCTATCACCATGAATTAACTCATCGGTAAAGTCAAACTCACATAAGCTCAAGCCTTGACTCATCGACTCAAAATAGCGGCAAAGCTCATCGATACCAGAGATCTCGTGAATGGGATCTTTGAAAAAGATGTTATTAGCGTAAATACGCCTCAACTCCATGATCGGTGAGCGACTAAACGCTTGGTAATACTCTTTAAAAGCTGTAATAATATTTTCCATGGTAGGTAAGCCTTTTATACTCATGTCGCTAATTACGTGGCTCAAGATAGAGATAGATCAAAGTGATGTAAAGAATCACACCCAAAATCTATTTTTGATAGACATGGCACAAAAACAACCTTCAAGTGATCCATTTTGGTAAGGCAGCGCGTAGATCATCTAGTCTATTAATCTGTCACGATCAAGAGGTTTCTCATGTTGACTAATCGCAGGACAACAATGAATCAAGCTAGCGACCCCAAACAGTGGAACCCGTTCCTGGAGAAGATCGGTAAAAACAAAGACAAACAGTCTTTTAGAGTGATCTATGAGCACTTTGGCCCCCTGATTAAGAGTTATTTCGTTGCTAAATACCCCAACCAAAATTCGATCCAAATGGTTGAAGAGCTTGTGCAAGAAGTGATGATTAAAGTATGGCAGAAAGCGTCTAGTTTTGACCCCAAAAAGGCAGCAGCCAGCACCTGGATCTTTACACTCGCCAGAAATGCCAGAATTGATATGCTTAGACGACAAAACAAGTACACCGGTACCACTTCGATTGAAACCGAGGACATTTGGGAAGACGAGACAGACAATGGCCCCTATACCATGTTGCAACATGCTCGCAACCACCACACCGTAAAAGATTCACTGACGCAATTGCCCGATGAGCAGGCCGAAGTACTTAAAAAGGTGTATATAGAGTCCAAATCGCACAGTGAGGTAGCTGAGGAACTCAATTTGCCACTGGGTACCGTTAAGTCAAGGGTCAGACTTGCACTGACCAAGTTAAAAAGTTTTATTGCAAATTAGACGTTTTTCGAAGGATATGTGAATCCAAGCGAAAACGCTGATCGTAATAATGTATAGAATGAATGCTAGAGATCAATAAACGTGTGCCAGTATCATCCAGAACAAAACTTATTGATTGAGTATGCAGCAGGCACCTTGCCAGTTGCACCCTCAATCGCCTTAAAAGCTCACCTGCATTTCTGTGGAGAATGCAGGCACAATATTGATACGCTCAATGAATTGGGCGGAGAGTTTATCAATTCGCTAGAACCTTCAGAACTGAGCTTTAACTTTGATGAGCTGATGGGCAAAATCGAGCAACACACGGATTCTATCGCGGACGTGCAAACAGTCTCACACCACAAGAACTACTATGACTTACCCAATGTGGTTCAAAAGCTAGTACCAAAGTTTTCTGAATTAAAATGGAAAAAACTCAATAGCTCCCTCAGCGTTGCCAGGCTTCGGGCTGGGCAGCATACCCACGAGCTTGCACTCCATAGAATTAGTGCCGGCGGTATGGCGCCACGCCATGACCATCAAGGTAATGAAATCACCGTGGTCTTGAAAGGAAGCTTTTCTGATGAAGATGGAATGTATCAAATTGGGGATTTTGTGTGTTCTAATCCTGGGAAAACTCATCGCCCTCTAGCGTCTAAAAATGAAGAATGCCTTTGTTTATCCGTACTAGACGCACCCGTCAAGCTCACAGGGGTGTTAGGTCGACTGGTTAATCCTTTTTTGAGAACCTATCCTGGTTAGCCGTGTTCCACACATTACCTAAGGATTAATTGAGAATCCACTCAAAAAAGGGTATCGTAGGAGGCGACAATCAATCCTAAATACTATGCCTGATAACAATACTATTGAATGTACCTCGGCCCCTGGCTGTCCGGTCAACAATGCCTTTGAGAAACTGCGTCAAGACTATGAGGCACTGTCACAGGCCATGCATACCGACCCACTGACGAAGCTTTATAATTATCGTCACTTTCTAGAAGCGTTGAGTTGTGAGCGCGATCGAACCGACAGAACAGGCCAGGCCACCACACTCATTATGATCGACATCGATCACTTTAAGTCGGTCAATGATACCTGGGGACATGAAACAGGTAATGATGTACTCTGCCTAGTCGCTGACACCCTTAAACAAACAATCCGAAAGCTAGACATCGCTTGCCGATACGGTGGCGAGGAATTTGCCGTGATTCTACCCAGCACGGATCTGCTGACAGGAGCTCAAGTCGCTGAGCGACTTCGAGCCGCCGTTGAAGATACCACGCTGGATCATCAGCCCGACCCGCTCAAGGTCACTATTAGCCTTGGATTAGCCAGCTACTACCCAAATAGCGCTAATAATAAAACACTGATTGCAACCGCTGACAAGGCGCTCTATAGAGCCAAAAAAAACGGGCGCAACCAAGTGCAATACCAAGAAATACCGACCCAACCGGTATCCATAGACGAAAGAGAAGCCCTGTTTCAAGCCTTTGATCCAGATTCTGAATAATCAGAACCGCTCTATTGCGATGCGAATGCTTACCTTTTGCCTGCCGTTTGCGTATACTTGGCAACTTTTGAGCACTCAGGTCTTCTATCTATGGCAACATCTTCTCATCACTCAGATTTAGCAGCCTTTGATCAATTTGTAGATCGACATATTGGCCCCAACTCATCACAACAGGAAGCCATGCTACAAACATTAAGGCTCAATAGCCTGGATGATTTGATTCACAAAACGGTACCGGCCAGCATCTTAAAAAAAGATGCCCTTAACCTCGGTGAGGCCATCAGTGAAACCAGCGCCTTACAAGAACTCAAAACCATCGCTCAAAAAAATCAGATCTTTAAAAGCTATATTGGAATGGGCTATCACCCCACCACGACACCGTTGGTGATCAAACGAAATGTTCTGGAAAATCCAGGCTGGTATACCGCTTATACGCCTTATCAAGCCGAAATTGCTCAAGGCCGATTGGAGGGCTTGTTGTTATTCCAACAAATGATTATGGATCTAACCGGAATGGAGATGGCGAATGCCTCGCTGCTTGATGAAGCGACAGCCAGCGCTGAGGCCATGGCCATGAGCAAGCGCCAACAAAAACGTAACAAGTCGGTCAATTATATTGTCGATGAAAATATTCACCCGCAAACCTTATCTCTGCTAAAAACCCGAGCCGAGTTTTTTGGCTTTACACTCATTGTTGGCAAGCCTCTGAACCTAATTGAAGAACACGAAGCCTTTGGCGTATTTACCCAATACCCGGGCGCCGATGGTTCTGTAATGGATCTCCCAAAACTGATCGAAGCTGCCCACAGCAAAAACGCGCTGGTCACCGTGGCCGCCGATATTCTCGCACTAGTACATCTTGAATCTCCCGGACAAATGGGGGCGGATATTGTGGTCGGTAGCAGTCAACGATTTGGGGTTCCCATGGGGTTTGGTGGCCCACATGCCGCCTTTTTTGCGTTCAGAGAAGCCTACAAACGCCAAGCACCGGGTCGAATTATTGGTGTCTCTGTTGATAGACACGGCCGACGAGCACTGCGCATGGCGATGCAAACTCGCGAACAACATATTCGCCGAGAAAAAGCCAATTCAAACATCTGTACCTCTCAAGTGCTTCTGGCTCTCATCAGTGCTTTTTATAGCGTCTACCATGGGCCTGAGGGTTTGAAAAAAATTGCTAAGCGCGTTCATGGTCTAACGAGATTGTTAGCCAGTGGTCTGAAGAGCCTTGGTTTTACCATTAGCAACGCGAATTATTTCGATACTCTCACGATTGCTTGTAACAACAGCGCTGAAATTTATCAGCGTGCGCTCGATGCCGGTATCAATTTGGCTAAAGTTGAGGATCATTCACTAAGAGTCAGCCTGCATGAGAACTGCACCATCAAGGACATTCAAGAGCTACTGGATGTTTTCTCCCCCAATGCGATCAATACCGATGCACTGACGCTTGATGAAGTCACTCTACCCACTCGGTCAAGCACGATTCTCAATCATGAAAGCTTTAACCAATATCACAGTGAAACCGATATGTTGCGGTTTTTACATAAGTTAGAAAGTAAAGATATTGCCTTAAACGAATCGATGATTGCCTTAGGCTCATGCACGATGAAATTGAATGCGACTGCCGAGATGATTCCCATTACTTGGCCAGAATTTGCTGAGCTACACCCATTTGCCCCCAAAGACCAAACGACTGGCTACCAGCAACTGCTTAGTGAGTTGAGCAATATGTTGAAAGCCTGTACTGGATATGATGCCATCAGCTTGCAACCCAATGCCGGCTCGCAAGGCGAGTATGCGGGCTTAATTGTCATCAATAAATACTTTCAACACCTAGGGCAACATCGAACAATTTGCCTCATTCCCTCTTCGGCTCACGGTACTAACCCAGCCTCAGCACAAATGGCCGGTTTGGATGTGGTCGTGGTCGAGTGCGATAATAAGGGCAATGTCGATCTGAGCGATCTGGATGCAAAAATTGCAAAATATGGCGAAAAAATTGCCGCCATCATGATCACCTACCCCTCCACTCATGGGGTTTTTGAAGAGCATGTCGTTGAGCTTTGTGAAAAAGTCCATGCCATTGGCGCTCAAGTTTATATCGATGGTGCCAATATGAATGCGGTTGTGGGCTTAGCAGAGCCTGGAAAGTTTGGCGGCGATGTTTCCCATCTGAATTTACACAAAACTTTTTGTATACCCCATGGTGGCGGCGGCCCAGGAATGGGGCCCATCGGTGTTAAAAGTCACTTAGCGCCCTTTTTACCAAGTCATCCAGTGGTACAAATTGAAGGAACCGAATTAAGTAACGGCGTTATTTCTGCTGCTCCTTGGGGTTCAGCAAGTATATTGCCCATTAGCTGGATGTATATCCGCATGATGGGACAACGGGGGATGAAAAATGCTACCGAAGTCGCGATATTAAATGCAAACTATGTTGCCGTTCGCCTACAAGACCATTACCCAATCCTTTACCGAGGTGAACAGGGTTATATTGCTCACGAGTGTCTGTTGGATCTTCGTCCCATAAAAGCCAGCGCCGGAATCACTGAAGAGGACATAGCCAAACGCTTGATGGATTATGGCTTTCACGCACCGACCATGAGCTTTCCCGTCGCAGGAACTTTGATGGTAGAGCCGACTGAATCTGAGTCACTGCCCGAGCTTGACCGCTTCTGTGATGCGATGATTGCGATCCGGGAAGAAATTCGAGGGATTGAAAATGGCACCTATTCATTAGAGGACAACCCCCTGGTGAATGCACCACACACCCTGCACGATGCACTATCCAATCAATGGCCCTATAGCTATTCCAGAGAATTGGCCTGCACTCCAGCACCATGGCTAAAGCATCACAAGGTTTGGCCAACGGTCAATCGCATTGATAATGTGTTTGGAGATAGAAACCTTGTGTGCTCCTGCATTCCTATCGACCAGTATCGATAAACCTAGAACACTCAGTTGGCTTCTCCAACTGAGTGTTAAGCCGTCGCTTGATGACGTTTATCTAGGGTTTGAGTCAGCAGCAATGACAGCTCCTCATGTGCCAAGCCCCATTTTTTTTGATCGATCAACCTTTCGATATTTCTCACCGGCTCGATAATCTCTGACAATTCAAAATAGCCAACCACGCCTTTTAATTGATGCGCCACTCCCTTAGCAAGAGCATCTTTATGCTCTAACAAAGGAAGCAATTGTTGCCCTAATTTATCAATTTCTGACAACACCTTCTCAGAAGCATTGGCCATGGCTGTTGATGATGGGAGCACCTTAATAGTCTTCTCTAAGTGCAAACCTATCGTCGATAAAAAAGTATCTTTATTGACGGGCTTATAAATCACATCGACAAATACTGAATCCGTCATGGCCTCTGCATCGACCAGTACATCCGCTGTTAGCGCGATAATGGTGGTATTGTTGTTAAGTCCTTCTTCTTGCTCTGAGACCTTACCCGCTACCGTAAAACCATCCATATCCGGCATATGAATATCCATTAATATCATATCGTATTGTTCACTAGCGGTTTTTTCTAAGGCTTCGCCACCATGACAAGCAATATCGACGGAGGCTCCGTACTCGCTTAACAATTCTCTAAATAGGATTTGGTTGAAGGTATTATCTTCAACCACTAAAAAATTGGCCCCCTGCAGGGGCTTTTTATCAATGGCTGCGGGCTTGTCTACTACATCAGTGCTCTGACCACCGCCCATCTGATCGACCAATAACTGATATAACGATGATCTTGCCATCGGTTTATGGCCAACAATAAGATTGGGTTTTGAATAATCATCCAAGAAGTCGTGAATACCACTGACCAAACAAACCAAGGGCCCCTTAAATAGTAGGGTTAGCTGATCCAGTAGCTCTTTAACTTGATTCGATTGATCATCGGCAGAAACCCCGATCAATACCACATCAAACGGCTGAGTCGACAATAGCGATATGGCGCCACTGGTCGAGGGTGGCGCAAAGACATTAATGCCATAGCATAGCAGTGTATTGCGAAGTGATCGGCGAGATATCACATGCTGATCAATGAGCAATACGGATTTCCCTTGTAACGATTGACAAATCATAGAGGGCGCTTCGGGCACTCGGTAGACGCTATTAATCAGCAATTTAAATTGCGAACCCTGCCCCTGCTCGCTCACAACGGTAATATCTCCCCCCATCAAACCTGCCAGTTTTTTGGAAATCGATAAACCCAGACCAGCACCGCCATAGCGGCGAGTAATGGTGGTATCGGCTTGAATAAATGGCTGAAACAACTGCTCCTTCTGATAGGACGCAATGCCTACACCCGTATCACTGACCGATATTTCCAACTGGCTGTCATCACTGTGATATTGCGCTTCGACAACGACTTGGCCTCGATCGGTAAACTTAATGGCATTGCTGACCAAATTATTAATGATTTGAGTTAACCGAACTTCATCACCAATCCACTTGTGTGGCAAACTTTGGTGAATAAGTAAAATGAAATTAATCTGTTTCTTATTAGCTAAAGGCATCAACATTAATACCGAGCTTTCTATACACTGAACCAATGACAATTCGCGCCGCTCAAGAACTAAAGCATTGGACTCTAGCTTTGAAAAAGTGAGCACATCGTCGACAATATGATGCAACTGTCTTGCTGAACTTAAAATAATATCGATATATTCATGGCGGGTGATCTCAGAAACCGGTTGTTCGAGCAAGCTACAAAAGCCCATAACCGCATTGAGTGGGGTTCTGATTTCATGGCTCATACGAGCTAAAAATTCAGTCTTAGCTCGAACCGATGATAGCGCGTCATTTCTGGCAATATTAAGCTCATGGTTTTTCATGGTCAGCTCATCGACCGTTGCCATCAAATCCATCGTCGCCTGTTGAATCTTAGATTCCAAGGCCCTTTGGGACTCGGCAATGGTATCGGTCATTGAGTTAATACCACTGGCCAACAGCTCCAATTCTCGCGAGGACTGAATATTAACCCGCGCACTCAAGTCCCCCGCTTTGATGCGATTAATTACCCGAGTAATCGACTCAATTGGAGACACAATCTTGTACGAAGTCCATATCGCCAGAGTAAGCGCCATGATTAATAACGCCACACCTAATACAGCACTTTTGAAAATAATACTTTGACGAAGTGACTGCTGGGGCAGAAGCGACATCACCAACTCAATTTTTCCAAGGTATTGTTTGTCTTCACCCTCAAATAACAAATCCTGGCCAAAGTCGTTAATGTTTAAACTACTACTGAAAACTTCCTGCTCATAGGTTTTTAACGATCGAGCTGGAATCTGGTGGTTTTTATCTATTGCCGTCATGACCTGGCCTTGGGCATTGACAATTGTAATGCTTTCTACATCTGGCAAATTGAGTGCGCTTCTAGCAAGCTGAGTGATTTCCTCGTTGTTCCCTGTAAAAAATGCAAACTCTGATAAATTACCTAGTTGATCTAATAGAAGGTGCACTTTGGCATCCAAAGATGCATTAGCATCATCAATTCGGCTGGAAATCATAGAGACGGTTAATGCCACAATCACGGCAACCACTGGAATAACCGTTAACACCAACAATTGTCTGCGTATTGTTTTTAGCATTAGTTGGAACGCTCTATAGAATGTAATGTCGATTCATCGATACCCAAAGAATTAGCTATGGTCTCATTAACCGAAAAACGGAAATATTTCGGGCTGGTACTCTTACTCCAATCGCTATTGCCACCGACAAAGTTCATGATGCTCTCGGCAACTTGACGACCAATTTGCGCAGGATCTGAATACACAGAAGCCACCGTACCGGCGCGAGTCAACGCTTCTGAAAAGCCTATCACGGGTTTGCGTTTTTGGTAAGCCATGTAAAGCAACCACTTGGCACTGGATGGACGCCACACTAATGAATCGGGCGTCGCCAGTAACACATCAATATCCGCTAGCAAAGATTCCGCCTGGCGAACCAACTCATCTTTCTCAGATACGTAGTTAACGACAATACCCTGATTGGCAGATTGCAATAAAAAATCATTCACTGGGCTTTGGGAATTGGCAGACAACAACAAACCAATCTTGGCATTTGGCACAATCTTCTGAGCTAAATCCAGTTGGCGGTCTAAGGGCTGATCCAAAAAGATAACACCCTTGTGGTCTGAGATTGGATGCTCAAGGTTTAAAGATTGATAAGCACTAAATGCCACAAAGGCGTGCAACTTGGGTACATCCGGCTGCTCCCGCCAATAATGACGCATCGCTTGACTGCCAATAGTGACAATAAAATCAGGCTTAAGGCCAGCTAATGCATTTAATCGGGATAAATCGGTGTAGTAGTAACGAACATTATCTTGAGTAATAACATTGTCACGAATTGCCTGTTCTACTTCCTGATAAATCGCATCTGACTTTGAAGATACCACAAAAATCGTTTTAGCTTGTAGCGCTACAGCAAACAAGGCCAATAGGATAGCCAAAAGCCCTTGAAGAAAACGACGATTAAGCAAAGACAAGGAATTCATACCCAACAACCCGCAGAGTATAAAACCTTTGCCATGCAAAACTCAGCGATTCTCCAGCTCACGATCATCTATTCCTGAGCCACCAACATCTCACGAATCGCGGCAACCGCTTGGGTTCTGTTTGACACCTCCAATATTCTAAAAATTGCGGCCATATGGACTTTAACGGTATTTAAAGAAATATCCAGCACTCGTGCAATTTCCTTATTGGGTTTACCTTCGATTGTCAGCTTTAGAACATCTTTTTGGCGCTGTGTGAGACCATTAAGATTATCAATCGTATCGGTTAGATCACTGGTGGTAGGCTCTGGCATATGGTAGGGAACGGTTTTGGAAACACCATAGATAAGTTCGGGAGGGATGTAGGTTCCGCCGGCCAATACTAGCCGAAGAGCATTAATAAACACATCACGACCGGCGGATTTAGGCACAAAACCAGAAGCTCCCGCATCAATCACTCGCTGCATGTCTTGACCATTCTCAGAGGCAGACAAGACTAAGATAATCACATCCCGGTATTGATTGACAATTTCAGACACCAACTTAATGCCATTGCAGTCTGGCATAAATAAATCTAAAACAATTAAAGTTATGTCATTTTCAAGCTTGAGGATATCAATTAACTGCCTCGCATTTTGCGCTTGCAACACCGTAATATCATCTCCAAGCACCTGCAATGTGCTACACAAGCCTTCACGAACGATGTCGTGATCATCCGCCACTACTATTTTCATAAAAACCTCACCGTCTCCAAGTAAATTGCAAATAGGTATACTGCTTAGGCATTTCTATATCGTTCGTAAACTCGTTATATTCATCCGTGATATTTTGAATAACCCATGCGATAGACGCTTTCTCACGTCCAAAAGAAAAGGTTTTAGCAATACGCAAATCAATGCGGTTGTAAGGATCGACAGCATCACCATCGCCGAGCCAACGCATCGCACCCACATGATAAAAACCGGCGGATAGGTCATAACCTCCATCCAACTTGGTTGCCATCAAAAGGCTGGCCGTATGATAAGGTGCTGGCTCTTTCCTATAACCCTGTACAAAGGGGTCAATATCAATTTGAGCAAACAATTCAACGTCCGCATAAGAGTATTGCAAAGCCACAAAAGAAGCAGGGTTGGGTCTGTAAACCAACTGCCCTTCTATACCGACAGACTCTGAATCTTGAAAATTACCCTCAACCCTAGCCCCTCGACTCACGGGTAAAAATACGCCCAGAGGATCAATATAACCTTCGTTGTCGGCCGAATTAATTCCGCCTTCTAGCACCTCGCGAAACAATTTCACATCCCAAAACCACTGTTTTGAAACAGACTCACCCGTAAAACCCAGCTCGTAGGAGGTAATTTTTTCCGCGTCCAAAGAAGTTTCAGTAAGAAATAACTGATCGGCAATGGAGCCATCATTAAAACGAAGGCCATAATCCCAATTGGCCTCCAATAATGAGGGATTACGGTAGGCGCGCGTGGCCGCGATGCGAATAACCTGTTGATCTGAAATATTCCAATTAAGCGCTAGGCGGGGAGAATACTGGGTATCGACAATATCTCCATTTTCTACCATCAAGCCAATATTCGTTGTCAAACTGGGCGACAAATCAAACTCGCCATTAAAAAACAGACGCGCACTATAATCTTTAACCGGCGTGTCAGATCCCAAATGATAATAGCTATCCAAACTATCCCGCCTTAATCCACCGCCCCAAGCGATGCGATATTGATCGGGAGCTATGATGGTATGTTGAATGTCAAGATCATAGCGCTCTGAAACACCATGCAGCTTGGCCAGCACCAAGGTTTGATCAGGTTGCCCCAACGCCGCTTGGATTTGAGCCGGCGTTACATTAAAAAGCTCAGACAAACTGGCCTGTAGTGGCGTTGCGTCTTCTTGTTTGTAGTAGTTATGATAAAACTGAATGGTTAAATCACTTTCGGGGCTAAAAATGTGTTGCCAGCGAATATGCTGGTAATGATTATTGGTTTCTCGCTCCCTTGCTGGATCAAGCGCGATAGTTCTACCTGAACCCAGAGTCAAAGGCTGATTTGTCGCGCTCGCTCCGGTATCCCCATAATCGACACCCAAAAATAGATCCACATTATCGCTGGCCGTTGGTGAAAATCCTCCTCTAAAAAAAACGCTCGTCAAGTCCCGCTCGTCATTGACTTCATCAAAACCATCATCTGATCGATAATTTGCTCGTAAACGATAATTAAAGCCTTGATATACGCCACTGGTTTTGGCCGAAAACTCTCTCAAAGACTCTGAGCCGACAGTACTAGAAATCTCATAGCCCTGATCAAGCAGTGGTGATCGAGTCACAATATTGACCGCCGCAATAAAAGCGTTTGCACCATAGGCCGGGGCATTAGGGCCACGAATCACTTCAATCCTTTCAATATCATCAATGTGTACACCCGTGCTGGCCCACTCAACCGTCGACAACATGGAATGATAAAGAGACCGACCATCAACCAATACTTGTAATCTCGCCGAATATTGTGACGATTTTCCATGATAAGTTGCCGCATATTGTCTAGCGTCAGCTCGAGCCACTTGAAAACCAGGAACCAAACGCAATAAATCGGGAATTTCTGTAAAACCTGAGGCTTCAATCATTCGCCGATCAATCACGGTGACCGAAACCGGCGTTTCTAACTGCGATTGCTGCATACGTGTTGCACTGAGCACCGTTGGCATCTCGGCAAAAAATAATGATTCTTCATCCTCGACGGCAAAACAGTTCTCCGCCGATGATAAAATCCCCATCAACAAGCCAATTTTTATATTTTTTTTGTACATCATTGCTCTCATTTTCGATTTTTTTGCCAAACACATCATTATCAGTGAAATAAACACCCCCGCCAAGACAAATTCGCCACTTGTAACCCTCATGGATGATGGAAACTAATACTTATGGGGGATCGCAAAACGATAAATGCGCCAAAAGATTGTTTTTAAATCAACTCAACGGCTTGAAGACCTACAGATCACACAGATTTAACGATTTAGAACGCCACTTGAGGATAAAACCATCAAAAGATTGCTCTCAGTGATCTTCCTGGACACCATAACAACAAACAGAATGGAGACTAAATCTTGTATAATCTATCTTTGTTTTTTTATTTTCTAAATCCTTTTTTAAAATGTTAGTGGCATAGACTGCATGACATCGCTAACAATTAGTTTTTTATCTCTTAGGAGCAAAACGACTCAAGACTGAGAAGGGCATTGATCCAGAAAGTATAAAAAAGCAATTTTTAAAGAT
>CAXQRU010000084.1:0-15467 GCA_964226685.1 Polaribacter sp. | reverse complement strand
CTACACGACGCTCTTCCGATCTATTATAATAAGCGATTATTTATGACTGATATCGATATAAAGACAATACCATTAACATCCATAACCCCTAAAAAAAGTCTGGAGCTATTATCGCCAACGGAAGTAGTTGCCCTCAAAAAGCGAGGACATGGCTCACATTATCGTGCATTTCGAGAATGCGCCCTAGCGATTTTAAATGTGGATTCTCAGCTTGATGATGCCAAAACCATACTGGAAGCATTCCCTGATTTTGATATAGAAATTGTGCAACAAGATCGTGGCATTCGTCTGAACCTTCACAACGCTCCTGCAACCGCATTTGTCGATGGAGAAATGATTGCCTCCACAAGAGAAATGCTTTTTAGCGCCTTAAGAGATATCGTTCACAATGAGGCCGCTAAAAATAACAAACGCTTTAATCTGACAACTTCGGCAGGCATCTCAGATTATGTTTTTCACTTACTACGCAACGCCAAAGTGCTTTATGGTGGTGAAAACCCAGGCTTGGTGGTTTGCTGGGGCGGTCACTCGATCAGCGACGTAGAATACTCCTACACCAAAGAGGTCGGACATTCTATGGGCCTTCGTGGGCTCAACATTTGTACCGGCTGCGGCCCTGGAGCGATGAAAGGCCCGATGAAAGGTGCCACTATTGCTCACGCTAAGCAACGTATTAATAATGCCCGCTACCTGGGCTTAACTGAGCCGGGTATTATTGCAGCTGAAGCCCCTAACCCAATCGTAAACGAATTAGTAATCTTGCCTGACATCGAAAAAAGGCTTGAAAGTTTTGTACGACTATCGCATGGAATAATCATTTTCCCTGGTGGGGTTGGTACCGCTGAGGAATTCTTATATATCCTTGGAATTTTATTACACCCAGATAACAAAGAATTACCCTTCCCTGTCATTCTAACGGGACCTGCTAGCGCTAAAGAATATTTTGAGCAGCTGGATCAGTTTATTTTGGCCACCCTTGGAGAAAAAGCCCGTAAACATTATCAAATCATCGTTGATGATGCCGACCAAGCCGCCAGAACCATGCGTTCTAAAATCGATGAGGTGATGCATTATCGTTACAATAATAATGACGCCTACCATTTTAATTGGCAACTAAACATTGATCTCTCATTTCAACAACCCTTTATTCCAACTCATGAGAATGTGAGTCAACTGGAATTACGCAAAGATATGCCCATCCATACCCTGGCCGCGAATTTGAGACGAGTATTTTCGAGTATTGTTTCAGGAAATGTTAAAGCTTCAGGCATTGCAACCATCGAAAAATATGGGCCCTATCAAATATCAGGAGACCCAGAAATTATGGAACCATTAGACGGTTTACTTCGAGCTTTTGTCAAACAGCAAAGGATGAAGTTACCTGGAGTAACCTACAAGCCTTGTTACGAGCTGGTTTAGACCAGCTCGTAGTAAAAAGTAAACGGATAGCGATTTTGCTGGTATTAAGGTAAATAGATTGAAAAAATGCTGCCGCCAAGCTCACCTCCGTTGGCTAAACGGATATACCCCTCGCGACTCCCTTGTGTATGATAGGAAGCAACAGTGGAGGCAAAAAACAAACCTAGCTGAGTACTATCGGTCTCTTTAGGCTTTTCCATCACGGCACTGGGGTCTAGCATAAAACTCGGAAATCCCCCGCCATTATCTGCCACGGTCAATACCAAATATTCATCCTCAATACTGGCACTAATTTTCATTTGATCCTTCGTGTAACGTGAGGCATTAATCATTACATTATGAATCACATTTCCGATTAGATCATTATCGTAATACCACACCAAATCCTGATCACATTCGATATCTATTTTAATATTTCGAGTTTTAAAGAGCATGTCATTCCTAGCCACTTGCTCCTCGATTGTATCAATAGGAAAACTTTCATCAATTCGCAGGGGAAGCCTGGATTGTTGCATATTATAAATCGACAATAATTGAATCAATTCTGAATTAATTCTGGACGCTTCATATTGCAATATCGCAAATTGCTTCGCCTGCTGACTATCCCTTGGAGGCGTATCTTCAATCACAGATTCTAAAGAACTCAGCAACATACTCAGTGAGTTTTTCATATCATGCACACTAGAGGCAAGAACCAGGGAAAAATCTAAAGAATGGCGGCTTCTCAAATTATTTACCTTTCAGGCTTTCTAGCATTGATTTAAGTTTTGAATAACGGGGAAATTGTTCATGAGTTTCTGACAAAAGTGTCCCTAATTTTTTCACCGTCGCCAAGCAAGACGCATAAAGCTGTTTATCAACGCCCGAATCTTTCATTAATCCAATATAACATTGAATTAAATTTAATTGGATGCCTACATGCTTAGGGAAATGATTAAGTGCTTTTTTAAAGCAATTGGTAGCTTCTTGAAATTGTCCTTCTTTGTATAGCTCAATGCCTTTATTGTTATAATTTGCGATTCTCTTTTTATTAGCACCACTAACTGGCTCTGACAGCAAGCGATCAATTTTCATTAATGCTTCTTCATCATTAGCGTACTTTTCTACCAGCTCTTTTAATCTATTCTGAGCATCAGCTTCTTTTCCCAGCGCCATTAATGCATAGACATAATCAAGATCGGTATCGACATTAACATTTGGAGCCTTCTCTAGTAATCTGTGCCCCTCTTCAAGTAGCTCTTGCGCTTTTCGTGGACGGTTAGTATAGGCATTCATCTGACTGCCCAACAATTTTTCCTGAGCTTTGTCCTCAGTAGAAATCGGTTGAAATAACTTATCCAAATTATCCAATACCTTCATGGCATCACTGTATACATCATCACTATCGGTCGGATCCATTGCCAGCATCTGCGAGGCTGATCTGACAAAATTCACATGATTTTCACGGGAGTTATGACAAGAGTAGCGCCCTGTTTTGATGGTTTTATTAAACGCCTTTGAGGCTATGCTAAAGTCATTATTGTCCATGGCCACCTGACCTAGCTTAAGTTGTCTTAAAATAGATAATGGAGACAAATCGACCGCATCATTTAGTGTGCTCTGAAGTTCATCTTGATTGCCCAGTTTTTCATAAGCCTCTGCTAATACATCATAGGCTTTGAGGCATTGGGGGCTTTCATCGATGATTTCCCTCAACCATTGAACAGCCTTTTCGTATTCTCCTTGCGCCACTTTAATTTTTGCCAAACCAACCTGAGCCCAATCCAACTTACGCATCTCTAGTACGGAGCGATAGACCTCTTCAGCTCGATCAAAGTGTTCACACTCGAAATAGGCATCGGCCAAGAGCTTTTGATACAGCATAGCTCGCCCGGGCTGCTCTTTAATTTTGTGTTCGAGCAAAGCGATAGCTTTGGGATACTTATGTTCATTCAGCGCCTGATTGATCACTTTAAGTTCTTGCTTGTGTGACAACAAACGATCCAACCTTTGACTGAGCGCTTTGGCCGTAATGGGTTTGGTTAGATAAGCGTCTGGCTCGTAGTCACAAGCTGACATAATGATGTTTCTATCCGTCTCAGCAGAGACCATGATAAAAATGCTGTTCCCCAGAATGGATCGAAACTTCAACTCTTCCAGCAATTGCTGGCCGTTTCTACCAATCCCCAAATTGTAATCACTCAAGATCAGGTCAAACTCGGTCTCAGAACACATCTCAATAGCATCATTGCCATTGCTACAAGTTTGAACATTGGTGACCCCTAGATCAGATACAATTTTATTTAACGTTAACCGAAAACTATCAAAATCATCTATAATGAGTACTTTCAGTTTTGAGTAGCCATTAAACCTCATCAGTAGATCCCATCGTTGTTCGCACAAAAAACTGCCAGCTATGATCACAGTCTTATTTCAAGCATAGTGCAAGATATCTATTAATGCCTAACGGTTTAATGTGTTATTGTTAAGTTTTTAATAAGATGCGGGTCTAACATGATTGGATTTCTAGATAATCGCCATTTTTATACATTAGCAGATGGACTCTCTAAGTCGATGAGCCTGTCTTCTAGCTATTTCAAAGGTTTGGCCGATATTTTAGCTGATATTGAGCCGCCCAGTCCTTACAAAGATATCGAACCTCTCAATAAGGCAAAACGCGCCATCGGCGCCAAACTTCGTCTCTTAGAGTCTCTGACTCAAAGCTATGATAAACCAGAGTGGGATATCGATAGCATTAAAATTGATCATAAAAAAATCGGTATTGATAACGAAATTATTCATGAAATGCCTTTCTGCAATCTTCTACATTTCAAAAAGCGCTCTTATGATGTCAAACAACCGAAACTATTGATCGTAGCTCCCATGGCTGGCCACTACGCTACATTGTTGAGAGATACCGCCACCGATGCTCTAAAGTATTATGATGTGTACATAACCGATTGGAAAAATGCCAGAGATGTACCCATTAGTCGTGGCGCCTTTGATTTCGATAGCTACATTAACTATCTTATCCACTTCTTTGAAGATATCGGCCCAGATCTGCATGTACTCTCCATTTGCCAAGCCGGGGTGCCTTCTTATGCCGCGGTGTGTATATTGGAAGCTAGCGAAGATAAAGTTAAATATGCACCGGCCTCCCTCACCATCATGGGCTCTCCCATAGATACTAGGCAGTCCCCAACCACAGTCAATGATTTTGCCATCGAAAATACTGAGGATTGGTTTGAAGATAACTTATTGTGCACCGTGCCTATCGGTTATCCAGGCGAGCGAAGACTGGTGTACCCTGGTTTTATGCAGCTATCTGCTTTTTGGAGCATGAATGCCGCCAGGCATGAAAAATCGATCAAAGATGCGATGTTTCACTATACGGAAGGTGACTTTGAGCGCGGAGCCAAAATACGCTCTTTTTACACCGAATACCTCTCTGTCATGGACTTAACCGCTGAGTTCTATCTGCAAACGATTATGGTGGTCTTTAAAGAGCACCTGCTCCCTAAAGGTGAGTTAATCTCCAGAGGGCGCCTAGTTGACCCATCCGCAATTAAACAAACCGCGATAATGACGGTTGAAGGTGAGCGTGATGATATCTGTGGAGTCGGTCAAACAGAAGCGGCGCTCACCTTAGCAACACAACTTGATAAGAGTAAAAAGAAACATCTATTAATTCAAAACTGCGGTCACTACGGCATTTTTAATGGCAAGCGTTACCGTAACCTTGTGTTGCCTGAAATTGTAGAATTTACGAATAATATTGACAAAGCAAAGAAATAACTGTGGACAAAGACACCATTTACGCCTCTGAAAAAAGCACTGTCGACCTGTTTCAATTTGATGATCAGGTCGCCAATGTCTTCCCCGATATGATTAGTCGCTCAGTACCTGGTTATAATGCTATCATCGCTATGATTGGCGATATCACCAAGCGCTTTTCACAAAGTCATAGTTATTGCTACGACCTAGGATGTTCTCTGGGAGCGGCGTCAAAGGTCATGTCGGAGCACATCACAAGGGATCATTGTGAAATTATTGCCATTGATAATTCTCCGGCAATGATTGAACGCTGTCAGGGCTATAATATTCCCAAAACAACCTTTATTTGTTCAGATATTTTAGAGGTGTCGCTTTCACCCGCTTCTATTGTCGTTCTAAACTTTACACTGCAGTTTATTCCCTTGGATCTTAGGGATCAATTGCTCATGAAAATTTCCAAAGCGCTTTTACCTGGGGGTGTTTTGATCCTGTCTGAAAAAATTTGTTTTGATAATCCTGACTACCAAGAATTAATGACTGAACTTCACCACCAATTCAAGCGTGATAATGGTTATTCAGACTTAGAAATAGCTCAAAAGCGGACAGCGCTTGAAAAAGTTTTAATTCCAGAAAGTGTTGCCACCCACAAAAATCGTTTAGCCAATTGTGGATTCCAACAAATTGAACAATGGTTTCAATGCTTTAATTTCGCCTCATTTATTGCCATAAAATAACATGCTGAAGTATTACGAATCTCTAATCCAAGATTTGCAGTCGACCCAACTCGTAGAGTGGACAAAAAAATTACCAGAAATAATTGAAACAGGTCTAAACCATCAGCGCTATGGTGATCTGAAGCAATGGCAATCAGCACTCGAACAACTACCAAATCTCAATCCTGAAAGTGTTGACTATTCTGACACCATTACAATCAGTGGCATTATTAATAAAGAACAAGATGCCCTTATTGAACAATGTTTTCGAGAACTCATTCCATGGCGCAAAGGCCCTTTTCAAGTATTTAATACCTTTATCGATACCGAGTGGCGATCCGATTGGAAATGGCAACGAGTCGAGCCTCATATACAACCACTTGGTAATCGACGAGTGCTAGATGTTGGCTGTGGTAATGGCTATCACTGCCTTCGTATGTATGGCTCTGGTTCACCGCTGGTTTTGGGGATTGACCCGTCTCCACGATTTGTTGTTCAGTTTTATATGCTAAAGCATTTCTTAGGTAATATACCTGTGAATATTTTACCTTGTACGTTAGATGAAATGCCCCCAACGCCAATGTTTGATACCGTATTTTCTATGGGGGTACTCTATCATCGCCGTTCTCCCCTCGATCATATTAAGCAATTAATGGGTATGTTACGACCTGGCGGTGAATTGGTTTTGGAAACCTTGATTATTGAAGGTAATGATCGAGAAGCTTTGATACCACATAATCGCTATGCAAAAATGCCAAACGTATGGTTTTTACCTAGCTCTGGAGCCATGATCAATTGGTTAACGCGCTGCGGACTTAAGGATGTAAAATGCGTGGATGTTAACCGCACATCAACACAAGAGCAACGAGCGACAGATTGGATGACATTTCAATCCTTGTCGGATTTTTTAGACCCAAACGATCCAGAGAAAACCGTAGAGGGCTACCCTGCTCCTCTACGTGGCATTTTTGTGGCAACGATATAGGTAGAAACTCCATAAATCTTATCAATGGGCACTGGTAGTGCCCATTATCTTAATTAGCTTGCTAACTCAGCAGCCAGTTTCTTAGACCAGCTAAAATCCACTTTGCCAGAACCCAGTTTTGGCACCTCCACAACACAGAATAGTTCAGCCGGAATCAACAACGGATTAATACCACTGGCCAACAATTTTTGTTTAAGCTCAGAATAATCCAGATCATGACTACTCAACACAACCACCTTTTCACCTTTTTTATCATCAGGTAAACCGACCGCCACAATTTCTATCTCATCAGACTCTAATACATCAAAAATCGCGGCCTCTACTGCACCCAAGCTAATCATCTCTCCACCCACCTTAGCAAATCGAGAGTAACGATCCACAATGGTTAGGAAGCCATCACTATCCAGCTTACCTTTATCACCACTTACATACCAGCGGATTCCATCCAATTCTTTAATGACTGATTGGGTTTTTTCAGGGTTGTCCAAATATCCCTGCATAACTTGAGCACCACCCACTAAAATCATCCCCTCCTCTCCAGTTGGTAATTCCTCAAAAGTATTGGGGTCAACAATTTTAAAGCTCGTCCCAGGCAATGGTAAGCCAACGGTACCGAGCTTGTTACCCTTTTGCACCGTCCAATCAGAAAATGATAAACGATCTGGAATATTTACGCTGGCAACAGGCGTGGTCTCAGTTGCACCATAACCCTCATAAATCGCTTTGTTAAACTTCAATGCAAAAGCGTCTCGAATTTGAGGGTTTAATCGTTCAGCACCGGCCACTACAACACGTAAACTTTCAAACATTAAAGGATGAACTCGATTATTTTTACAGTACAAACGTAAGAATGTTGAAGTTGAACACATCATTGTAGCTCGATATTTCGCAACCATTTTCGCCATACCCGGTGCATCTGTTGGGTCTGGGTGGCACACCATCGGAATGGATTCAATCAGTGGCATAAACTGCGTGACCGTTAAGCCAAATGCATGGAACAAGGGCAAGCAAGCCAAAATGACATCGTCCTCTTGAGGATCAAATACCTCAGAAATTTGTTTGAGATTAGCCAAGATATTGGCATGACTTAATTGCACACCTTTGGGCAAGCCTTCGCTACCGCTGGTAAAGATTATCACAGCCGTTGAATCCGAGGGCTTAGAAGAAACATACATTGCCGAGAGCAACCATGCAGGCAGTAAGCGAACCACTAAGAATCGCCCTATAATGGCTTTTTTATTTAGTGCTTCAAAGATGTCTTCCAAATATAGAACCGCTCGGTTTGCTAACATTTTCTCGACATCCACGCCCTTCTGTTCTAATTTTTTAACAAAACGTTTAGAGGTGTAAATAATCGTGATTTTGCTCTGATCCATCGCATATAAAATAGCATCAACTGAGGCAGTGTAATTTAAATTGACAATAATTTTGCCCGCGATCGTTGCTGCCATATTGGCTAATACACCTCCCATACTCGTTGGCAAGAGCAAACCAACGGCGTCATCTGGACAATTCGTTTTAACATGTTTAGAGAGAGTAATAGCCGTCGCTAACGCCTTTGCTGGCGATAACGGCTTATGGGAACCGTCAACCATAGCAATTCCTGATGGCTCACGTTTCACAGCTTGTACCCAAGCACGCCCTAAGTTTGGCAAATCACTCGCATAAGCCTGCCAAGAATCAATCGAAATATCAAATACTCGCTGCTTGAGTTTATCCGCTGAAATATCCGTTGGCACTGGCTGCCCAAACGCCACAATAATATCTCTTTTCAACCTGCTCTTACGTTGCTTTTTAAAATGTTCAGAAGAGCGAGAAAATTGACTGCCCCACAAACCTCGTAAATAGAAAGGTATGACCGTCACATCCCCTGCATTTTTCAAAGCACGTTCAAAGCCCTTTTTAAACTCACCCAATTGACCATTTCGACTAATTGAGCCTTCAGGAAATAAGCATGCCACTTCACCCTGAGCCAAAAGATTAGAAATTTCATCTAATGCACTTTGACTTCCAGCACCAGGAGAAATAGGCACACTCCCAAACATTTTAAAAAACCAACGTAAGTACCATCGATCATAAATGCTCTTTAGCATCACAAATCGCACCGGCCTTGGACTGGCTAACTGAACGATCGCCCAATCGATCCAACTAATATGGTTGCCCAGTAACAATACACCACCTGTTGAAGGCAAATTTTTCATCCCCTGTACAATCACTTTGTAACGTTGGCTCAATAATGCCGTTAATAAAAAACGCACAAAACTTTGAGGCAAACGACACAAAGTGTAACCACAGCCAACAACGGCTACCAAGGCTGTAATTATTAATGCTTGCTGTGGAGATAAATTAAAAACTATGGTTGCAACAATATACAAAATCAAAAATACCAACATAGAAAGATTTTGAATAAAGTTATTGGTTGCAAGCATTTGCCCAAGCTCATCCTTAGCTGAGTGAAATTGAATTAAAGCATTGAGAGGAACGATTAATAGTCCTCCAACAAAACCTATGGCCAAAAATAATAGCGCCATCTCAAAGGGCGAACTCGAAAATGGCAACAACCAGAGAAAAAAGCTAAAGCCCGCTGCACCTACAGGAATCAATCCCATCTCGATATGATGTTTTGATAAACGCCCAGCAACCCATGATCCCAAAGCAATGCCAATGGCAATACAAGCTAGTACACCGTTAGCCACATCAACATCGCTTTCTGGAGAAATGTCCTTAACAAAAGCGGGAATCACCGCCAGCAACGTTTGCCCAATAGACCAAAAGACGGCCAAACCAATCATAGACTGCCTAATACCAACTCGGTCTTTGAGAGGCCTTAGCATCTCTCGAGCTTCGCTAAACGACAGATATTTTTTTAGATTAAATACTCGTTCCTTGTCACCTTCATAGCGAGCAGGTAAACGATGCAATAGCACAATCTCAATAAGGCTAATCAATACCAAAAACCAGCCAAGAGGCTGTAAAGTCGAAATAATGGTGTTTTTATCTTCTCCGCCATTGTAAAGCTCTTTAAAACCTAAGGAGAAAGCAAACAAGCCTAGCAATACCGCACAAATGGACACGGCTTGAACCCAGCCATTGGCTGGCGCCAACATCTCCTTACCAAACAACTCTTTAATGTAGCCGTATTTTGCGGGTGAATAAAAAGCCGACTGAACCCCCATCAAAAAGGTCATAGCAAAAGCTACCCAAAACCAACCCTGCGCATAAGAGAGGGTAATGATCAATGAAAGTATGAGTGAACTATAGGCACTATAGAGCATGACTTTATGCTTGGCAAAGCGATCAGAAACGAAGCCTGAGGGCGAAAACAAGAAAATAAAAGGCAATAATATCAATGAATTAAGAATCGCCGTATACACAGCTTGCTCATTACCATCGTACACTTTATAGAGTGTATTTTGTACCGTTACTTTATGACCAAGGTCAAGGAAGGCATTAAAAAAAGCCGCCATTAAGAAGGCCCAAGCTCCAGGTACCATTTTCTTTGCTGTCATAGCGTTTCCTAATCGTTGGAATGGAGGGCTAATATTGCCTGTAGATTTCAAGCGACGCAAGGCTATTAACCCGTCATGTTTGAATGCCCGGTGAATAATAGGGCTGAATTTCCTTATGGTAACTTTGATCTTGGTATGGGAAAATACCGCCTTTTGACCATGGGGCGAATACGATCATGACAGCACTCATTCTAGATGGCAAAGCATTAGCACAAAAAACGGAAGCTGAACTCAGTCAACGAGTCTCTAAACTTAAAGAAACACGAGGAAAAACGCCCATTCTAGCCACTATTTTAGTGGGAGATGACCCAGCATCCGCCACTTACGTCAAAATGAAGGGCAATGCTTGTTCTCGCATTGGTATGGAATCGCTCAAAGTTGAACTGCCCGCAAGTACAACAACACAATCTTTGCTGCAAACCATCAAAGAACTTAATGAAAACCCTGAAGTTCACGGAATCCTATTGCAACACCCTGTGCCCTCTCATATCGACGAGCGCGCATGTTTTGATGCAATCGATCTTAAAAAAGATGTGGATGGCGTCACCTGTCTTGGCTTTGGTCGTATGAGCATGGGTGAGAGTGCCTATGGTTGTGCAACGCCTAAAGGCATCATGCGTCTACTAGAGGCTTATGATATTGAACTTTCAGGCAAACATGCTGTGGTAATAGGCCGCAGCCCTATTTTGGGCAAGCCAATGGCCATGATGTTACTCAATGCCGATGCTACCGTTACTATTTGCCATTCTCGCACCAAAGATTTAGAAGCTCATGTGAAGCAAGCGGACATTGTCGTCGCGGCGGTAGGCAAGCCTGAGTTCATAAAAGCTCAGTGGATTAAAGATGGAGCCGTTGTAGTCGACGCTGGGTATCACCCTGGCGGTGTTGGTGATGTTGAACTTGGCCCCTTAAATGATCGTGCCGCCGCTATTACACCGGTTCCTGGTGGCGTAGGCCCCATGACCATTAACACACTCATTTATCAATCTGTAGAGTCAGGCGAAAAATCCAAATAAGCCATGCGCCTGGATAAGTTTATTGCCAATAACAGTGGCTATTCCCGAAGCCAGGCGAAAGTACTCATCAGAAAAGGTGAAGTCAGTGTTGTTGGTCGTGAGAAAATTACCGCCGACACCGAAGTCTCTGAAACCGACACAATTACCCTGAACGGTCAAGCGCTCTCCACGGAACGCGAGCAATACTGGATGATCAATAAACCCAAAGGATTCATTTGTGCCAGAAAAGATGCCAATCGCCCTACCGTGTTTGATTTGATAGAAATACCCTTCAAAGAAAAACTACAGATAGTTGGGCGCCTGGATAAGGACACCACGGGTATTTTATTGCTCACCACCGATGGCCAGTGGAACCATCAAGTCACTCATCCAAACAAAACCGTCAACAAAACCTACCTGGTCACTTTAGAAAAGCCTGTAAGCACAACGATGATTGAGCAACTAGAAAACGGTATATACCTTAGCAAAGAACAATACACCACTAAACCAGCCCGTGTTGAGCTAACACAAGATACAAACATCATTAGGTTAGTGATCTCTGAAGGAAAATACCATCAAGTGAAACGCATGATGATCGCAGTAGGCAATTTTGTTGAAAATCTTCATAGAGAAAAAATAGGCGATTTATCCTTGGACCAACGCTTAGCACCAGGTGAGCTCCGTCCCTTAAGTCGTGACGAAATAAAGGCCTGTCTACATGAATGAAGAACAACATCGGCTTCTTAATTTATTAAATCAAGGTGGTAAAACCTTATGGCTAGCTGATGAAAATGCTAAGGACCTTGTATCATTATTAACCCCTAGCGATGAGCGATTGATCCTAACAAATCGCTACGATATTTATTTAGAAGGAAAAGATAATCACCACAATATTTATTTTAACGACTTTGATTTTAGTGTAATAAAACAAACCATTGAGCGTGTTATTTGCCGTACCCCCAAGGAAAAATTGCTCTTTCAACACATGGCCATTACTAGTTCTGGGCTTGGAACATCAATAGAATTAATTACCATCGGCCAGAAAAATGAGGGTATCAAAGGCCACCATAAATGGCTAACCGAAGATCTAGGCTACCTTGGTCAACTTAAAAAACATAAAAATGATTACATAGGACGCTACCAAACTCGATTAACAACGCTTAACTCGAATTATCAAGACCTCACCAAGGTTGAGACTCATCAAATACGAGTACCCTACTTTTATTCCAAGCCGGGTGTTTTTGGATGGCAGAAAATTGATAAAGGTTCAGAGCTTCTAATCGAACAGGTATTACAGCATTTCCAAACACAAGCTGCACCCGGCGCATTAGCCGATATTGGTTGTGGTTATGGCTGGCTGCTATTAAATCTTAGAGAATTACACTGCGATTACTACCTTGGCACAGATAACAATGCGGCCGCAATACAAAGTGCTCAAAAAAATATGAACGACTTTTCGATGAATGCTGAAATTATCGCGACAGATTGTGTTCAAGGAATTGATAAAAAGGTGGACTGCGTGGTATGCAACCCACCTTTCCACCAGGGTTTTACTCACGATACCAACCAGACCCAACGATTTGTCCAAGGTGCTGCAAAAATACTTAAACCAGGCGGTATTGCTTTCTTTGTTGTAAACCAGTTTGTTGGAATTGAACCGCTACTGAATCAATATTTCATACAACACAAAGAACTCAATAAAGCTGAAGGCTTTCGCGTTTTTTTTGCGACTAAATAAACTACAAACAAACCCCTTCGCGCTCCAGTAACCACTGCTTGCGCTGCAAGCCTCCTCGGTAACCAGTCAAAGCTCCATTTTTACCGATCACACGATGGCAAGGAATAATTAGATTAATTGGATTGCGCCCATTGGTGGTACCAACCGCACGCACAGCCTTAGGATTACCGATACAAATAGCAATATCTTGATAAGAAACAACGCAGCCATACTCAATCGCTTGTAAATGTGACCACACTTGTTTTTGAAATAATGTTCCAGATAAATCAAGATTCACAGAAAATATTTTTCTTAATCCCTGAAAATACTCAGTCAATTGTTGCTTACAAGTTTCGGTATGTTGATTGGGGCGTTGTTTGGAATACTGTTGATCGTACAACACATGGGTGACCCCCTTATCCGTTGCACGAATCAACAGCTTACCTAATGGAGTTTCAAGTTGATCAACATACTCCATAGGGAATCCTAATACTCTGTATCCTCTTTGGGATAAGTGATCGTCGATTCAGATTTAAGAACCCCTAACCAGGCCGCTTGCTCGCTTCCTGAATAAATGCTGGTAAGGATGTTAGAGGTTGCATTACGGAGCTGTTTATCTTCCAATGCATCTGTTGGGTTCTCTACTTTTTTCACCATCACAATAATATGATCACCGTTTGAGGCTGCCTTATCGCCATATGTTGGGCTATCAGAAGGTTTGTCAACATTAAACGCTAATTGAATGATATCGGGCCTTATCTGAAGATTATCCCGTTTTAAATCCGACTCATCACGATACGTTACACTCTCATCACGATTTCCGGCTTTCAGATCTTCCAATAATTTTTTGGCTCTCTCAGCCAAAGCCTCTGAAGCCTTTTTCCGCTTCAAAGTGTCTACTATATTTTCTCTCGCTTCTTCCAGTGTCATTTGCTTTGGCGGATTATATTCAAGCACTTTAAAAGCAACGGATCGATCACCGATACGAATAAGTTTGCCTTTATCTTCTGTCAAGTCTTGCTCGGTAAAGGATTGGCCAGACAAACCTACATTTTGCAGTAGTTCGCTTGGAGGAAGTAAATCAGTGACCTTGATATCAAGTCCTTGAATGTCTGTATAATCTGCAATATGGTCGACGGAATAAATCACATCTTTGAATTTATCCACCTGGATATCGTACTGAGATTTTTGGCTCTCCAACACCAACTCTTGCTTGAGCTTTTCTTTATTGGGCACAGGATCACTGGGATCACCGATCTCTAATACCCTTAAGAAATGCGTGCCCTCAGCACTGACAAACGGTGCGGATACTTCATTAAGACTTAAGTCTTTAAAACCATCATACAAATCACTTAAATCAACTTGGGGGTATACGCCAAGTACCCCATCAGTATTGGCCAAATCGTCAGAGTATTCTTCTACCAAAGCGTTAAAGTTATCTGGAGATATTTTGGCACTAATTTGTTGAATTAAGCTTTGAGCATCTGGGTTATCATTACTGATAAATAAATGTGCCACTTTTCTTGGCTTATTCTCTCGGTAACGATTCATTGCATCCTGAAACGCATTTTCAACCACTTCATCCGTAATATCAGCTTTAAAGCTTTTTGGCGTGATTTCAGCATATTCAAACTTAGCCTTAGCTGGGATCAATAAATCAGCCTTATTGGCTTCGTAATAAGTTTTAATTTCTTCTTCACTAACCGTTGTTTTAGCGAGTTCAGGCGCCATTGGTAACTCAACCCAAGTGATATCTCGCTTCTGGTCTCTTATTCCAATAAGCTTCGCTACTGCTTCTTCAGAGGTAAAAGATGATTTGAATAAGCCCGCTGACAGCTGACGATTGAGTTCACTATCTTTAATCGCATCTGCAAGACTTGCTAAGGACATATTATTACCCCTCAACACAGCTTCAAGCCGATTACTCTTGCGTAATTCATCTATCTGGAATTTTACTCGCTCATCACTTACCGCTAAGTGTTCTCTCGCTTGTTGCTGCATCAACTTTTGTACAACCAACTGCTCTAAAACAATCTCACCAATTTGTTCTCTCGTCAACTGAGGGTATTGTTGGGCTAAATCATTCACCTTTTGGCTGTACAAATTACGGCTCACAGGTTCATCATTTACTTGTACTACTACACCTTCAGGGTAGCTTCTATTAAAGCCCTCAATTCCAACCAGTGCCAAAGGTATAATTAGAATTCCTATGATGATGAAGGCAACGGTGCCTTTAAGATTGTTTCGCATGCTCTGCAGCATAATAACTCCACTTCTACAATGTACAAAAAAGGCGCATCACTGATGCGCCTTTTGATAATAAGCCAGATCGGAAGAGCGTCGTGTAGGGAAAGAGTGTATAAGCTGGTGTAGATC
>CAXQRU010000083.1:0-28235 GCA_964226685.1 Polaribacter sp. | reverse complement strand
GTTCAGACGTGTGCTCTTCAGATCTGTGATGAAAAAATACGTAGTTATAATTTCGTTCTTCATATTGCTGGGATGTGTTGGCAAACAAAATTTAGATGGTCTGTATAAAATAAATTCCGGTAAAGGTTGGGAGACGGATGTTAAGCCCAGCCAATTACAAAATTATATAGAGTGGAAAGACGCGATTAATTTGCTCGCTTCAAATAAAGTTGAGTCTGTTATGCAAGGACACAATTTGGTTGTTAGAATTTTTCTGAAAAATGGAGAAATGTTTTCAACTATTGAGCCGGATATAGACACTATATTTCTAGTTATTGAACAGTGTGGTGCTCCATGTGAAAACATTATGCTTATAACCGAGTAGGTATGGATTTGAGTATTTTCTAGGGGGCAGAGAGTCATCCTCCTTGACCACATTGTTGGATTTGGCGCAAGCCAGTTCGGGAACGATCCGTCGAAAACTAAATCTCAAAATTGGCTATATGAAGGCTAACTTCACATTTAAGTAAGGTGAAAGTCTTCTAGGAAAGGCCACCATCTATGTATAGCTATCTATTAGACGCTAACTACTAGCGAATGGCAAGGGTGGTAGAGATCGAGAGTGATTTGGATACGGTTCATGCATCACTGATGTAAAAAACTATGATGCCTAAAATTGTGGCTAATTAGCCGGATTGAGGCAAAGTAGTGAACCATGCCGCCTTGAGTCGCTTTTGTCTAAGTGTCAGGCTAGCAATCCGCCTCATCTTAACCTACTATTCCATCTTTTAAGCAAATGGCCCTTGGTGGCATATGAATGAGCTAATTCAAGCCTCGCAATTGCGGGTGAGGCGCAATAACACGACATTGATTGAAAACGTCTCCCTGACGATTATGCCAGGCGAGATTACCACCATTATTGGCCCCAATGGGGCTGGTAAAACCACATTGCTCGATTTGTTATTGGGTTTGGCGCAAGCCAGTTCGGGTTCGATCCGTCGAAAGCCGAACCTTAAAATCGGCTATATGCCGCAAACCATGTTGCTCAATAATCAGCTGCCGCTCACCGTGGCTCGCTTTATGGCTATGTCGCCCTTAGCGGCGATGACAATTGATGAGGCTCTGGAGAAGGCTGAGGTTGGCCACTTAAAAAACCAAAGTATGCATACCTTATCGGGAGGGGAGCGTCAGCGCGTGTTGTTGGCCAGGGCTTTATTGGGCAAGCCAGAGCTGTTGGTGTTGGATGAACCGGCTCAAGGCGTCGATATCAATGGGCAATCGGCACTTTATCAGTTGATTAGCCAGCTGAGAGGCGAGTTTGGCTGTGCGGTCTTGATGGTTTCCCACGATTTGCATTGGGTCATGGCCACCACCGATCATGTCATTTGTCTTAATAAGCACATCTGTTGCCACGGCCACCCGGAAGTGGTCAGCAATGACCCGGCTTACATTGCTTTGTTTGGTCAGCCCTTGCCTGAGAACTTGGCCATCTATACTCATGACCACGATCATGAGCATACCATTGATGGCAAGGTGGTTCGCTGTGACCATTGATTTTCTGATCTATGCATTAGCTGCAGGCCTAATGACGGCCGCCATTGCTGGCCCTTTAGGCTCACTGATGGTATGGCAGCGTATGGCTTATTTTGGTGATACCTTGGCTCACTCTTCGTTGTTGGGAGTGGCCTTGGGTCTGATTATACAGGTGCAAACGACCCTGAGTGTGATCGTTTGTTGTCTATTAGTGGGGGTGGCGTTGATCCAGTTGCAACGCTATAGCAAGATGACCAGCGATACTTTATTGGCGGTATTATCCCACAGCGCGCTAGCGCTGGGTTTGATTGTAATGAGTGTTAGCGAGGCGCAAACCGACCTTAATCAATACCTTATGGGGGATTTATTGTCCGTAAATAGTACTGATCTGGTGCGTATTGGGGTGATTGCCACGCTAGTTCTGTTGCTGTTGTTTATTTTTTGGAGGCAACTTGTCGCCTATGCGGCCAGTCCAATACTGGCCATGGTTGAGGGCTTGCCCGTAGGTCGCTTACGGTTATTGTTGGTCACAATACTATCGCTTGTTATTGCTATTGCGCTCAGTGTGGTGGGGGTGCTTTTGATTTCGGCTTTGTTAATTATCCCGGCGGCCAGTGCTAAACAGTGGGCTAAGTCACCGGAGCAAATGGCTTGGCTGGCGAGTGTTCTGGCGGCTATGTCAGTGGTTGCGGGCTTGGGGTTGTCTGTGTTTTATGATTTTCCGGCAGGCCCTGCCATCGTTATTTGCTGTGGTATTTTGTTTGTCTTGTCACTTGTGCTTAAATCTGAAAATAATGCTGGACGTTAAAGTTAATTACACATAAGGTAGCCTTGCGCCATGGGGCGTAACCGTTATATTAAGGAGATTATTATGAGTGAAAAACCGGATAGAGACATAGAAAAAGCCTACAGCAACAAAGAGTTCGTTGAGAAGTTGCGTCGTTTAGCCGATTGCATCGAGGAAGGCAAAAACTTTGAAATTCAAGTGGCCAATGAGCGTATCTACGTTCCAGATCGAGCCATATTTAACATCGAACACGAACGCGCCGATGGTGAGCACGAGCTTGAGTTTCAAGTTAAGTGGACGGATTGATCGCATAAAAAAGAGGCCTCAAAGGCCTCTTCCCTACAGTTAGTCCACCTTATACTCTTTCAAGCGGTTTTCCAACTGCTGAGCCATCGTACTAAGTGATGCAGTAGTCTCTACTGTGGTTTTGGCATTGTTGTAGGTCGTCGATGTTTGATTCAAGACCTGGTTGATATTCTCATTAATTTGTTGAGCCACGCTGCTTTGCTCTTCCGCTGTAACGGCAATCTGTTGGTTGATATGGTTGATGCTTTTAACTGACTCAATAATGCGCTTAACCGCTTCATTCATCTTGCCGATTTGCTCCACGTTTTGTTCTGACTGCGAGCGGCTTTTTTGCATGGAGTCTACCGAAGAGGCGGTTGTTTCTTGCAGCGTACTGATCAATTTGTGAATTTCACTGGTTGCTTCTTGGGTTCGTTGAGCTAAGGTTCGCACCTCATCGGCGACTACGGCAAAGCCTCGACCTTGCTCGCCAGCACGAGCCGCTTCAATGGCTGCGTTCAACGCGAGAAGGTTGGTTTGCTCGGCGATATTACTGATGGTGTCGGCGATGCCACCAATGGAGTCGGAGGCCTTTGCCAGACTTTCCATATTATCGGTCGCGTTTCGAACCTCATTAGCCAGCTGGTCGGTCAATGTCATGCTGTGAGTAATGAGTTCATTACTGGTGTTGGCTTCGCCTTCGGTTTCACGGGTAATGTCCGCAGCAGAGGCGGTATTGTTGGCCACCTCTTGTACCGATTTTGTCATCTCACCCATTGATTGTGAAGAAACCAATACATCGTTGCGTTGAGAATCCATACTGTGTAGGTTTTCGTTGGCAATGCTGTTAAGCATGCTGATTTGTTTTTGCAGTTCACTTTGTACGTCTCGAGATTCTTTATTGATGCGCAAAAAGCGATCAGTCATGCGGTCAAAGGCTTGAGCAAGCGCGCCAATTTCGTCGGCACCGTCATCCTCAATGCGAAGGCGTAGATCTTTGTTCTCGACAATTTTATCGGATATGGATCTGACGTGTTCGAGTCGTTTGAATAATGAGCGATTGAGGTAAATATAGGCTAACGTGGCTATAATGACGGCCACAATAAACAGCCCAAGTGTCAGTAATTTTAAGTTATCGATATCGTCAATGGCTTGCTGCTCTAGATTCCTAACGACAAGGTTCATTTCGTTGACCAGCCCATCTGAGGCGTCAGCTAACGCTTTCAGTTGCTCGGGTTTGCTGATGTCGAGTTTTTCTGCCTTTTGCAACAGGCTTTGCCAGAGGGAGCTGACTTTGTTGATCTGCGTTCTGGTCTCAGGATTTTTTACGGCCTTGATCTCGCTACTGCCATTGAGTAGGGCGTTTATCGTACTTTCAAAGTCCGCTTGAGTTTTGAAATCACCATCGTGCCCCACATGTCCCAGCAAGGCCTCTTTGGTGAACTTTTGAATGAGCATACGTTCTTTGCCGGCTTGATTGATCATATAAGCATGATCACGAGCACCGCTGGACCACAGGTAGATGGCAGTGACATTGCAAAAAATCATGATCGCAAAAATAGCGAATATGAGGCTGAGCTTGTTTTTTATACTCATAATAAGACCCAGTTAGCGGAATTATGTAAACTTTCCATCTAAATATAGGAGATATTGGCCATATCGCCATCAACGCTGGCGCCTAAAACAAAGTTTTCTGAGAAAAATTTACCAGAAGATAGAATTATTTTATTAATAATGTTTCCGATGCCCGTGGTAATGGTGTGCGAGTGAGTAGTACTCGGCCAAAACTGCTGGGGTTACCGTATTTGAGTTTGGATGTGGCGATCATGGTGCTTTGTTTTTTGTCTTCATCGGCGTCTGATATTACGATACTCATATTCAATAAAGCATTGTCAGATAAAGGCCTTGGTATCATATTTTGGGTGCTGAGTGAAAATTGAACGGAATAACCATTTTCAGTCATTGTGACGCTCCCTGGTAGCATGATTCGTTCGACACTCTCTGGATAGCCAAAAGATAAGATGATGCGATCATCAATGATATTAATAAGCCATTGCCTAACATTATGCTCTTGTTCCTTGAGCGAGGTGATGGGCTTGGGGTCGTGAACAACAGTGGCATACCAAATTTCGATGTGGTCGCTATGAATGCCCTCGCCAAAAACGATGGTGTCATCGGTCACATCAATGCTAAAGCTTAGCGTGTCCTCTTGGTGAGTAATCGTCACTTGTCCACTTAAATCCGAAGCGCTCGCGTTCCCATAAATGGCGTGATTGATGCTCTGGCGAGTGTCACTGCCAAGAATACTCCCACTGCTAAGTTCTCGCCCCTGGTGTTCAGTGCGATAGGTTTTATCTGCAAAGTGATAATGCTCGATGTACGTGCCTGGATCATAGAGGTAATGATTGACCATTTTGGAAACGCTAAAATGGCAATCCGCTTTTGCAATAATCATTGACGACTCCATACCAAAATGCCCTGATGTACTTGCATACTCCAGCTTGAGTGTTTTTGGCGAATCGTGTGAAAGTGTGAGTGTGCTCGCCCCCGTCCCAAATTGTTCCTCCGGTGGCAGGGCGGCCGAACGGCATTGGGTTTTGCCATCTTGATACAGGATATAGCTGGCATCGTTTTCAGTGATTAATTGATAACTGGGTTCAGCAAAACAGAATGCGCTGATGGATGAGAGAATGATGCCAAGTGTTTTTTTCATTATCTAATCATTGGCGCCCATTGTGGGCGCCAATTTATTTAATGACCCAACGGATGGTTGAGAACAATAGTCTCTACGCGGTCAGGGCCGGTAGAAATAATATCAACGGGTGCTCCTACTAATGCTTCGAGCCGCTTGATATAGGCTTGGGCATTTGTGGGTAGTTGATCAAATTGCTGTGCACCGACGGTTGATTCTTTCCAGCCTGGCATGGTTTCAAAAACGGGGGTGATGGTGCTCCAATCTCTTGCGTCGATAGGCAGTGTATCGATGGCCTTGCCATCTCGCTCATAGCCAATACAAATGTTAATTTCTTCCAGTCCATCAAGCACATCGAGTTTGGTCAAGCACAGGCCCGAAATAGAATTAATGTCGACTGCGTGTTTGACCGCACAGGCATCAAACCAGCCAGTGCGGCGTTTGCGGCCTGTGGTGGCCCCAAATTCATGCCCCTTCTCCCCCAAATACTGACCTATAGTACAGGTGAGTTCAGTTGGGAATGGCCCTTCGCCAACGCGAGTGGTATAAGCTTTGGTAATACCTAAAACATAGTCCAAATACAATGGGCCAACACCGGTGCCGGTCGCCGCACCACCTGCCGTGGTATTTGAAGAGGTGACAAATGGGTAGGTGCCGTGGTCGATGTCCAAGAGCGAGCCTTGGGCACCTTCGAATAAAATGTCTTCGCCTTTATTGCGTGCTTGATGCAGCAATGCCGTCACATCGGCAATCATTGGGCGCAGTTGGCGGCCCCACTCTAGGGCATCATTAAGGACTTTATCAAAATCAAGGCCGTCAACCTTGTAGTATTGAGTCAGTGCGAAGTTGTGGTACTCGTGCAGCTCTTTCAATTGCTTAGTAAAGTGCTCTTCATCCAGCAAGTCGCCAAGGCGCAGGCCACGGCGAGCCACTTTGTCTTCATAAGCGGGGCCAATGCCGCGTCCGGTGGTGCCAATTTTGGCATTGCCACGGGCTAGCTCGCGAGCTTGATCCAGCGCAACATGATAAGGCAGAATCAAAGGGCAGGCGGGCGAGAGCTTTAAGCGCTCGCGCACCGGCACGCCGCTCGCTTCTAATTCATCCATCTCTTTTAGCAGTGCATCGGGGGCCAGCACAACGCCATTGCCAATCAAGCAGGTGACGTTATCTCTTAAAATTCCCGAAGGAATCAGGTGTAGGACGGTTTTTTTGCCGTCAATCACCAATGTGTGGCCAGCATTATGACCCCCTTGAAAGCGGGTTACCCACTTGACTTGATCCGTCAGCAGGTCGACGATTTTACCTTTGCCTTCATCACCCCATTGGGTGCCCAGCACAACAAGATTTTTACCCATAATTACTGTGACTCTGTTTCTAATGGTTGAACATGGTAGTGTTGACCGCTTGCAATCAGCTCTTGGTCGCAACGTTGTTTGATTAAGGCGTCATGGCCAAAGTCGGTAATCACGACTTGTCCTGATGCGCGTAACTCTTTAATGGCCGCCCACTGCGCATCGCTGTGATCGAGCAGGGCGTAAATCGCACTGATTGGTGCCGGTTCTTGCACTCGCTCGGCTTTGATCAGTGCGCTTAAATTGAGGCTAAATCCAGTGGCTGGACGCGAGCGGCCAAAGGCTTTGCCGATGTGATCGTAGCGGCCGCCATTAGCGAGGGCGTCGGAGAAGTTCTCGCCAAACGCAGAAAAGACGATGCCGGTGTGATAGTGGTAGCCACGCAATTCACTTAAGTCGAAATAGTAATTCACAGCGGGGTAACGTTTGGCAATCACCTCGCTAAATTGTGATAATTCATCAATGGCTTCCAAGACCTTCTGGGGAGCCGCTTTGAGTTGTTCGCGGGCGTCTTGTAGGCATTGCTGATCGCCGCACAGCTTGGGTAATACCGACAACCATTGGCGAATTTGCAAATCTTGAATATGAGTTTCCAGCCAAGCGCCTAGATCGGTCATGGACTTGGCCTGCAGCAGCTCAAATAGCTCAGCCTGTTGGCCTGAGGCTAAGGCGGCGCCCTCGATCAGGTGCTTATAAATGGCGACATGGCCCAAAGCCAGGGTCAAAGGTTGATTAGACTCTTGCTCCAAGCAGGCCAGCAATAGGCTGGTCACCTCGATGTCGCCGGCCAAACTCGCTTCACCAAAAAGCTCAACACCTGCGTGCAGTGGCGTGCGGTTGGCCAAAAGGCTTGCTGGGCGCGCATGCATGACATGGCCGGCATAGCAGAGTCGACTGGTCGCTTTATGGGAGATGCTGTGGGCATCCATCCGGGCGGCTTGAGGGGTCATATCTGGGCGCAAGCCCATCATTTTTCCAGAGAGTTGGTCGGTGACTTTGAGAGTAATGGGGTCTAGGTCTGAGCCTACACCGCTGAGTAGCGAGTCGGTGAATTCCAGTACCGGCGGGATAACTAACTGATAGCCCCAACGCTCGAATTGATCGATCATACGCCGCCGCAGATGCTCTATGCGTTTAGCATCATTGGGCAAAACTTCTTCTACACCGTCTGGTAGCAGCCAGCGTTTAGCATTTTTCATGTGATTCATTAACTTGTGGTCGTTGATGACAGGCGAGCCACGCTCGTGTCGACGAATTCTAACACTAATTTATAGCCAGGGCTATTGCTTGCTGCGTTTCTCAAGATAGGATTAGTCAATACTGCCGAATGCAGGCTAGACTAGCACTATAAAAGCAAGATAGCCGATATTGAACCTGCGATGAGGGCCTCAAAATGATCATTGGTGTTCCTAAAGAAATAAAAAATCATGAGTATCGAGTGGGGCTGACGCCCGCGAGTGTTGGGGAGCTGGTAGCATTGGGGCATCAAGTGTTGGTTGAGCAGGGGGCTGGTGAAGCCATCGACTTTACCGAAGTGCACTATCGTCAGGCTGGAGCCAGTATTTGCTCGGTGGAAGATGTCTTTGCTAGAGCTGACTTAATCGTCAAGGTCAAGGAACCGCAGGCCGAAGAGCGCGCACGGCTGCGAGCCGGCCAGACCTTATTCACCTATCTGCACCTCGCTCCAGATGAGGCCCAGACCCGAGAGTTAATCGCCAGTGGAGCCCATTGTATCGCCTATGAAACTGTGACCAATGCCCAAGGCCAGTTGCCGCTGTTGTCCCCCATGTCTGAAGTGGCTGGCAGAATGAGCATTCAAGCCGGGGCGCGTTGTTTGGAGAAATCCCAGGGCGGGCGCGGCTTGTTGCTCGGTGGCGTTGCCGGTGTGGAATCGGCATTGGTTGTCATCTTAGGGGGCGGGGTAGTCGGCTTCAATGCGACTCAGATGGCCGTGGGTTTGGGTGCGCGGGTAGTGGTGATTGATCAATCGGTCGAAGTCTTACGCCGATTTGATCAAGTGTTTGGCAACCGTGTACAAACGCAATTTTCCTCAGGCCAAACGCTCAGAGAGTGGACGGCTCAGGCTGACTTGATGGTGGGCTGTGTGTTGGTGCGCGGCGCTCGCGCACCGAAGCTGGTCACCAAAGCCATGGTTCAGTCCATGAAACGAGGATCTGTTTTGGTGGATGTGGCCATCGATCAAGGCGGCTGTTTTGAAACCTCAAGGCCCACCACCCACGATCAGCCTACTTTTGTGATCGATGGGGTCGTGCATTACTGTGTCGCCAATATGCCAGGGGCGGTTCCTCGTACTTCGACGCTCGCATTAAATAATATGACGCTACCCTTTGTGGTCAAGCTGGCCAACAAAGGTGTGAAGAGAGCTTTACAGGAGGATCCATACCTATTGCAGGGTCTCAATGTTGCAGGTGGTCATTTGTGTTGCCCAAGTGTTGGTGAGGCGCAGGGGGTTCATTCCTTAAGCCCTGAGCAGGGCCTTAAATACCTTTAGCAGGTTGTTGAAAAAGGCTTCCTGCCTTTTTTAGTTGGACTTGAGATTGGTTTCACACAATCTTCACGTAAAGCCCACGAGTGCTTCACATAAATCAACAAAATGGCGTGTATAATAGACCCATCTGCTGAGTTGAATGATTTCAGCTTACAGATATAGTTGGTTAAATTGTGATAGACAGGGAGGTCGTTTAAACAATCACACATCCCAGTTACTCCCTTCTTTTGAATTACTTAAGTGTTTGGTTTTTGATCCGCACATGTCGTTGTATTTGTGTATAGATTCTTGGTTTTTATTCGCTAAAAATCAGCGTCTATCCTGAATGTTATCAATGTATTGCTTTAACTCGCATCTGCGCTGTTTCACTAAGGCGATACGTTCATCAATCATAAATAACAAGCTCTGGGTGAGCTGTTTTCATAAATAGAATCAAGCATGAGTAGCGATGATGGTAAAGTGAATAATGCGAACAGGCAGGCTGGGGTAATGTAGGCCTATAAGGCTCGTTTGATATGATTTAGGGGGGATTGTATATCTCCAATCGAATAAATGTCGAATCCAATATTGTGAAGCATCATTTTCAATCGGTGAATAATGTCTTTAGCGCTTAGCCGTTGAAACTTGTCATCTAGATAAGCAACGAGGTCTTTTAGGGTAACAATGGCATCCATATCTGAGTCAGAAAATTCAATCTTAAATTCATCTTCTGTAGCCAATAAAATTTCAACCTGAGTAAAGTATTGATTGTCCTCTTTAGGATCTTCATTGGTATGTAATGAGCATTCGCAATCTAGGCAAAATACGGAAGTTAAATCATACAGTGCGTATTGATTTTGGTTGCTGCAACATTGGCAGTCAATCAGAATTGGATTTAAAACCTGCATCGGTGTGCCTCGCTTGTTTGTTTCTGCGTTGGCCAAGATAAACCTAAAAGTTATTAGTAAGCCCTTTTAGTAACTTCCCTGTCTGTAAGCCAACAGTCTTCAGCTCAGTAGACGCATTCATTATACGAGCAGGCAGTTTTTCACGTGTGAATTCACTGTGAAGATTCCATGAAGAATCGTTAAGTTTAGGAGCGTAATACTTTTCTTTGGGGCAAGCGAAAGGACGGCGGTCGTGCTTAGACCGTTTTATGCAGGTAGCTCAACGTCAGAGTAGTCGATATATTCTATTTGTTCACTCAATGACTTTTCAATCTCTATCAATTGATTGAGGATGTTGTCATCATTTTTCAGTTGCTCTAACAATTGCTTAATTTCTCTTTTTTGCTCATCAGACATTTTACTAATCCTTGATTCATCGAATCCATGAAATTGACCAAATGAATTATTTGGTTGGTATAGTTAAATTGTAGTCAGTGCAAACGCATTGATCACGCAATTACTGATGAACGGTGCGAAAGCACTCATGTCTGGAAAAGATTGAAAATCGGTATGTCAAAAGTTAATGGGGTTCACAGTTTTTTTGGTTGGCAGTTCACTGCAAAATCGATGTGATAGTGCTCATCATGACGTACCCATGCCTGTTTATGATTAAAACGTATATGGGATTTTATAAACTTTCCGTGCTGTGTTCTCCACAATAAAGGCTGCAGCCGTGGGTCAAAAATAATTTTAGAAATACCGACCCCTCGTTGCTCCGCAGAATGATAAATGGCCATAATGTGGTTTGCCATGGCCTCAAAATCAATTTGATACTCTCCAAAACTGCCATTTTTATCAAATTCAATATCATAGCCCAGGCGATTACTATAGTCGGCAGGCAGTGGCACTGAGACTCCATTGCGTTTGACCGGTACAAAAAAATCAATGGATAAGCCATTTTGATGGGTTTTGTGAGGCTTGAAATATCCACCCTCAGGCAAGCCGGTTTCAGCATAGACGAATTGCTGGTTTGGGTAGCTGTCTTGTAGGGTTTGATAGCTCTCTACTACAATATCGCGCACCGTACTGTGGACAAAGGTTCGTCCTAAACTGGCGGCCAAGGCACTATAGGCTTGAAAGTTAGTGCCCGTGAGTGGCAAGGCGACGCCATTTTTTAGTGAGCCTTTTGCGAGTGTTCCATAGCAGGTGCTTTCTTGGGCGAAGCTTGCCTCACTCAAGAAAAAAGCTAAGGCAATCGCAACCACCCTAATATACTTTGGCTGTCTAAATACCATTTGTGATCTCGTTGATTGAGTTTTACCGTGGCTCTTGATGAGCGAGTATTTTGCTGAACAATTTGAATATGATCAAAACGAACATCGCTGACAATCGCAACATGACCATAAGCGTTGCCAAGCCAGGCATCAAATACTAATAAATCACCCACAGCCGGGGCTGAAACACTGCCGTTTTGAAATTGCAGCATGGCGCGCTTGGTATTGATTGCACCATCGGCAAGTTTTTTATCAAAAAAATCTTTTGCATGACCATAGCTATCGGGCATTTTATGCTGGTGTTGCTCGTAAAAATAACGTTTCACGAACTCGACGCATTGATATTTTAATCCTAAATTGTAACCATCGGCTGTGGTATTGCGCTCTAATACATGATCCATGTACCCATTGTGGTAGACATTCACCCCTTGGAATTGATCAATCACGTCACCAATCTTTTTAGGTTCAAGCGTAGGTGCGATAGAGGAATGATTAGGTGTTGGTTGCTGGGCTAAGAAAACGTCTTCACCACAGAGAAAGATAAAGATACAGGGAAAAATAAGTAAGCCAGCAATGATGAAGCGAAAAATATAAGTCATATAAATATTACCAGAACTGGCATTTAAACGACCTCCCTGTCTATCACAATTTAACCAACTATGTTATCTGCAAGCTGGAATCATTCAACTCGGCAGATGGTGCTATTGTATCCATCTAAGAGTTATTGAGTGTGAACTTGCGATGTGCTTTATGTGAAGATTGCATGAATATAGAAGCCATAATTAATCCGTCACCCTCGCTTTCGGGGCTTTTGGTGCTTATTCTGCAATGAGCGGGAAGAATTTTTCTTACAAAGGTAATGCCATTTTGCAGGGGCAAGATGCTATGTATGCCTACTGGTCGATCTCAATTTTTTTCTTATTTTTTTGTTGTCTAGCCCTTTTGGGCTACATTAACAAGGTATCCGTTCAGTTGACCGCCGACTCTATTTTCGTCCCCCGAGGCTTTGGTTCTAAATTAACTCAGATATTTTTTCGTGATATTAGTGAGATTGAGGTTTCTAAAATCAGTTGGAATACCTTTTTAACCATCTATCATGCTGATCAACATTAATCAAACATATCGTTGTCAACTTTCTCGACGGGATAGTATTGATCTTCTTTGATGTCATCTGGCTGCATGCTGCCAGCAAGCAATGCTTCGACATCGTGCTGCATGCGGTTGAGTTGGTTAAGTTGGTCTTCTCTTAGGGCCGATTCTGAGAGCGCCATACCCCAAATGCTTAAATGGCGGGTGTTAATGGCGCGGTAGTTTTGATGTTTGGCCCACTCGGCAGAGACTAGGCGACCAATCTCGGCCAGCTTTGATAGGGCTTGGTCTTTGGCTTGTTGATCATCAATGGTATCAACAAAATTCTGGGTAATCTTGACCCAGCCGCCATGATAGAGCTCCCAGCCGACATAAAAGCGTTGTACCCACATGAGGTAGTCTTCTTTCGATAGCACTTCTTGGTTTGATGTATCTTGTTGATAATAATTAACAAAATAGGTTTCAGAAGGAATGCTGGCGGGCCATTCCTTAACTTGGGCGCAGGCACTTAAAAGGCATACTAATGATAAAAATACAATCTTCATGGTGTACAAGGATAGCTGATAATACTTATTCCTGCAGAAGTTTACTTTTTGTGCGGCTTTAAGTCAAAGGGGCTGAGTCATTTTCAGCCCCTTTTTGCATAAAATTATTTGAAGAGCTTCTCAAGCCCTCTTTCTAGCTCCCTATTGACCTTCTCTTTGGCGGCGTCCTCTAGTGCTTTTTTAGCATCTTTTTCGTCGCCAACTTCTACGCCAAGTTTTTCACCCAGACGTTTAGCCGCGCGCGCCTTTTCCTCGTCGATCTCCTTTTGTAGATTGGCTTTGATCAGCGCTTTCACATCAGGCTTATAGCTAGGGTTGCTGATGGGGCCTTTGATGCGGATGGGAATGGTGACGCCTTCCAGGGCGCTCCTATCGGCGCCTCCTTGTCCGTCGTTGCTTCGAACTATGGTCACGCTCAATAAATAGTTTAGAGTTTGTTGAGCTAGCTGGATTTCGCCTTTGCCGCCTACCCGAAAGCCCGGGGCTTTCATGTCTAAGTCATTGTTGGTAATGGTGTTGTTGTTAAGGTTTAGGGTCGCTGTTAGTGCGCTAAAGCGAGTTTCGTCACTGGGGTTGCTGGCTTGCTCGGGCACTTCTTTACCCCGAAATTCATCAAAGCGACGCTGGGTATCTTCCAGTATTTTTTTCAGATCAAAGCCCTTGATCATGCCATTGTTGGCGGCGATTGAGATGGTGCCTTGGCGTGTTTGGTTGGCTTTGAGGCCGGTGATCGTCAACTTAGTGTCAATAGTGCCGCGGCCCTGAACTTGATCGGTCGCGCCCATATCGGTCAATAGCGGCTCTAAGTCGACATTGGTAAGTTGAGTATTGACGTTTAACGTAGGTGTTTTGCCTTCTGTGAAGCTAATACTACCCCCAAGCTTGCCCTGGTAGAGAGAGGCCTTGGGTGTGACGGTTAAGCGATTGCCTTTACTGGCAATATTGACCTGGATATCGCTGAGTTTGAGATTGTTGATAACCAGGTTGCCAAGCTTCAAGTTACCATTGGCATTGATGGCTTGAAAGCTTTCCAAGGGCACGTTTAGTGAACCATCGCCTGAGCTTTGGCTTTGGCCCGCGGCTGTGGGCGCAGGCAGGTAATGGTCGGCATTGAGCTGGTTGATGCTGAGATCAAAGCGAGTGCTGGGGGCGGCAAAGTTCATGACCGATACATCGCCGGTAATTTGGCTTTTATCCAAAGTGGCGCTGAGCTTCTGCAGTGACACCCCCGCAGGGCTACCACTGATATCGCCCTTCACGCTAATGGCGCCAAAAGATTCTTTATGGCTGGGTTTGAAATCCTTAGGCAGCAGTGGCCTGGCATCAAAGGTGTTGGTGCTAAGGCTGGTGTTAAACATCAGGGTCTTATCCCAGTCTTTAAGTTGCGTATTGGCCAGGGTGGCGACGAGCTTGCCGGCACTGATGGTGATATTGCCAAGGTCAGCTCTCGATTCTTCAAGAAATGCGGTCGCTTTAGGAAGCTCCACTGATACCTCAGGTGCGTTGGGTAATTGGCTTACGATTTTAGCGTTGGTAATGTTCACTAGCTGCTTTTCAAGACTAAGGTTCATAGTGGTGGTAACTTGAGTGGTGCCGCGCACTATCGCAATCTTGCTGTCATTAGCAGTGACCTTAAATGGCTCTAAGGCAATGTTCGCTTGGGATTCCAGTTCAAATTCAGTAGTGGTTTGTCCATCGCTTAATTGGCCCGATAGTGTCACGGGCGCGAGGCTTGATCCAAGCAGGTTGCCGGCCTGTAAGTTCAGTTGATCGATTTGATAGCGCTTTCCGGCCGTGCGATCGTCAAAAATCATCTGGCCATCAACAATATCGATGCCTTGGAGCGCAATTTTCTTACCCTGAGACTCGCTCTCTTTGGGGGCGTCATTATTAGTCATGCCGGTTAGACTGTTAAGTTCTTCATTGGCCACAATCCATTCAATACTGGGCTTTTTCAGTACCACGGTATCCACTTCAATGGTATCGCCCAGCAGCGAGAACAGTTTGACCTTGATGTCGGCTTTATCCACGCTAATAAAGGGCTTATCACTTAAGCCATCAGGCTGGCTTAGAGTCAGTTTTTCGGTGCTCACGCCCAGCCATGGGAATATTGAAAGGCTGAGGTTGCCGTCGAGCGTTAAGGTACGCCCCGTTTTTTCCTTCACTTTTTCGGCAATCAAATCTTTATAGTCATTGGGGTCAATCACTAGAGGAATAATGATGATCGCTGCCACTAAAAGCACAACTAGGGTTGTTACCGTCCACATCAGTCGCTTGAAGAACTTTTTCATCTGACTCACCGTTGAATGTTGGGTTGTTGGACTCGGCAAGAGTGCACGAGTTCCTTGTTGATGATTGGTGCTAGTGGCTATCCTATCAATAGTTGTGGTGCAGTTGCAAAAGTGGCGCATCCTATAGAGATAACCTGGCATTTTACTGTACCCAGTGCGGCACATCGGGTGTTAATGTCAAAAATTCCACATTGGCCAATAGTGGGTCTTGTCGGTAGCGAGCAATAATGGCTGGTGGCACCGGCTCGGGTGTATAGACTTTAAATGACAGCCCTTTAACTTGATCCCAGAGTGCCTGTTTGCTGGTGCCCGCGGCGGCACTTCTTTCGAGTAAATCAAACTGCGCACGTCGGCCTTTTTGGAGTGACTCCCATAAAATATTGGCTCGATGCTGGGTAGCGGCGGCATCGTGGGCGATTTCACTGAAACGATAATATTTTACCTCGACCATATTGATAGCAATATCGACAAAGTCTGGTCTCACGACGGTTTGCGCTTTGACGGTGCCCGAAGCAATATGAGAAAAGCTTGCAGGGTAGGTACCGATGTAAGCGGTATTTAACGGGATGCTGGTTTGAGGGATATATCTTGGTGTTGAGCTGCCGCTATTTAAGTGGCGCATGACATCGTCCTCGAAGTGTGCCCAAGCGGTTTTGCCTTTGATTTTATCATGGGCTTTGGGAAAGCGTTTGGGGGTGCCGTTAAACCAATCGAGCGCGACCGATTCAGGAATGTTGGCGCCACTGGCATTACCCAGCGCTCGATGAAAGCGTCTCTGTCGATCGATTAGGTGATCGATAAACTTCACTTTTGCCGTTCGGATTTTCATGGTTTTTGCTGAGAGGCGCCGAGCTTTTTGGCTCAGTTGCCGGCGCAAAGTCGCGCTGCGATCTCCCGCTTGATAGCGTGCTTTCAGCGCATTGAGTTCAGACTGAATTTGCGCAAGTTCAACATGGTCTTGACGCATTCGATCAACGGCATCATCAATTTTGCGTTGAGTAATGGCTAGGGCATTATCTAAAAACTGATGCACCGATGAGCTGGGTGTGAGCCGTGCGGCGAGAGCGGCGCGGGTCTCGTCTAGAAATGGGCCGCGCAATATCGGCACTAAGGAGTCGGAATCGCCGACTCGAAAAGCACGGCGCAGAGTGGGGTTACCTACAATATCCGTAAAGCCATTAATGATTCGATGATTCAGATCTTGTGCCGCACGGCCAATTTTCGTCAATTGAAAATTAGTGCCGCCGGGGTTAGGCAATGCACCCACTGGGCGAAAGCGAGGGATCGATGGAATAAACGGTAAAAAATCGAATAGACCAATGGCGCGCTCGGTAAAAGTCGTTTGAAAGCCATCGGGCGTTTCATTAAAGACTACCGCTTTAAATGAATCAATCGGCAATACAAATTGTACCAAGGCGGTGCCGATAAAATTCAGCCCGCCAGCGATATAGGATTGAATGGTGCGCAATACTTGTAAATTAATATCGTGTAGAAAAAAATGATTGGCGCTATTAATAATGGCGGTTTCATTCGCATCGACACCTTCAATAACGGGGTCGCCTGTGAAAATACCATTGAGGCGCACATGCGCGGAGCCGAGTACATCACTAATCGAACGATTATTGTGATGATAGCCGACCTCTTTAATTAATTTAATATATTCACCCACCACAAAATTACGGTAGTAAAGTACCGGAGTATTAAATTGATGTGTTTCATATGGTGCGTGCAGAAAGCGCCGAGCATTTTGCAGTAGCCGATATTTGTGCTCGACAATATCGGCCTCACCATCGACGGCATTACCCGCAGCGACGATGTCGCGTCCCACCTGAATAGCAACGGCGACTTCGTTAAGGGCCGATTCTAAAATAAAGGTTTGATATCGGATATCCGCATCAATGCCCGTTTGACTGGGGGTGATGGGGTCATTGCCATCGGCGACATAGAGAATAGAGCCCGAGACCGTTGTGGAATCGCCCGGCAATTGGCCACTGGCGGTAATTTCAGTTTGATCGCCGACATCGATATCATTGGAACCCATATCCGTTAAGATGCTGGTATTGGGATGGATAGTTTGCGTGGAATAAAAAATATGGCGGTGGTTCGGGTCGCGCTGCATGGGTACGGTGGTGGAGTCAAGCCCTGAGCTTAAGTTCATAGTAAAACTATCGCCAGTGACACCCAAGCTGTGGCGTCTGCCGAGTTCAACTTTGACTAAAAAAGGCGAGCTACCCAAGGTGCGTGGCAAAACTTCTCGCTGGTTTACATTGGGATTGGCGCTGGTAAAATTAATCACCGTCGGCGCGATCAAATGAAGAGTAAAACGCAGCGGCCGTTCTATGAAGGCTCCAAAAATAGGATCAGCGGGCCAAACATCGACGGTATAATGGCCAGGTTGCATTTCTCGATCAATGACGGGCACACTGTCAGGTGCGGGGTAAAATTTTTGTTGCCCCTGCCAGCTAAAATTTAATTTCGCAATACCGTCATCATTGGTAGTGGTATAAAAACTTTCATCAAAACCGTTGCCTTGAATATGCCACACAACGGCAAAACCTTTAATCGCTTGGTTGTTATTTTCTCCCAAATAAATTCGCATTGGGCCGGTATTGTTGAGCCTTTGAGGGTCATAAGTCACGCTGTATAGTTGATTGCTTAAGCCACGATTATTTGTGCCGGGAATGATGGGCAAAAATGTGAGATTAGGCTCGGCGATGGGAGTGAAATGTGGCTGCGGCTCGGCGTCATCATCGCCCATGATAATGGTGAGCGTTTGCGGCGGTAAATTCTCAACGCTAAAGCGTATGCTCTCCCCAGGAAAGCCGGCAATATCGATGCAATGTTGATTGGCAATAGCACTGGGGTGGTTGAATACGATATCGTCCGAAACAAATAATAATTCGGAGGTAAAGGCTACGCCGCCACCAGGCAGTGACACAGTTATCGATTTTTGATCGTAATAATTGAGACTAATATTGCTGAGCTGTTGGCGGTTGTCATTGGCAATTTGGCCTCGAAGTGGTGTGGTGCGCACCGATGAATTTGGACTGAAATAGCCCTCCACCCAAGCGACGACATTACATTTTTGTAACATTAATACCTGGTCGTGGTTGTCTCTTGGGTCGGCCACGGTGATGTGAAAACTTTTGACTTGAGGCCGCCAGCTCCACCAGCCCGGCCCGGTTTGTCTTGTGAAAAAAGACGCTTGATAAGATTCGGCTCGCTTAGCAACCCAGGCAGCGTCGCGTTGATTAAAATCGCCAATAGACTGTGGGTTGCTTGGGTCCATGGCCAAAATTTCATTAAAGAGATCGCGGCTTAATAAGGCACGCGCTTCTTGATGCGCTTTTAATAACGCATTTTGGATGGCAAGCAATTCATCTTCAATGGCCGCGAGCCATAAATCCAAATTGGATTCCAACAGAAACGCAATATCGCCGCTCGGTGGTATCACTAAGTTTTCTGAAAAGTCATTGGGCGAGCCGATGTTCCATGCGTGCACAGCGGCTGGCACACTTAAGCACTCAATGCTTTTCCAGAGGTTGTCATAAAGCCGCTTAATGCGCAGATAAGGCTGATCCAAACCATTTAATAATTCTTGATAGCTAATGCGATACAATCCATTGGCAAACGGTGCAAAGCCGCCTTGGATAATCGAACTCTGATAATAACGCTCGATCCCCGGATTGTTATACAAAGTTTGTGTGCCACCTAAAACCACTTTTTCATGAAACGTTTCACAGAGTATCAATAGCGATAACAGGCCTTTGGTGGTGGGAAAGGGTTCATTGGGCAGTGCAGCCGCAATTTTATTTTCTACTGCTAGTGGATATTGGTTGAGTAGGTGATGAAAAATAAAATTGTCTCGGCTGTACCAGGTGCTAGTAGGGGGTGGTGACATCAGTGAGGTGGAATTGCGAAGCGGATGCCAGGGCATATCGCGCCGGAAAAGAATATCAATGACTCGATCTAGGCGAGCACTGATACGATTGCTTGTGTCTTGCGATAGGGGATCTCTTAGTGCCATAATGAAGCCACCACCTGCCCAATTTGGCTTGCCAGTGTAACACAACCTTTTCTTTGTGGCTCACTGCATCGTCAAAGGAGACTTCCTATGCCATATCCTAAATTTGAAATTGAAGATTTAGGCGTTGTTGAAGTCGGAGAGATTCCGACGACAGAAGTTGATCATAGCGCCTTTGAAATTCCTCCAGAATATTTTAAAGCCTGCCACAATCGCCATGTAGATGTTGGCAAAGTATCTTACAGTGTATTAATTTTTCCAAAAAGTTTGCACTTTAGTCATTACATTGTTTCGGCGACCTTGCGCACCATGCACGATGTCAACACGCCTTGTGAGCGACCAGGCATGATTGTTGATGATGAAGATTATTATCAAATTGAAGCGCGCTTTAATCGCCTTTATCAAGAAGATCCCTTTGCTGAATTGGATGATTTTATTGCTGAGCTGGAACGGCAAAATGGCATTCCGGCCAGTGGCGGTGATCCCACCGCGCCCACCCCAATGCCGCAACCGGCCGATCCCAATCCACATCCAGCCGCTGGTGGTAACCAACCGGTAACGCCCTCGGCGCCAACAGCACCCGAGGAAACGGAAGAGACCGAAGCCCAGCGACGCGCGCGTGAGGAGCTGGAGCGTGCACGCGAGCGAGCGCGGGAATTAGAGAGTGGCGATGAGCAAGTGTTTATCGATCCTGATAACGATTGGATGGGCGGCTTGGTCGCGTGCCATCATAAAAATACCTATCGAGGTATTCAAGTCTATGTGGATGATTTTACCTGGTATGAGAGACCTGGCCGAATCATTCCTTACCCCTCCAAAGATTATTTTGTGGTAATGAAAGCCCCCTCGCAATACTATGCGCTGCGTTATACCTACAGTTTCAGTAAGCACAAAGCCGATATCAACAATAATGAAAAAGACATGGTGTCATTTCGAGTCTCGGCTATGCCGGTCGCCATTGATGATGGTGCACAGTTTATGGTGAATCAAGATCAAACGGTGAATAAAAAAGTCTGGACGCTAGCCATGATCGCGCAATTATCACAATTGCCATCGCAGGCATTGATTCGTTTAGAAAAACTCAATCAAGCACAAAAGGATCAACTGCTGACAAACCCAGGATCAGCTTCCAATCTTACGCCAGAATATCAGCGTGTCATGGCAAAAGCGAAAACGATTGCCGGGCAACTCATGGCCAGTGGCGTAGAAGAAAATACCGCTCACCATGTGGCATTGGATATCGCGGTGACGATGAATAATCATGCGATGGCGAAGACTAGAGATAGGGTGAATAATTGCAAATGCTAGAATTTTCATAAGCAGGTTCATCTTATGAATTGATAGGTGTCATTGCTGATTCTCAACGTTCTCAAATGCAGAAGTTGGGGGCACAAATTATTGACAGTTTTGGGTTGTTGGAGTAGGATCATCCTTCTTGAATTTAAGGGAATGGATATGAAAAATCATAATAATGAGCATAAGCGTAATGCAAAGCTTATTTCCGCAGCAATGCAACTCATCAATAATGCTAAGGGAAACTTAACCTCAGTCTGGAAAAATAATCCTGGTCAAGCTCAATTTTTTAACTCGCTATTGGACAGAGTGAATGATCCCCACCAAATCGATCAAAGTGGAACTAATACTTGTGGCCCTGCAACATATTGGTATGCGTTAGCCTATTATCGCCCCGATCTCTATGTTTCTACAATGATTGAGCTTTATGAAAAAGGTAATGCGCGGCTTGGAAAAATGAATATTCAACCAAGCGAGGAAGTTTTTGGATCATGGAAGCCTAATAATTATCAGCAAGTTGCCTTAGTTGATTGGATCGCATTTGTGAGCCTCAAAAATACCACCAGCCGAGCATACAATGAAAGATTTATGGCGGTAGAGGGTATTACTAGATCGGGAGAAATCAAAAAATGGCTCAACAATACTGGCTGGTCGGTGCAAGCAAATACAGCAGACATTGGTCTTGAAGGCTTATCAGATTTAAAAGCGGCCTCCTTGGCATTTTCTAAACAGATGGTTGTATTTCTCTTTGTTCGCTCAAAAGGCATTAATAAAGGTTCAGGGTTTAAGCTTTGGAAGAAGGCCGATCATTGGATATGTCTTACCTCAACAATAAAGGTGAGGGGCGCCAATACTTCGTGGCAACCTATTCATAGTGTTTCTGTCAGCGATAGTGATCTGCTAAATTATCAAATTGATTTTGGTTGTTATACCTGGGGACATTATCGAGGTGTAGGCGCTGATCATACTAGTGTCGGAAATACCAGCACCGTTAAAGATTGGCTGTCCTTTTATTGTGGCTATTTGTCCGCTAACATACCATAGGCTAAATAAGCATGAAGTACACATTAACCGCTTTGTTGATTGCAAGCTTATCAAGCTCGGTTCTGGCCGATGTTACGCTAACAAAGCGTTTTATCCTAAAAAGTGAAAATTTTTTACCCATTATTCACTATGTAGCTCCGTGGTTTGTTGTGCATCAACAGCCCACAATGGACTCATCCACCTTAATGGTTTTCGATGTTAATGGTAATGCTATCGATTCAGAAAACTACCCTAGTCATCCACGCTACACGGCAGTTACTGAGCAAACAGTAGTGTGGTCGTACAACAACACGCTTTTATCCGGTGAATTGAGGGCGGGTACTCTCGATAAACTAATAGAAACCTACCACCCTTATGAAGAAACACCTAAAGGGCTGCTAACCGCACCTGATGGAAAATTCATACTCTTTGGTAATGGCCTGTTCAATGTTACAACACAGCAGTGGAATCGAGTTGCTGAGCCATATAATGGTGTTGTTGCCGAGTTTTCTAAGAATAACTTGCTGGTCAATCAAGCCAATGCAACTTATGGCTCAGTATCTAGTCCATGTATTGATAATTATCAGCTAAATGATACCTTGTCTAAAACTTCCGTTTGTTTAAACCAAAAGCCATTTGATCGTATATTCAGCATTGATGAAGTCGATAATAACCATGTGTTGGTGCGTTATCTAGGACCATCGACAGGTAAGACTGAGCCTATCATGTACCATTGTTTGCTAGATTATCATCATATGGCTTTTAGTCATTGCGGTAGTGGTAATTGGGTGTGGCTTAGTGTAAGCGGTAATCGCTTCGTTGAACATGAGGGCGATAAGTGGGCTATCTATCAGCGACAGCCAAAAAAGCTCATTGCTGAGGGGAGTGTTGGTGAGCGGCACCACAGTATTGATCGAATGAATCAACAAATTATTGACCTTACGGAAAGCCATCTCATCATTACTGATATAATCACAGCGAAAACAACTTCCATAGCTCTCCCTGAGCGAGATAGCGCGACTTATGTGCCAGGGATCCGCTCTACTTTGGGTTGGTTGGTTATCAAAAAAGATGAGACGCTTGTATTCTATGAGATAACACCTTAATGCTCTAGGGTTGCCTTTGATTTATAGTTGTTTGTCCAGCGAAGGCTAGAGATAGGGTGAATTGCGGTTGTTAGGACTTTAAAAGGATATGTTTTGTGGTTTCATAGGAGTCTGCACAAAATTGCTCAAACTCGATAAGAGACTCGAGCTTTGGCCAAGCCCCAGTTTTTTGAGTGATGATGCCAGTTTGTAATTCATATTCGGCCAGTATTTGAATATAGCGGCGGCGATCTTCTACCGCAATGACCAGCGGTGGAAAACCAGAATTTAATAGTGGAATATTGGCAAGCAATCTAGCAATTCGGCCATTGCCATCCCAAAAAGGATGAGCGTGTGCGATGCCCGCATGGATTTTCGCATAAGCCTTGGGTGCATCATCTAGGTTCATCGATAGTTTGCTAAGCTGATTGATCTCATGAATGATTTCATTCATCAATGCTGGCACATCCAGAGGATGCGCGTATTCTAAAAAATGTTGCTGATTATCGCGCGTAACAATATAGGTTCCATTAACTTCAAGCTTCCATGCTCCGTTTGGTTTATAAATATCAAAGACCTGCTCGGTTTGAATCGCTTTATGTAAGCTAAAGACGGTATCTACCGTTAATGGTGTCCCCAGGCACTCATAAATAATATCAATAGCTTTTGCATGACCAACCACTTCTTGGTGGTCTTTTAAGGGCTTGCCCGATACTGTCAGCCCCTCCTCCAATAAAAAATGGGTGTCGCCTAGTGATAAGGTGTTTCCTTCTAGTGCCGTAGAGGTATGTGTCCAAAGATCTCGCAATTGCTTTAAAACCGCCAATTGTCTTTCCTTGCTAAGGCTTTGCAAAAAGCTAGGCATTTTGGCATGAGTCACGGGAGCATACCGCGTTGACTTGTGGTGACCAGAGCGAATCACTATTCCAGCATCCGCCCAGCTCGCGAGCCATCGACGCAGGGTTCTCTCAGCAACAGGCCTGGGGGCGGCAGCCAAGATGCCGCTAATTGAAAGCGGTGTTCGAGAGTGTTGGATTAGCTCCAGAACCGCTTTTTGGGTGTCTTTATCGGCCATAATATGTCTGAAATTTGATGGTATCGGCCATTATAGGGTTTTATCGGCCATTTTTGAAGCTAAAAAGACTATGTGGCGGTAGCTTTCAATGATATCTCCCCAGTCTACCTGGTAGTTATAAGAGAAATTGGGGTTGGTACTGATTTTTATTTGATTATCATCGCTGTAGCCAAAGTTATCGGATTTCCAAGTGGTGATAAAGGGCTTGGGGCTGCTAACAGCATCAAAAAGCATGTTTAGTAATAAAAATGAATCATTTCGGCCCCATCAAAACGGGCGCAGGCTCAACTGTACGCAATATCTCGATCAGAGGCTCAGGGTTGTCTATGATACCGCTGTGGTCTCTATTGGGTATGATTTCATAGCGAATCCCAACACCTCCGGCATTGCCTAAATCAGCATAATCAATGGTGAGTTGCGGGTACGTATTTTCATCCTGATCGCCTACAATCGCCAGCACAGATGTAAAGCGTTCTATTTGTGATACATAATCATGTGGCGATAGGCTTCTAGGCCAGTTGTTTGTTCCTCTGCGGTGTATGCGCCACTCGGGAACGTTGCACGGGCAGGCCACTAATACCGATTGGTCGATGAGACCTGGATAAAATGAAGTGACCAGGGCGGTCATGGCGGCGCCACCAGAATACCCAACGACAATCAAGCGCTCGGGTTGGTAATGCGACTTAAGTGATAGCAGCCCATCGGCAATATAGTCAGCGGCGGCTTGGGTGTAATGGTCATAGCGTCGATCAGACTCGGGGCCGGTAGAGTAACGGCCATTTAAGGTGTAATAACCAGGGCGAATCATGCCGATGGCCATAGAACCTGGACTTACTAATTGATTGAGTTGAAGAAACATGCCGTCACTAGCATTACCTGAGCTGCCATCTCCATGGATAAATACCCAGAGGACTTTGGGTTTGTTGACCGGAGTGGTCGAGAGTAGCTGCATGCAGTCATTGTTGATTTGGATGGAGGTGACGTGATCGTCAGTACAGGCCAAGGAATTATCGCTATTGCCGCCACCACCACAGGCCGCGAGGGTAAGACTAAGGCATAACATTAAGAAAGTTTTCATTATTTTCTCCAGTTCCAATGTCAGGACAATAGGGGGTTTTGGGGAGAATAGCAATGCTGTTGTTTTAAATTTGTGCATTACTTATCTGGCTGTGATTTTACCCATGATACAATCTGGCTCAATCAATCATTGATAATTTTTACCCATGGTCTATAGCCTTTTATTTTTAGTATTAGTCATTCTCATCTACGGCCCACAATGGTGGGTACGCTTTACCTTATCTCGCTATAATCGCGAGATTGACAGTTTATCGGGCACTGGTGGTGAGTTGGCTCAGCATTTGATTAATCGATTTCAACTGAGTACGCAGCTGGAGCAGTGTCAGGAAGGGGCCGATCACTATGAGCCGGCCAGTGATACGGTTCGATTAAGTCCGAGTTATTTTAATGCCAAATCCATCACGGCAGTGGCGGTCGCTGCCCATGAAGTCGGGCATGCATTGCAATTTTCTCGTAAAGAAACCATTTCTCAGTTGCGTCAGCGCTATTTACCTTTGGCGATGAGGCTAAAGAAAGTGGGCATTGTAATGTTAATGGGGTTGCCCATTGTGGGCTTTTTATTGAAGTCACCGGTGTTGATTGCCGCCTACGTGGGTTTAAGTTTACTCTTTCAATTATTGGGCGCGTTGTGTTATTTGGTGATTTTGCCGGAGGAGTGGGATGCGAGTTTTAATAAGGCATTGCCCATTTTGGCTGAGGGGTATTTGGATCAAAAGCAATTGCACGCCGCCAGGCGAGTACTTAAAGCGGCGGCCTTAACATATTTTGCCGCTGCGCTGGCCGAGATGCTGAATATTGGTCGTTGGTGGTTGATTCTTCGGCGATAAAATCATGGGAGTTATATCATGAAAAAATTAATATTGTGTTTGCCTGTATTACTTTCATTAAAAGCTTTGGCTTATAACCAAGGCCTTTCTTGTATTACTTATTTGAGCAAAAGTGGTGGCTTAGAGCCTGCTGAAAATGAAAAGTACGATCATTCTGATTTTGAGAAAATATTGGATTATGACAAGACACATTTTGGTGGCGAGAGGCCTAGAGTTCGAAAAATAGAGCCTTTTATTTTTGCAAATAATTTGTCGGTCGATAAAAATCATTACCCCGCATTAGAAGTTGAGGGTCAGGATCTGATGTTTCAAAATGGTATTTTTTATATTTAAGGAACCTCTGATTAAGTTTAGCATGCCTCTGCGTGAGTCCAAAACGTTCATAGGCAAGGCGGACTTCGCAGTCTAATGGCCTTAGTCCTTAGCAAGAAGTTCAACGCAGCATATGAACGTTTTGGTCACGCCCTTCGGGGCCTGCCGGTTTGTCCGATATCGTTGTTGCTCCTTTTTGCAAGGTCTAGACAGCGACCGCCACGGATGGCGGAAGTGCAGATTTTGCAGGAGCAAAAATTTGTCAAAGAAGCGCCTAGATCTCGAACAAACCGGCTAGGCCAGAGGCGAGCTAGACTTAGTCAGAGGTTCCTCAAGATCTCAAGATCCCATTCGGGGGATGATGGAGCAATATGCTACGGTCGTGGGTGGTCAAGTAAATGAGCTTTGCATACCGCTAAAACAAGAGCCTGTTGACTAAATAAACGATTTCAATTAGCATCTTAGCCAGTGCGCACTCGGGGCGCCTCTTGTTCGCGGCAAGGGATCATCCCACCCAGTATTTACGCTGAATATTCACCTTCTTTCAGCCTGTTTCAGCGAACCCAGGCCTGATGAAAGGGGGTTTCCTTATGTCTCAGTCATTGCCTGAGCGCCCGAATTTGGGTGTTCTCAAAAAACAAGCCAAGCATTTACTTCGTGATTTTAAACAGGGTGATGCCAAAGCTTTGCTGACCATCAAGCACTATTTTCCCGAGCATTTACCATTTAAAAACTTGCGCGATGCACAATTTGCTCTGGCTCGTCGCTATGGCTTTAGCGGTTGGTTAGAACTAATAAATTACGTTAATAGCTCCCACAGCAACGTTTTGACGCTAGCCGATACCTTTGTGGATCTAGCCTGCCTTCGTTACTCGCAAGATTCGGATTTACATGTCGATAAAGCGAGGCGCTTATTAAAGGCTAATCCAAGCATTGCTAGCGCTAATCTATCCGCTGCAATTGTGTCGCATAATCTTAGCTATGTGACGGAGTATTTGACTAACAACCCCGCTGCTGTAAATCAGGCTAGCGGCCCGCGCCATTGGCCGCCATTAATGTATCTGGCTTATGCGCGTGCGAGCGGTGATGGCAAAGCGGCGCTGGCTATTGCGGATTGTTTGCTTGAGTCTGGTGCCGACCCTAATGCGTTCACCGTGCTGAATGAGCAATATCGATTCACTGTATTAACCGGTGTGATGGGTGAGGGTGAGGCGGGCCTTGTTAAGCAACCGCCGCACCCTGTGGCTCACGAGTTAGCCATTAAGTTACTGGAGGCGGGTGCTAATCCAAATGATAGTCAGGGTTTGTACAACACGCACTTTAGTGATAGCGGCGAGCGCTGGTTGCGTTTATTGGTGCAGTATGGGTTTGATCATCAAGCGCGTCCTAATTGGAGCGAGGGCAACCATCAAACGATGTTTGATTTTTTGTTAGCGGCCGCAGCGGCTGCCAATCGCCTTAGTTGTGTTGAGTTTTTGTTGGCCGAGGGTGCGGATCCCAACGCGCGTTGCCAGTACACTCATAAAAAGGCCTTAACCAATGCAATGTTAGCGGGTAACCGAGGTATCGTTGATGCCTTAAAACAAGCGGGCGCAAAAGAGGAGCCACTGCAGCCAGAGGATCAGCTGCAACTTGCCATCAATCAAAAAGATGTTAATGAAATTAAAAGTTTACTGGCTCAATATTCAGAATTAAAACAAGCTCGATGGTTTAAAAAGGCGAGTGTTGAAGCCATTAAGGTATTGCTCGATTCAGGTTTTTCGATGAACACTCAAGATCATCATGGTTTAAGTTTATTGCATCATTTAGCTGGAGAGGGACAGTTAACAGAGGTGGTTTGGTTGGTTGAGCATGGGGCCGATATCACGTTAAAAGATATCCATTATCAAGCTACCCCCGCGTCGTGGGCGCATCATACTGGTCATTATGATATTCGAGATTACTTGTTGTCAGTATCAGAAGATATTTTCGAGTTATCCGCTTTTGGTGCTCTGGATCGATTGATAGAATTGTTAGCCATTAATCCAATGCTTGCCAGTTACTCTAACTCATCTGGAAACACACCATTGCATTTGGTGTGTTTTTTTATGGGCCTTGCTGTAGGTGATGATATTCGAAAACGCATGATGATGGTATTGATAGAGTATGGTGCTGATGTGGATTCAGTCAATCATGAGGGTTTATCATCTTTGGACTTTTATAAAAAGCAAAATAACGATATTAATACGCTGCTGTTAGAGAAGCTTATCGAGTCTCATTGAGGCTCGGGTTTAATGGAACCCTACTTAGTAGTTAATGATAACGATTTTTCTGTTAG
>CAXQRU010000082.1:0-4738 GCA_964226685.1 Polaribacter sp. | reverse complement strand
CACAAAAAAACAAAAAAGTAAACACTTACTCACTAAAAATATTTGTGGATAAAACTGTTGAAAACCTATTATCAATTCTGTATATGACGCAAAATCTTTGGCTAATCAATCTACTAGCTATCTTGCTATTACTCGTTGTTTTTTGGTGAATTATTCTATATAATCCGCCCTCCTTGAAAACAGATGAGTCTGTTTGAACATTACAGAACACGATTGATTAAGTGGTGAGAACATGAAAAGAACTTTTCAACCCAGCGTACTAAAGCGCAAGCGTACTCATGGTTTCCGTGCTCGCATGGCAACTAAAAATGGTCGTAAAATCTTAGCTCGCCGCAGAGCAAAAGGCCGTAAAGTTCTTTGTGCTTAAATAGCCAATATTGAAACAATACCCTTTCTACCGATCACACCGTTTATTGCGGCCAGGGGACTTCAAAGCAGTTTTTGATGATGCTCCCCTGAGAGCGGCCAACAATACGATACTTTTTCTCGCGAGACCCAACGCTCTTGAGCACCCGAGATTGGGTTTAGTCATTGCTAAAAAGCACATCAAACGAGCCGTAGATCGAAACCGAGTCAAACGCTTAATACGCGAAAGTTTTCGCAAGCACGATTCGTTGAAGGCATTTGATGTTATAGTGCTCGCCCGAAAAGGCTTAAATGAGCTCGATAATCCAACGATTAATCAATTACTTCAACAGCTATGGGCAAAACTAAACCGAAAAGCAGATCAATTGTCAGCCGAGGCCTAATCAAGTCCATTCATGGATACCGCTATTGGTTGAGCCCATGGATTGGTAATCAGTGCCGATTTTACCCATCGTGTTCTCACTATATGGAACAAGCCATCACCATTCATGGTTCCGCAAAAGGGACTTATCTCGGTATTAAACGTTTGCTAAAATGCCACCCCTGGCATCGGGGTGGCATTGATCACGTACCTGACTCACACAACTAAATAAGCGATTTTACTATGAAGGACATTCAACGTACCTTGTATTTGGCCGCCATCATTGGTTTGGCTTTCCTGCTAGTTTTGAAATGGCACGACTTTAAGGAAGCTAAAAAAGAAGCAGAAGTAGCCGTCGCGTCTTCATCGAATGCTGAAACCACGGTTGACGCCAGCTCAAGCAGCGACACAGAGATAGTGACCGTCAAAACTGATGTTCTCAATATCGATATCACCACCTATGGTGGGGATATGGTCAGGGCATCGTTGAATCAATTTCAAACCAGCCTCGACTCTGAAAACGAACCCTATCTTTTGCTGCATAAGAACAAGGAACTCAATAAAGTCTATACCGCTGCCAGCGGGCTGGTAGGCGCCGATGGCCCAGACGAAAGTAAGCGTAGAGCCTCTTATACCGTCAAACAACCAATTTTTGAACTAAAAGATGGTCAAGAAGAGCTAGTCGTCGATTTAAACTTTAGCTCTGGAAATATTGACTATATTAAGCGTTTTACCTTCAAACGTGGAGAGTACTTAGTTAATATCGAATATATCGTAGCCAATAACAGTGACCAAGCTTGGCGAGGCCAATTTTATGGAGAGATAAAACGTTATGCAGGTTTACCTGTTAACGAAGAAAGTGCTGGTGGTATTGGTATGCAACCGTACATTGGAGCAGCCATAACCACACAAGATGATGATTATAAAAAAATTAGTTTTAGTGATATTACTGACAAAATAGAAGATGATCGTGCTGCAAGAAAAAAACAACTTGGCTATCGCGAAAGCGTTGATGGCGGTTGGCTAGCAATGATTCAGCATTACTTCATCACAGCCTGGATACCAAATAAAAATGACTATAACAACTATGCTTTGACACAGAGTAATAAAGACTCATCGTTCCTTTTCAGTGTCACCTCTCCAGAAGTCACGATTGCACCAGGCAAAACCGACACCTTAGCCATGGATTTTTACGTCGGCCCCAAAGATATCGATAGGCTCTCAGAGATATCCAATCACCTGGATCTCACCATTGATTTTGGCTGGCTATGGTGGATTGCGAAACCGCTCTTTTATGCACTGTCCTTTATCTATGGTTTTGTGGGCAACTGGGGCGTGGCGATTATTGTTCTAACCTTCTTTATCAAGTTGTTATTCTTCCCGCTATCGGCCGCTAGTTACCGATCCATGGCAAAAATGCGCAAACTTGGCCCTAAAATGAAGGATCTTAAAGACCGCTTTGGGGACGACCGCCAAAAAATGTCTCAAGAGATGATGAAGCTCTATAAAAAGGAGAAGGTCAACCCAGTCGGGGGTTGTTTGCCCATCTTGATTCAGATGCCGGTATTTATCGCCCTTTATTATGTGTTAATGGAAAGTGTTGAACTGCGCCATGCGCCCTTTATGCTTTGGCTGAACGACCTATCCACCATGGACCCATACTTTATTCTGCCATTGATCATGGGCTTGACCATGTACATTCAACAGCAGTTAAACCCAACGCCTCCAGATCCCACACAAGCTAAGATCATGAAGTGGATGCCAGTGGTTTTCACCTTTATGTTCTTGTGGTTCCCTTCAGGGCTAGTACTGTACTGGGTCGTGAACAACACGCTATCGATCATCCAACAATATGTGATCACCAAACAAATTGAGGCCAAAGGCTAATATGAATGACACCATCGCCGCGATTGCCACTCCTCCTGGCCGTGGCGGCGTTGGTATTATTCGGGTATCAGGCCCAGGCGCCCATACCTTTGCCGAGCAAATCTGCCAATTAACGCCCAAACCTCGCTATGCACACTATGTGGATTTTAGTCATCAAGACCGCTTAATAGACCAAGGCCTACTGCTGTACTTTCCAGGCCCCAATTCCTTTACGGGTGAGGATATCTGCGAGTTCCAATGTCATGGTGGGCCGGTGGTACTGGATCAATTATTGTCTACCTTAGTCTCCCTGGGCGCCCGCTTAGCAAGACCTGGAGAATTCAGTGAACGGGCTTTTCTTAATGATAAGATTGATTTAGCGCAAGCCGAGGCCATTGCCGATCTGATCGATGCCTCTAGTCAACAAGCCGCTCGAAATGCTGTTGCTTCGCTGCAAGGCACCTTTTCAAAAGCCATAAACGAGCTGGTTGAAGAACTCACTCATCTACGGCTGTATGTCGAGGCGGCTATCGATTTCCCAGAAGAAGAGATCGATTTTCTACAAGACCAACACATCCAAAACCAGCTTGGATCCATCGACCAGCGCGTTCAATCGATCACTCAATCAACCCAGCAGGGCATCATCATTCGCGAGGGCTTAAACGTGGTGATTGCCGGCCAGCCCAATGCCGGTAAGTCTAGTCTATTAAATGCCCTGGCCGGTACCGATCGCGCCATTGTGACCGATATTGCGGGCACTACCCGAGACAGCCTTAGCGAACATATTCACATCGATGGCCTGCCTTTACATATCACTGATACCGCCGGTATTCGCGATACCGAAGATCCAGTTGAAAAAATCGGGGTTGAGAGGGCTCGAAAAGCCGTTGCTGAGGCAGACTTAGTCTTAGTGATCATCGATAATACTCGGCCGGAAACCCACGAATGGCAGCCCTTATTTGAAGGCTTAACCATCGACAGCAAACGCCTTTGCATCATCGCTAACAAAGTAGACCAATGCCCAGCACCTACCATATCACCTAGCCCCATTGCCATTTCAGCCAAAACCGGGCAGGGTTTGGATCAACTAAAAAACCATATCAAACAACTGGCAGGCCTCACCCAACAGAGCGAACACCAGTTTACGGCTCGCCAACGCCACCTGGATGCCATTAACCGCGCAGCAGAATATGTAGAGCGAGCTAAAAAGCAATTATGCATTGGAGCCGGGGAGTTATTAGCCCAAGACCTACTGGATGCCCAGCAAGCACTGGGGGAGATTACAGGAAAAGTCAGTGCTGATGACCTACTGGGGCGTATTTTTTCCAGCTTTTGTATTGGTAAGTAATTCAGTTTTTCCGAACATCAAATTGGAGGCAATTTAGCGAGAAAGGCTTCAAACCTCTCAATCACCTGATAATCCCTACCATCGCGCTGACTAGGATCTTCAATTGCCTTCAAAGCGATATCGGGAAATTCATCTAAATCCATAGACTCTATACACTTTACAAAAGCCTCATCACTTTCATTCTTACGGCACTCAGCTAAATCGGCTTCAGCCTTGGCCAATGCCTCCTCAAATTTAACGACACTGGCTGGTTTTGGTGGCTCAGATGGCTTTGAATCACCGCAGCTCATTAATGCCATCAATGTAATTAGTGCTAAAAATCTCAAAATTTATCCTCCAAACCACGCTTTGTGCGATCAATAATAATAAGTAAAACGACAAAAATGAGTGATCAGTCTCAATATAAAAAAATAATCGAAATTAATTTAGCACTAAAAATAAAGGCAAAAAATTGATCAACAAAAATATTATTCAAAGCTCCCCACAAGCCATCAAAAACTTACCCACAGGCAAACCACATATTTAAAATATGCCACCAAGTTATCCACATTTATTCACAGGTTTATTCCACAACTTTGAATAAGTCATTATTTTGATGGACAAACTTGGTGATAACTAGGATAAATCTTGTGAGGTCACGGGGGTTAATTATAAGTGGCTAATTTTTAAACTAAACTTATTTGGTCTTATTTGTGTCCTATATCCAGATTACTGACAGCCGCCCAATGGTGTTAAATACAAAGTTATACATAAATTAAACCATTGAAATTTAATACTTTTCAGATCGGAAGAGCACA
>CAXQRU010000081.1:0-3227 GCA_964226685.1 Polaribacter sp. | reverse complement strand
GCAGAAGACGGCATACGAGATTAACGATCGTGACTGGAGTTCAGACGTGTGCTCTTCCGATCTCAACAATAACAGCGGACACATTAAGTGCTATAAAACCGGACAGTTCTATTTGCTACCAACATTTTTAATTAACGGGCTTTTTACTATGCTTTTGGAAGTTCTAGCGATTTTCGCTTATTTTGCGGCTGCGGTCTCCGCCATAATGTCGCGAAAAACAACAAAGGTATCCATCTGGTGCTTGTTGTTTGCAGGCTTGGCGATGCTTTTTCAAGCCACTGCACTCAGCAGAACCATCGCATCAGATCAAGGACTAGCCATCGGTTTAGGTCACACCAGCTCGCTTGTATCTCTCACAATTTGCTTACTGGCTCTGATCAGCCACATCAGGCGCCCCATTAATTTACTGTTGATTATGCTATTTCCAATTTGCATATTAACCGTACTCATGAGCTTATTGTTGGATAGCCCAATTTCAGACTTTGTTTCTATGGGTATTTTTATCCATATTATTGTGTCCATATTGGCATACAGCTTAATGGGATTGGCCGTTTTGCAAGCACTGATCCTTGCTTGGCAAAACCACCGCTTGAAACACCCCGAATTATCACCAAGCTCACTGAAACTGCCCCCTCTCCAGACTATCGAGAAACTGCTTTTTAGTACCGTGATGACGGGTCAAATACTACTTACTGCTAGTATAATCTCTGGGGCTATCTACATTGAGGATCTTTTTGCGCAACATCTTGCCCACAAAACCATTTTATCCATCGTCTCCTGGGTGGTTTTCGCCATTTTATTATGGGGTCGATTTGCTCGCGGCTGGCGAGGTAACACGGCAGTAAAATGGGTTTTATGGGGTTTTTGCGTGCTAATGGTCGCTTTCTTTGGCAGTAAATTTGTGTTGGAAGTTGTTTTCCCACCATCGGCATCATGAATTGGTTGCTAAAACTATTAAAGTGATTATCATAATCGTCCGTTTAACTTTTTGAGGCAGACTTTTGGAAGAGATTCCCCTAGGCTATTTATTTGGAGCGTTGTGTATATTGATACTTATGTCAGCGTTTTTCTCCAGTTCAGAAACCTCCATGATGGCCCTTAACCGATATCGATTGCGTCATTTGGAAAAACAACGGCACAAAGGAGCCATGAGGGCAGCCGAACTACTCAGAAGACCGGATCGACTTATTGGTGTCATTCTCATAGGAAATAACTTTGTCAACACCTTGGCAGCGTCCATTGCTACCGTAATAGCCCTGAGGCTCAAGGGTGAGGCTACCAGTGATGAGGCAGCTATTGGTGTGGCTACGCTGTTGCTGACTATTATCGTGCTTATTTTTGCAGAGGTCACACCTAAGACTATTGCAGCAACTCGCCCGCAAATGATTGCTTTCCCATCATCGCTAGTGCTTAAACCTCTTTTGTACTGTCTCTATCCCGCGGTTTGGGCCATCAATGCGGTATCAAATCAACTCGCGCACTGGCTAGGTTTTGATTTGCATTCTAAAAAAACCAGCAATGTTGATTTGCACCCAGATGAACTGAGAACTGTGCTCAATGAAGCGGGTGGATTAATACCTGCTCAACACCAAGGTATGCTATTAAATATTTTGGATCTAGAAAAAGCCACGGTAGAGGACATTATGATCCCCAGAAACGAGGTGGTGGGAATTGATATAGAACAATCTGTCCCCGAAATTCTGGAACAAATTAGAGCTTCCGAATACACGCGCTTGCCTGTATTTGAAGGGGATATCAATAATGTCATTGGTTTTTTGCACCTGAGGCAAGCCTCTAGATTTATAATTGGAGCAGATCACACTATCACTCACCAAGATATCAGACAGCACCTTAGCGAACCTTATTTTGTGCCCGAAGGAACGCCGTTAAACACTCAGCTACTCAATTTTCAGAAGAAAAAACATCGTCTCGCTTTGACCGTAGATGAGTACGGGGAAGTACAAGGGCTAGTGACAATGGAAGATTTGCTAGAAGAGATTGTGGGCGAGTTTACCACCAACCTAGCTCAAGATATGTTTGAAGAGATACAATCGCTAGAAGATGGTTGGTATGCAATTGATGGTGGCACATCCATTAGAGACATTAATAAGGCATTGCACTGGTCGCTTCCTTCCGATGGCCCCAAAACACTCAATGGGCTTATGATGGAATATCTACAAATCATTCCTAAAGGACACATCAGTTTTATGATTGGTCGATACCGCTTTGAAACCCAGGTGCTATCAAACACTATGATTGAAAAAGCAAGAGTGAAGCTTATCAAGAAGGGACAGTAATTATAAGAATGGATTTACTTGCTTCTCTCTTTGTAAACAAAGAGCCAGCACCTCTCTTCGACGGTCATTATCCATTCGCCCCCAGTAGCTAATTTCTAGGCCTGTACGGTAACAACCCGTACAGATATCCTCGTCGTTAAGAGCACAAACGGAAATACAAGGAGACTTAACAGGTATTTCTTTGGTTTTTGACATAGTTAATCTCTCAGCAAGGGCCAAACTTTTTCAGGGGCGCAGTTTTCACGCGCTATGTTAGCGTCAAACACGAGATTAATGAAGCATTTGATTACAGCAGCTGTAAAACCCCATATTTCATATTGCTGATACCGATAAGCTGGCACCCATACTTGCTGGACCAAGCCCTTGGCTTTGCGAAAGAAAATATCGGTTCGCAAACGTTGATCCTCACTAAAAAATCGCAGGGGGACCCAAAAAGCCTCTTCGATTTCACTGTCATCAACTTGCAATCGCTGGTTCGAGTCGACGATAGCGACCACAGGCACCACGCGGGTGCCGTTTCTTGTATAGTGGACACTAAGCTCACCCAAGACATCAGCACAGGCAATACCAACCTCTTCATTGGCTTCCCTCAGGGCCGTACCCTGAGGGAAAATATCACCCACTTCCCACATGCCACCCGGAAAGGCGACCTCACCCGCATGTCTATTTAAGTGTTTTGAGCGCAAGACTAACAGGACATGTAGTCCATCGGGCATCTCTTTGAGCGCGATCAAAACGGCTGCCTGACCTTTAAATGGAGGTGCGTACTCTGTTCTTTCACTCGAAATAAAATACTTTTTTACGATTTGTGAAGTCATTCTCACCCCAAAAGTCTTTGCCGGTTATAACGAAAAAAAGACAATTATAACGCCAAAAAAAGATCGGAAGAGCGTCGTGTAGGGAAAGAGTGTATAAGCTGGTGTAGATCTC
>CAXQRU010000080.1:0-14749 GCA_964226685.1 Polaribacter sp. | reverse complement strand
CGGCGACCACCGAGATCTACACCAGCTTATACACTCTTTCCCTACACGACGCTCTTCCGATCTGCAACCATTAGTGAAAGATAAGCAGCGGCTGGCATCATTGAGTGAGCACCCAATTGATGATCGAGTAAATATTCTTCCAACACTTCTGATAATTGACATTCTGAAATATGACTTTCATCATCATACCAATAGGCTTTCTTATCAAACGAGTATAATGGTAGTGGGCATCTTTTAGTGGTTGAATCTCCACTCTTAACATCGACAGGCTCTTCAATAATTAGATGACCATTAACACCTCCAAACCCGAAGGAACTTATTCCAGCTCTTAGCGGTAGACAACATCCTTCTTCATTCTTTATTGGTTCCCATGCTTGTAATTGATTGGCAATATAAAAGGGGGAGTTTTCAATGTTTAACTTTGGGTTCGCTGTTTGGAAATTTGCATTTGGCGGTATTTGCTTGTGCTTCAACGCCAACAATACCTTAATGACTGAAGCCATACCGGCTGCAGGCTCTAAATGCCCGATATTGGTTTTCACGCTACCTAATGCACAAAAATTTTCAGATAATGGAAATTTGGATCTCCTGAATGCGCGCTTTAGACCAGCAATTTCTATTGGGTCCCCTAAGGGAGTACCAGTACCATGTGTTTCAATGTAAGTAATGGTAGATGGGTCTATATTAGCCTTGTTTAGAGCTTTTTTAATCACTTTAGATTGAGCGATCGCGTTTGGCGATGTCAATGTATTGGCTGCGCCACCATGGTTTATAGCTATTGCTTTTATAATACCCAGGACATTATCCTTGTCGGCCACGGCTTGATCTAGCGACTTCAAATAGACAAAAGCGACACCCTCCCCTCGCACATAACCATTAGCCCTCTCATCAAATGCATAACATTGTCCTGATGACGATAGCATACCCATCTGCCCAAATCGCTCGAAGGTGGTTGGGGTCAACAATAAATTCACACCACCAACTAAAGCTGAGTGACATTCTTCAGTTTCTATGGCTTGGATGGCGTAATTAATTGCAACCAAGGAACTAGAGCATGCGGTATCAATAACTACACTTGGCCCTCGCCAATCATAAAAATAGGAGATTCTGTTTGCGGCAATAGAGTTATGAATCCCTGTTGCTTCATAAGCATCTGTCGTTCCTTTTTTTTCAACTAATTCTTTGTAATCGACACCTGCCGTTGCTAAAAATACACCAATATCTTTCCCAGATAATGACTTGGGCTGGTAACCCGCATTTTCTAAGCAATGCCAAGAAGACTCAAGGGCTATTCGCTGCTGCGGATCGATAAACTTTGCTTCTCTGGCCGAAATCCCAAAAAAATCGGCATCAAAGCAATCCACATCATCGATAAATCCAGCCCATTGGCTGAAATTACTATCGCTCACCCAACGAGATGCTGGGGTTGAACGAATGCAGTTTTTTTGGCTGACGATATTATTCCAAAATGAATCAATATCTTTAGCTTTGGCAAAGCGGCAACTGGCACCAACAATAGCTATATCCATAGAGGAATCCCGGGATGCGTAACTGTACAAAATTAGTACAAACAAGAAAAGAAGGTAATCAAAAATTGCGGGCGGAAGATACCAAAATATTAATACAGTTTTATGACAAGGATCTCATTATTGCAGGATTTCAGCATACGGCAACAAAAATGCATGGGTTTATCCAGCATAAAGAACGGTTTTTTTTGCCATTTCATCCCATAGCCACAAGAATTTTTTTGAGTGAATGTTGACTCCACCCAACCAGATATCGCGATCGATAAGATCATTGGCATTGAGTTGGTCAAATAATAGTTCTTCACCTTGCTGAGTAATCGTTATTATTTGTTTCGAAAATTGATCGGGAGAGATGCAAACACCCGGTGGATGCCTAAAATTGTCGGAGCGGAGAAATCCATATTGTATTAAGTGGTCAATAATTCGATAAGTGCGCCAATCACCAATGAAAAAACAATCCTCTAAATCTCTATTTTGTTTGAAAATTTCGATGGGATTACTCACGCCCTGATTGACCAAACTAAGGATCTGATTTTCAGTTCTGTTTAAGCCATTGGAGGTATATGGATACTCTTGGAAATGCCTCATCAGGGATTTTTTTAAGAAAGGCAATGCTGGACTTTTGATGCGACCAATAAACCGCCATAATTCCATGGGATCCGATGATCGAAATGCATGCCAGCCCTCGGTGGCAAGAATGATTTGCTCCCTCGTGACTGAGCGACGGGACTTAAATAGGGAGCTGATTTGCTCCGAGTTCAATTGTCCTAAACCACGGAAAGATTGAATCCCTTCAAAATGGTTGATACAAATTATTTTTAACTTTGATAAATACTGATCATTTAGAGCAAACCAATCCAATATTTGCAGGATTTGTAGCTGATCCAGTAGGTCGTGTTCAAACCATAAAATAATTTCTTGATAGCGACCACAACTTCTCAATTGTTGGTTTCTTTGTTTAAAGTCTCTTTCTATATCGCTAGAATCTTGATTGGAATCAGCAGCAAGATACCCCGCTCTAACTTCGCTCAAAATATCTAGGTCAAAGCCTGAAGGGAACGGGCCATGGTGCATCGTGTCACGCCATGGTAATACATCACCTCGAATGCTCGATTGCTTCAACAGGTTTGAAACGCCATCGCCATTGGTGATGTGTAAAAATTTTGACATGTATCCTCCAACCTTGTCTTACAAAGCATAAACTCTGTAAGACCCGCTTGCAAGAAAATATCAGGCCGCCTTATTAGACAAAGTATTGAGCAGTTGTTCTATTTGATTCAGAAGCTTATTATTAAGGTTAGTGAATTCAATACTAATTTCCGTATTGCGATAAGGCCTTCCAACAAAACGATAACCTCTGACCACACCACTGAGCTTAATAGAGAAATGGGTGCTCACCATCAATTCACACTGAACGGAAGAAGAACTGGTTAATGGCTCTCGCACATCCCCCACTACCGAAACCCGCATACCACCGGCGCTGATATTTTTAATCGTCGCCTGCCAAGGCGCTCCAAAAATTGGTTTCACCTTAGAATATAATGGTCGTTGACCGGCCAACAATAATCGCTCTTCTTGACGTCTAGGCTTGTAGGAAGGCGGTTTGGGTAAATCAATCATGTAGGAGTCTGTGGCTGGATCCCATGTTTTTATCACCCCTGAAAAAGATAACTGCTGCTGGTTTGATTGATGACTAATGGTGAGTTTTAGTCCAATCACAGAAGTTCTATCTTGCAGTCTTGGCGAGAAGCCATCTAACACTAATCTTTTATTCTCAAAATCAATATCCACAATCATACTTTGCAAGCTTCCGGAATGGCCATCCAAAGCGACCTTTAATAACTGCCGGTTTTTTAATAAATCCAACAAAGGTTGATAAAGCGCTGGCTCAAAATCTTCTGTTGGTGATTCTTTACGAACAAAGGGGCTGAATAATTGCTGCACAAAACTCATGATTGACCTATGATTAAGTGAATTTATTATCTAATCAGCAAATAATAGGCCAAGGCGAAAACCCTTTCCAACCTATTGAAATTAATGGTATTAATTTTCATAAGAGGCCAGTTTACGCAATGTTTTGCCGCAAAAGGCAAGCCATGACGGCTAGAAGTGGAAACAACAAGCCGCTCTTAAAAAATAGACGTTCTCGTATAAGTGGTCAGTCGCTCAAGCGCCAGCTGAGCTAGGACAGAGTTTCCAGAGGCATCAAGCTCAGGAGACCAAACGCATACACTGTATTGGCCAGGAGCCACAGCAACAATACCGCCACAACTGATGACCCCTAAACTATATTCACTGGCTGCAACATTTAACCCCCAACAACTAAATCGGCCTTTATTTAGTATTCGTTTTAAGGTTGTGATGGCACTCTTTCTCTAGCTTGCGGGTACTGGTGATTTGGTTGAGATAGCCATCAAGATAGAGTTGTAAAAAATCTGCAGGATCATAGGGTTTGCAACCCGTTTTTGCAGCAACCGCTTTATTAAAGCCAAGTTGAACCATATTCAGTGATTGAACAAAGGTATCAATGACACGTCTGCTTCAACATAATCTTCGATACTAGGTGGTAATAAGGAGGTTTGATGTCTGGATTGACCTTGTTTGTATCTCATAGACAATAACCGCGAACTGTGTCGCGGTTATTTTGCCTTATTTGGAAACGGTTTTCACACAGTCTCCATTCGAGGGCTTTAGTGTATGGCGGAGAAGGAGGGTATTACTTCGAACACCATTAAGAGAAATCCTTTAAGCAGATAAATGCCCTGTTTTTACGAAAATTGTAGCCCCATCCTCTTTGGTGTAAGGTGTGTGCTGGCTTAAATGGGGCGAACGTAACCACGAACCTTTGGGGTATACTCCATGCTCATCATAGAAAGTGCCTTCTAAGACCAGAATCTCTTCGCCACCCCAATGCCGATGTGGATTGAACAAGGTATTGGGTGCCCACTTCACCAGCGCAGTATGTTCGGTTCCATGCTCATGAAGCGGCATGACCTGCAAGCCTGGCACCAAGCCTGGATACCACTGGCTTTCCCGTGTATAAATAACTTTCTGCTCGGTATCATCTTTTACAAACTGGTGTAGCTTGGCAAAGATGGTCGCTCCCTCTGACCCAATCTTAGGGGTATGAGAAGTTCCTATAGGGTTACGAACATAAGTGCCTGCCGGATAGTCGCCATGCTCATCAGAAAATACTCCTTCCAGCACGAAATATTCCTCACCACCACCATGTGTATGTGATGAAAATGCACTATTAGAAGCATAGCGAACAATGGTGGTCGCACGGGCGACTTCATCACCAATGCGATCCAGCATCATCCGCTCTACACCCGGCATAGGCGAAGGAACCCAATGGTAGTCATCGGGTCGGATAACAACACGATGGTCAAAATCGTCATGTATATGTAATTCCTGCGACATAGTGGGTTCCTCCTTTCACCTTAATCTGCAAATAAATGGGTGCCATGGGTAATAGCGCCACCCGCACGAATAGCCGCAGCGACATGGACTGTTTCTGCGACCTCCTCGTCGGTTGCACCCGCTTCACGTGCTGCTTTGCCGTGGATCTCAAGGCAGTATGAACATTGTGTGGTCAGTGCAACGCCAAGAGCGATCAACTCTTTATATTTTTTCGGTACGGCACTGCCTTCTGCCATTACCGCTTTGTCATAGGCCCAGAACGCATTCGTCGTTTCCTTTGCTCCCTTGCTTAGTTTTGGCAATTTCTTCAAATTATCCATCGAGTGCATGATCGCCTCCTTTTTCTACTGTTTCGGTCTGTGAGTGAAGTGATTTGCAAGAGCAAACCACCGCACATACTTGTTGATCGGTACAACCAAATGTTTGCAGTGCCTGTTCATTCCAATCACACAGGGTTTCATATTCATTATAATTCATGAATTACCTCCATTTATTGATTACGTCCGGCCATCACACCACCATCGACATCCACAACCGTACCGGTGATCCAGCTTGCCTTATCAGAAAGTAGGAACTCGATGCTGTTAGCGATATCTTCGGGTGATCCAATGCGCCCGATAGGGTGGAAGCCATCAAAAGAAGCCAGTGTTTCTTTGATTTTTTCCTCCTCGATGAAAGACTTATAAATCGTTGTCAGAACAACAGCTGGAGCCACTGCATTAGCGCGAATGCCATATTCCGCTAATTCCATCGCAAGATGTTGCGTCAGTGAGTGCAAGGCAGCCTTTTGCATAGAATAGGCAGATGATGGTGTGGCTTTTACTGCCTGGTGTGCCCACATAGAACCAATATTCACAATGGAACCACCACCATTATTTTTCATATTCTCAGCAACGGCTTGCGTAATGAAGAAGAAGGCTTTGTTGATATCCATCTGCAGATCATAATCTTGCTCGGAATGCTCCAAGAAAGTGACTGGCTTGAAGAATCCAGCAGCATTGACCAGAAATTTGATATGGTCGTTATCTGCCTTAACTTGATCTACAAATGTGGCCACTTGCGCAGGATCGTATAAATCAACAAGGGACGTTTCTACAGCACCTCCAATTTCACTTTCCAGTTCTGCTTTTGCTGTATCTAGCCCAGCCTGCCGGTGCGCTAAGATCTGTACTGCATGACCTTCCTTAAGTAAACGCTTTGCAGTTTCTAAGCCCATACCAGATGAGCCGCCCACGATTAGTGCTTTTGTTGTGTTAGTCATAAAAATTCTCTTTTTTAGGTTAACAAATTACCTATCTATCGATAGATAGCTTATAATATGGTCTTGCATATATAGACGGTGGGTATCAAGAGTTCTTCTGTGCATTATCATTTTCCAACAAAAGAAGATTTAGGGGCTGCAGTTGCTTCTTATTACACAGAAAAATTTCTAAATGCTCTGGGCGAACCAGATGAACTGATCTCGACCAACAAAGATCCAATTAAAACGTATATACAAGCCTTTAGAGATGCACTTATAAAAGATAAACGCATGTGTTTATGTGGGCTTTTGGGTGCAGAAATTGACGGTCTTCCCCCTAAAGTTACCACTCAAACCAAAGAGTTCTTTGAGCGCAATATTGAATGGCTTACCACCGCTTACACGCTAAAGAATCTTGGAGATAGCTCTAAACAAAAGGCTTTGCAAACCGTTGCTTTGTTAGAAGGAGCCATGATTGTCTGTGGTGTTTTGAATGATCATGATGCTTTTGACCAAATAGTGTCGGGGTTACCAATCAGCTGAGATACATTATTAGGTACAATCAAGACTTTCATCAATTTCGGGTTCATCCCACGTCCGCGTGAAGTACTTATGATAATTCATAATTCATATTCTTGTCGAAGCGCGAAGCGCGGATCATCCCCTTGCATCATAAAGATATATTTGAAAAACGGCTCTCTGAGAGTCTTAGCTCATTGTGGTTGGGGCGGTATTATTAATCGAGTGCGATGAATGCCCATCCCCCGTTTATTGGGTAGAGCCTCTTTAAATAGCAAAAAGCCCTCATAAAGAGGGCTTAATTAAATAGATGGCGGAGAAGGAGGGATTCGAACCCTCGATCAGGTTTCCCCGATACTCCCTTAGCAGGGGAGCGCCTTCGGCCACTCGGCCACTTCTCCGGGCTTTCTTAACGAGGGCGAGATAATACCACAATTAAAAAAATTTCAAAGTACTAAATGCTAAGTTATTTGGGTCTTTTCAATAAAATAAAGGGGAAACTGGGGGGAGTAAGGTGGCGCAAAACTAAAACAGTCTGCGCCTTCCCTACGACTAACCTTCTTGATCGTGCGCTTCTTGCAATTGCTTCTCGCGCTTTTCTTGCTCAATTTTCTCATAGACTTCGTTACGATGCACCGAAATTTCTTTAGGCGCATTGACACCGATGCGTACTTGATTACCTTTGATTCCCAAAACGGTAACGGTAACTTCATCACCAATCACAATGGATTCAGTGATTCGACGAGTGAGTATAAGCATGACTTTCTCCTTATCCTGTAATGTAACTATTTATTTAATGAGCGGCTGCTCGCTTTCACGTTAAAAGGTTGCCCTGTTAACAAGAAAATTAGGCTTAATTTCTAAGCACTATTCTTCAACTACCTCTGCATCCAATTCAAACGCAGAGTGCAAGCTTCTAACGGCTAGCTCCAAGTAGCGTTCGTCTATGATAACTGAGATTTTGATCTCAGAGGTAGTAATCATTTGTATATTGATGTTTTCATTAGCTAAAGTCTGGAACATCGTCCCTGCAACACCAGCATGAGAGCGCATCCCCACACCAACAATGGAAACTTTTACAATACTGTCATCTGTTTTAACGGCCTTAGCACCCAATTCTTTAACAATAGGTTCCAATATTGCCTTGGCTTTTTTCATATCGTTACGATGAACAGTAAATGTAAGATCCGTGGTGTTGTTATCGGCTACGTTTTGTACAATCACATCAATTTCTATATTGGCCTCGCCAATAGGCGCCAATAGTTTGGAGGCTACACCGGGCGTATCAGGTACACCAATCACATTCACTTTGGCCTCATCCCGATTAAACGCAATTCCTGACACAATTGGTTGTTCCATATTGGAGATTTCCTCATCAATAGTTATCAGAGTACCAGGGCCTTCTTGGAAGCTGTGGAGTACTCTTAGTGGCACACTGTATTTTCCGGCAAACTCTACCGCCCGGATTTGTAAAACCTTAGAACCCAAACTCGCTAATTCAAGCATTTCCTCAAAAGTCACTTTATTCAAGCGTTTAGCGCTGGGCACGACTCTTGGATCAGTGGTGTATACACCATCAACATCGGTGTATATCTGACACTCATCAGCTTTTAACGCTGCCGCTAATGCAACGCCTGTGGTATCGGAGCCGCCGCGTCCAAGAGTGGTGATATTACCTTGTTCATCAACACCCTGAAAGCCTGCAACGACGACCACATGGCCCGCTTTAAGCTTAGCTCTTATGGCTTCTTCGTCGATCGATTTGATGCGAGCTTTTGTGTGGGCACTGTCGGTTAGAATTTTAACCTGCGAACCCGTAAAAGAAGTCGCTTTCAAGCCCCTGGCTTTTAAAGCCATGCTCAATAGAGCAATAGTAACTTGCTCACCTGTCGAGAGTAACACATCCATCTCTCGTTCATCAGGTTGATCTTGCACCTCTCCTGCCAAGGCAACTAGGCGGTTGGTTTCACCACTCATTGCTGACACAGTCACGACAAGATCATGCCCTTGAGCTTTAAAACTGGCTACTTTATCAGCAACAGCATTTATTCGCTCGATTGAACCGACCGATGTTCCACCATATTTTTGAACCAATAGGCTCATAGTTCTCTTCCTAACTTCAAGTTAATTGTTCTTCTACCCAAGGTAATACGGCCTCAAGAGCCTCTTTTAACCGACTAGGATCATTACCTGCCCCTTGGGCCATATCGGGTTTACCACCACCCTTGCCGCCTAGAATCGGAGCGACATGCTGCATAAGTTTTCCTGCATGAAGTGGTTTGGGACAATTTTTAGTTGCACCAGAAATAAGCGCTATATGATTTTCATTGACACCCGCCAGTAGAAAAATACCATTTTCCAAGCGGGTTTTAACCGAATCAGCCAAATCTCTTAGGCCTTTGGCATCAAGACCTGGCGCCTGATAGGCCAAAACTTGTACATCCCCCACTCTTTTTACGTGCTCTAGGATATTTTGGCTCGATTGACTGGCTATCTTAGCACTCAATTGCGCAATGGTTTTTTCTTGGACTTTACTTTGAGCCAAATGTGACTCAACTTTGTCGACTAGTGTTTCAGGGGTGGCTTTTAATGTTTGACATAATTGTCGTAACGCTGATTGAGCCTCGTCAATAAAGGTCTCAGCCCTTTCACCAACAATAGCCTCTATACGGCGAACACCCGAGGCAATACCAGACTCAGACACTATTTTAAATAAGCCAATGTCTCCGGTTCGCTGAACATGAGTACCGCCACATAGTTCAGTAGAAAAGCCCATGCCCATAGAAAGCACGCGAACTTCATCTCCGTATTTTTCACCGAAAAGTGCCATAGCGCCCTTCTCTTTGGCTTTATCCATCGAACACAATTCTGTATTGACCGGAGTATTCATCCGAATAACTTGATTGACTCGATGCTCAATCGCACGAATCTCCTCAAAACTCATGGCTTTGGGGTGAGAGAAGTCAAAACGTAACTTTTGAGAATCAACCAAGGAACCTTTCTGGGTGACATGAGTGCCTAAAATTTCGCGAAGGGCGGCGTGCAAAAGATGGGTTGCCGAGTGATTGGCTGCTGTCAGCGCACGTTTAACCGAGTCAATATTGGCCTGTACTAAGTCGCCTTTACGTAAACTTCCTGATGTTAGTAGACCAATATGAAGATGGTTATCTCCGTTTTTTTGACAATCCAGCACCTCGAAGATAACTCCAGCTTTGACAAGCTCGCCGGAATCGGCAACCTGACCGCCAGATTCCGCATAAAAAGGTGTTTTAGCCAGAACAATGACGCCTTCTTCACCTTCATTGAGGGTATCCACCGCTTGCCCGTCTTTGAAAATGGCAGAGATAGTCGCCTCACTACTTGAGTGATCATAACCCGAAAAGTCGGTCACGCCTTCTGTTCGAATGGATTTGGTGTAGTCAACCTTGAACTGATCACCTTCTTTGGATAAAGCTTGTTGCTCTTGCATAGCAACTTCGTAACCGTCCATATCGAGGCTCAGACCGCGCTCTCTTGCGATATCATTGGTCAGATCTACGGGGAAGCCATAGGTGTCATAGAGGGTAAACACCAAACGCCCTGGAATGACCTCTTTAATCTCGGGCAGAGCTTCTTCTAGTATTTTCATACCACGGGCTAAGGTTTTTGCAAACTGCTCTTCTTCTTGCAAAAGCGATTGAGCGATTAGCGCTTTCTTCTCAATTAACTCTGGATAGGCTTGCCCCATCTCTTGAGCCAAAACATCAACTAACTTATGGAAAAAGGGTTGATCAGCGCCCAGTTTGTTACCATGACGCACGGCTCGCCTAATAATGCGCCTTAACACATAGCCACGCCCCACATTGCTGGGTTGCACGCCATCTGCAATTAAAAATGAACAAGAACGGATATGATCAGCAATGACTCTCAGTGATTGTTGGCCTTGATCTTCAATATTCAACACCTGTGCAGCAGAGGCCAGAATGGTTTTGAAGAGGTCAATATCATAATTATTGTGGACACCCTGCATGACGGCTGCAATTCGCTCAAGTCCCATGCCCGTATCGACAGAGGGTTTGGGGAGCGCGATCAGTTCACCATTGGTTTGCCGCTCATATTGCATAAACACCAGATTCCAGATCTCTATGTAGCGATCCAGATCATCATTTTCGCTGCCAGGAGGGCCACCGGGAACATCGGCTCCATGATCGTAAAAGATCTCTGAAGAGGGACCACAGGGACCTGTATCGGCCATTTGCCAGAAGTTATCTTCATCCAGTCGAGAGAAGCGCTCAGGGCTAACACCGACTTCTTTTAACCATATGTCAGCCGCTTCATCATCGCTGATATGAACCGTTACCCAGAGGCGTTCTGGGGGCAAACCTAAGGTTTGGGTTAGGAACTGCCAAGCAAAGCAAATGGCTTCTCTTTTGAAGTAGTCCCCGAAGCTGAAATTGCCAAGCATTTCAAAGAAGGTGTGATGCCTTGCAGTGTAACCGACATTTTCAAGATCATTGTGCTTGCCGCCAGCACGCACGCATCGCTGTGAACTAGCCGCTCGATTAAAGGGCCGGGTATCTTGACCCAAAAATACCTCTTTAAAAGGCACCATACCAGCATTAGTAAACAACAAAGTGGCATCATTTTGAGGCACTAAGGAGCTGCTTGGTACTATTTGGTGCTGTTGTTGGCTAAAAAAATCCAAAAAAGCTGCACGAATTTCAGCGCTTTTCATTCAAGTTGTTCCAAAAGGTTGGCTACCGGAAAAAACGACATAGTATAGCGATCTATACCGGTAAAGTAAAAATTTTAAAGGCTATTTTCGGCAAAAACCTTTCTCGCCAATAGGTGCAAATGCAAGTGAAAGACCGATTGGCCTGCCTTTGCCCCATTATTGATCACGACCCTAAATGCCTCATCGACGCCCAGTTGGCGAGCCACTTTACCTGCCACTAGCATTAGGTGGCCCAAAAGTGCTTCATCTTGTTCCTCGGCATCAGCGAGTTTAGGGATAGCTTTTTTGGGGATAATGAGCACATGGGTTGGCGCTTGGGGGGAGATATCATTGATACAAATACAATGATCGTCCTGGTAAACGATGTCTGCTGGGATTTCACCCTTGATAATTTTACTAAAAATAGTCTCTGACATAATTAGTTCCTTTGACTGCTTTCTTCCAAACTGAGATCTCGTGCCTCACTCGCCAACATGACGGGGATACCATCGCGAATTGGGTAGGCGAGCTTGCTGGCTGAACAGATTAATTCATTGTTCGTCTTATCGTACTCTAAAGGAGCTTTGCTGACTGGGCACACCAGCAAGCTTAGCAATTTTTTATCAATCATCAGAACACCACAAATTTGCTTAAGATTCTTTGCTTAAGACTAAAGAGGAAAATCATGGGTTGAAAACCCGAAGCGGTAATTTACCGCCTCAGATATTATTGATCAACATTTAAATTGCCATTATCGAGCAATTGCTGAAGAATCTCTTGATTGGACAAGGTTCCTGATTGAGTAAGATCGACACCATTTAAAACGACATTGAGATTATGACCGCCAGCATCGGTGCCGTTGTAATCAACGTAAATAGTCGTATCGGTTCCGTTTGAGCTAAAAGTGAGGTAGCTGGCCAAGTCATCCACATTAGCACTTTCTCCCTGAAGCAGATCGGAGAAGTCTAGTACATCGCCACCCTGCCCTAACTCAAAGTCGGTGATGACATCAGTTTTAACTGAGTTACCGTTGCCACCATCTCCTGTTTGGAAGACATGAGTATCACTACCCAACCCACCTGTGATGGTATCGTTGCCGCCACCACTGAATATAATGTCATCATCATCCGAACCGATGATACTAGCACCAGAATTGCCATTGCTATAAGTAATGACATCACTATTGGTCACTGAGTTACCATTCCCATCTACGCTGGTAATGGATACCTCGTTGAGCCCATTGGACAAATTAGCGATGACATTATCGGCTATCGACCATGTACCATCACCATTATTTTGTGCCACATAATCAACGCCATTAATGCTCACGGTAACTTGAGCATCTGGGCTGGACACTTGCCCCACTAACGCAGGCGTTGAGTCCGTTACATAATAAGTATTTAATGCTGTTTCGCCCACAGCAATATGGATAGTTGAGGTGATGGTGGCCGTGTCGCCATTGGCTGACTCTTCAGATATCGCATTAACCGTGAGATCAAATTCACCTGAATAGTTTGCTGGCAACAAAGCAGCAACGGAATTAATGAGTGCCGCCGAACCAGTAATAACCCAAGTCGAACCTTGTAAACTGCCTTGATTAAACGTTACGCCACTTGGGAAGCCCGAAAGTTCAACAGTTAGTGTTTCTGAGCCATCGGTATCTGTCAAGGCAGCCGACAAGCCAAGATCGATCGAGGTTGTTAACGATACTGGGCTACCATTGATTTGTAAGTTTTCAACCATTAACTGTGAATCATAAAGTGAATCACCTACATTGACGATGACCCATGAAATCTCGACTTGTCCTGCACTGCTAGCTGTGTAAGTAAAATTGGTGAAACCATTAATTTCCGCATCATTCGCTTGCTCAAGCACAGTGGACTGACCATTGATAATGACAGCGGCATAATCATTGTAAAGTGTTAGGTTTTGGGCATTCGCTTCTTCTGGGTCTAAGAAATCCCAATCAAAAGAAATGGTGTCTCCTGCTTGCAAATAAAAACTAGCGGATGCATATGAACCATCAACCGCACCCTCAGTGCTATCGGTATCGGCCAATGAATCTAAATAACCGGCACTCAAACCAAGGTCGCTTTCGATGATTGATTGATTGATTTCTTCGTCTGCATAGGTATTGTCTACTGAAGAACCTGTGCCATCATAGTCATTGAGCATGAAACCATTATTAGTTGATGTCACCACCCCACCTTGAGCATTCAAAATACTGCCAGTACCTGCAATTGCAGAAATTGAATTGGAGACAATCGTTAAGGTCGGAGCATCCGCATCAGGTGTGATGGCAATATCTACGGTATAGGTATTGATCCCTCCATTACCATCAGAAATTTGATAACTAAAACTGTCTGCACCAGAAAAGTTTGCGGTTGGATTATAGGAGTACGTTCCATCACTATTGACTGTTACTGAACCATAACTGGCATTGGATGATAGCGAATAAGTGATCGTATCACCATCTACGTCATTGGCCGTTGGCAAAGTACCTGAAAAAATAGTGTCCTCGTTTGTGGTAAACGATGTGTTTGATGCGGTTGGAGCATCATTGACGTTGGACACATTGACGGAAACTGTTGCTGTATCCGTGCCACCGTTGCCATCAATCACGGTATACGTAATGGTATCACTGCCCACAAAATTCGCATTCGGTGTATAGGTGATGGTGCCATCCGCATTGACCACCACGGTGCCGTTATTCGCGGTCGGGGTGCCGTCGATACTTAGGGTATCGCCATCGATATCGGTATCATTGCCCAAGACATTAATCGTGGTTGGGGTGTCTTCCACCACCGCAATTGGGCCGTCATTGTTCGCGATGGGTGCATCATTGACATTGGATACATTGATTGAAACCGTGGCGGTATCCGTGCCACCATTGCCATCGGTCACAGTATACGTAATGGTATCGCTACCGACAAAATTCGCATTCGGTGTGTAGGTAATTGTTCCATCCGCGTTCACGACCACGGTGCCGTTATTGGCCGTCGGTGTGCCGTCGATACTTAAACTATCCCCATCGACATCGGTATCGTTACCCAAGACATTGATCGTGGTGGGCGTATCTTCTACCACATTGATCGGGCCATCGTTGTTCGCGATAGGATTATCGTTCACGTTACTGACCGACACCGAAACGGTCGCCGTATCACTGCCACCATTGCCATCGGTCACGGTATACGTAATGGTATCGCTGCCCACAAAATTCGCGTTCGGTGTGTAAGTGATGGTGCCATCGGCATTGACTACCACGGTGCCGTTATTCGCCGTCGGTGTGCCGTCGATACTTAAACTATCCCCATCGACATCGGTATCGTTGCCTAAGACATTAATCGTGGT